>NZ_DASQCJ010000098.1:0-4569 GCF_035634735.1 Cellulomonas sp.
CCGTCCATGCGGGTCGCCAGGAGGCCCGAGCCGATCAGCGCGCCGAGCGCCGCCCCGCCCAGCCCGAACCCGAGCGCCCCGACGTCGCCGAGCGCCACGAGCCGCACCAGCGACGACACCAGCAGGGCCGCCCCGCCCAGCAGGGCGGCGAGCCCCAGCGTCGCCAGCACCCCGTCGACGAAGGTCGCCCGGCTCGCCCCCGGGTCGAGCAGCCAGCCGAGACCGAGCGCGGCGGCCGCGGCGACCGGGAGCAGGATCGCGCCCGGCGGCCGGCCGAACCAGCCGGGCACGAGCAGCAGCACGGCGCCGGCCAGGGCCACGACGGCGAGCCAGCCGGAGGCGGTCGAGACGCCGGTGCGGGAGGCCATGGCAGGTCACGCTAGCGGGCGCGGGGCCGGCCCGCCGTCGGCGCGCGGGCCGCCCGCCCTCAGCCCGCCGCCCGCCCGGCCGCCCCGCCGCCCAGCGCGTGCGCGACCAGCCGGCGCAGCGTGACCAGCCCGTCGGACGAGAGCACGCTCTCCAGGTGCCCCTGCACCGAGGCCACCCCCGGTCCGCGCAGCGCGTGCACCACCCCGGCGTCGTCGGACGCGACCTCGAGCCCGAGCAGCGGCGTCGGGTCGCCCCCGGGCGCGTGCCGCGCGGCGAACGTGTTGTAGAACCCGATCGCGGGGCACTCGCCGAACACGTCGACCTCGAGCCGCACGCCCTGGCGCGGCGCGGGCAGCGGCGCGACCGGCAGCCCGGCCTGGAGCGCGAGCACCTGGTGGCTCAGGCAGACGGCGAGCAGCGGGTCGCCAGCCCCGAGCCGCCGGGCCAGCAGCGCGTGCAGCCGCGCCACCCGGGGGTCGTCGAGCCGCCGCGGGTCGCCCGGCCCCGGGCCGAGGACCAGCAGGTCGGGGTCGGCGTCGTCGGGCACGTCCCGCCACGGCACGACCCGGGCGTCGAGCCCGAGGTGCCGGAGCTGGTGGGCGAGCATCGTCGTGAACTGGTCCTCCGCGTCGACCACCAGCGCGGTGCGGCCCGCGAGCGCCGGCTCGGGCTCGACGGCCTGGGGTCGCAGCCAGAACGCGGCGAGCCGGTCGTTCCGCGCCGCCAACGCGGCCGCGACCCCGGGCTCGTCGGCGAGGACCGGCGCGGCCGCCCCGGCGCCCACCGGCGCGACGGCCCCGATCGCCGTGAGCACCCCGGCGGCCTTCGCGTGCGTCTCGGCCACCTCGCCGTCGGGGGAGGAGTGCCGCACGAGCGTGGTCCCGACCGGCACGGTGACCCGGCCGGCGTCGTCCAGGTACGCGGTCCGGATCAGGATCGGTGCGTCCACCTCGTACCCCGGCGCGCCGTCCGGGCGGGTCGTGCCGTCGGGCTCCAGCAGCGCCAGCACGCCGGAGTAGTAGCCGCGCGGCGTCGTCTCGTGCCGGGCGATCACCGCGCAGGCGTTGCCCATCGGCGAGCCGGTCACGGTCGGCGCGAACATCGTCAGCCGGAGCACCTCCCGCACGTCGAGGTCGGTCCGCCCCTCCAGCACGTACTCGGTGTGCGTGAGCCGGGACATCTGGGCGAGGTACGGGCCCAGGATGCGGCCGCCGTCCGGGCAGACCGCGCTCATCATCTTCATCTCCTCGTCGACCACCATGAACAGCTCCTCGCTCTCCTTGGTGTCGGCCAGGAACGCCAGCAGCTCGGCGCCCGTCGGCGGCTGGTCGCCGTGCCGGAACGTCCCGCTGATCGGGTTCATCCGGGCGACGCCGCCGGCGACGGACACGTGCCGCTCGGGGGTGGCGCCGGCCGCGGCGAGCCCCGGCGTCCGCACGGCGAACGTCCAGTACGCCCCCTGCTCGCGCTCCAGCAGCGCCCGCAGCCAGCCCAGGACCGCCGGGCCCGGCGCGGCGCCGGTCCGGGCCACGAAGTCCCGGCGCAGCACGAAGTTCGCGCCCTCGCCCCGGCCGATCTCGTCCTCGATCACCGCGCGCACCCGGTCGGCGTAGGTCGCGTCGTCGACGTCGAACCCCTCGGGCGCCACCGGCACCGCGTCGGGCAGCAGGGGCAGCGCCGCGGCGAGCGGCACCCGCTCGCGGTCCCGCACCAGCAGGCAGCGCAGCGGGGCGCCGTCGTCGTGCGCGGCGAAGCCCCGCTCGCGGACCTGGCGGAACGGCACGAGCGCGAGCACGGTGCCGCCGTCGAGCGGCACGTCGGCCAGGCGGTCGACGTCGAGCACGTCGCCGACCAGGACGTCCAGCCAGTCCGTGCCGCGGCGGTGCAGCACCGCGAAGGGCGTGGTGGCGTCGTCGAGCAGGGAGCGGAGCAGGGAGGTCATCGCGGGTGCCGTTCGGTCGGGGACCGGGTGGTCCCGCCGCGCCCGCGGACACGACCACCCGGATCAGGGGCGGTCGTCGACGCGTCGAGGGGTCCGCCTAGGAGGCGGGCCACCAGCTCGACGTCGTGTGCATGGCGCTCACGGTACTGCACGCGCCGAGCCGGCGAGCCGCGGGTCTTGAATGGCAACCGTGAGGTTGCCTATCGTGGCCGTGTGGACGAGGTGTTCCGGGCGCTGGCCGACCCGACCCGGCGGCTGCTCCTGGCGGAGCTGCGCCGGCGGGACGGCCAGACCCTGTTCGAGCTGTGCACGCGGCTGATCTCCGTCCACGGGGTCGCCGTGAGCCGGCAGGCCGTCTCCAAGCACCTGGGGGTGCTGGCCGACGCCGGCCTGGTCCGGGTCGCCCGGGCGGGCCGGACCACCGTGCACCGGCTCGATCCCGGGCCGCTCGCCGGCGTCTCCTGCTGGCTCGACGCGATGTCCGCACCCGCCGCACCACCCGCCGCACCACCCGCACCCACCGAGGAGTCCCCGTGATCATCACCACCGCCTCCGTGTTCGTCGACGACCAGGCCCGGGCGCTGGCCTTCTACACCGACGTGCTCGGCTTCCGGCCGAAGACCGACGTCCCGGTGGGGGCGCACCGGTGGCTGACCGTCGTGTCGCCCGAGGCCCCGGACGGCGTCGAGCTGCTGCTCGAGCCGGCGGAGCACCCGGCCGTCGCGCCGTTCCGCGCCGCGCTGGTCGCCGACGGCATCCCCTGGACGAGCTTCGGCGTCGCCGACGTGCGCGCCGAGCACGCGCGGCTCGAGGCGCGGGGCGTCCGGTTCGTGCAGCCGCCCACCGAGGCGGGGCCCGTGGTCGTGGCGGTGCTGGACGACACGTGCGGCAACCTCATCCAGATCGCCTCGGTGGTCGGCTGACCGCGGGTCACCCGCGCGGGCGCGCGTCGCGCCTCCGCATGCCGCGCCACGTCGAGCGCCTAGCGAACGTGCCGAGTGCCTAGCCGCGGGATAGGCACTCGGCACGTTTCCTGTGCCGTCGGCGTCGGTGAGTGCCGTCCCGCCGCCGAGTGTGCAAGAAACGCGTCGAGCGAGCACCCGGCGAGTACTCGCTCGACGTCTCGGGTACTCGCTCGGCGCAAGCCGGCGCCGGCCGGGCGCCCCGCGGTGCGCCGGTGCCGCCCCAGCGGAACGCTCCGCGGGCGCGCACCGGTGGGCCGCCGCACGATGGCCGCATGACCGACGACGCCCCGCAGCCCCGGCCCGACGACACGCACCACGACCACGGCCCCGGCGGGTCCGCCGAGCGGCCCGACGCCGCCCACCTGCCCCCCGACGGGGTCTCCGACGAGGTCGTCGAGGCCGTGGGCGGGGTGACCGCCGCGTTCGAGGTCGTCGAGCACGCCCGCGGGATGCTGTACGCCTTCCACCGGCTGATCGGGCGGGCCGACGCGGAGCTCGCCGACGCCCTGGACCGGCTGGCCGCCGCCGGCCACCCCGACGTCGCCGACGACCTCCGCGCCGAGGTCGTGGGCCGCAACGTGCTCGAGGGGCGCTGGACGTTCCAGGTCGTCGAGGACTTCGACGACGGCTACTACCGCGCGTTCGCCGACGCCGAGCGGCGCACCCGCGAGCGCCTGGTGGGCGGGCGCCGGCACGTGTACGAGTCGCAGCTGAAGGAGCGCAACCGCACGCACGGGCGCCCCGGGCACGAGGCCCGGCCGGAGGCCTGACCGGCGGCGACATCGCACGGCTGCGCCCCGCGCGCAACCGCCCCCTCGGGAGGCGCGTTCCCCCGGACGGACCTAGCGTCGGCTCAGGGCGGTCCGCTAGGCCGACCGCCCCCCGTGTCGGTGCAGCAGGGCGCCGGCGCCACGGCCCGGTCCGGGCGTGGCGCCCCACCGGCGCCCCTCCGCGACCGCGGTCCCCGCAGACAGACTGCCCCGAGCCCGGGGCGCGGAGGTCGCGATGTTCTTCCACCGTCAAGAGCTGCAGTTCAAGTCCACACCCGACAAGCCGGACGCCGTGTACGCCCGCAAGCTCCAGGAGGTCCTGGGCGGGCAGTACGGCGAGATCACCGTCGCGATGCAGTACGGGTTCCAGTCCTGGAACACCCACCTGCCCGGCAAGTACCGCGACCTGCTGTACGGCATCGGCGCCGAGGAGTTCGGCCACGTCGAGATGCTGGCGACGATGATCGCCCAGCTGCTGGAGAAGGCCCCGATCGGGATCACCGAGGAGGCCGTGCAGAACGAC
>NZ_DASQCJ010000099.1:0-2583 GCF_035634735.1 Cellulomonas sp.
CGGCGCGGGACGCCGCGGAGCTCTTCTTCCAGCTCTGGGTCGACCCGGACCCCGACCGCTCGCCGTACCCGCCGCCGCCCGAGGCGTACCCCGAGCGCCCGCCCAGGAACCCGCCCGGGCCGCGCAGCCGGTCGTTCGACGACTCGCGCCGCCGCCAGTCGATGAGGTCCTCGGGCAGGTCGTCGAGGAACCGGCTCGGCGGGAACTCGTTCGGCACGCCCCACGCGGTGCGGACCGCGGCGCGGGAGATGTACAGCCGCTGCCGCGCGCGGGTGAGGCCGACGTACGCCAGCCGGCGCTCCTCGGCGAGCTGGTCGGTGTCGGCGAGCGACCGCATGTGCGGGAACGTGCCGTCCTCCATCCCGGTGAGGAACACGACCGGGAACTCCAGGCCCTTGGCCGTGTGCAGGGTCATCAGCGTGATGACGCCCTGGTCCGGCTTCGGCTCGCCGTCCGCGTCGTCGCCGCCGTCGTCGGACGGGATCTGGTCGGAGTCGGCGACCAGCGACACCCGCTCGAGGAAGTCGGCGAGGTCGCCCTCGGGGTCGGACTGCTCGAACTCGCTGGCCACGGCGTGCAGCTCGGCGAGGTTCTCGACCCGGGTCTGGTCCTGCGGGTCCTCGCTCGCGCGCAGCTCCGCCAGGTAGCCGCTGCGGTCGAGCACGACCGACAGGATCTCGGCCGGGCCGGCGCCCGACTCGGTGAGCGCCCGCAGGTCGGACATCATCTCGGCGAACGCCCGGAGCCCGGTGATCGCGCGCGTGCCCAGCCCGGGCACCTCCTCCAGGCGCTCCAGCGCCTGGCCGAAGGAGACGCGCTCGCGCTCCGCGTAGCCCGCGACCATGGCCTCGGACCGGTCGCCGAGCCCGCGCTTGGGCACGTTCAGGATGCGGCGCAGGTTGACGTCGTCGTCGGGGTTGGCGATCGCGCGCAGGTACGCGACGGCGTCCTTGATCTCGCGCCGCTCGTAGAACCGGGTGCCGCCGACGACCTTGTACGGCAGGCCGACGCGGATCAGCACCTCCTCCAGCGCGCGGGACTGAGCGTTGGCCCGGTAGAAGATCGCGACGTCGCCGGGGCGCACGCCGTCGGAGTCGCCGAGGCGGTCGATCTCCTCCGCGACGAACCGCGCCTCCTCGTGCTCGTTGTCGGCGACGTAGGCGACGATCTTCGGCCCGGAGCCGGAGTCGGTCCACAGCCGCTTGGGCTTGCGGCCGGGGTTCTTGCTGATCACCGCGTTGGCGGCGGACAGGATCGTCTGCGTCGAGCGGTAGTTCTGCTCCAGCAGGATGGTCGTGGCGTCCGGGTAGTCGGCCTCGAACTCCATGATGTTGCGGATGCTGGCGCCGCGGAAGGCGTAGATCGACTGGTCCGCGTCGCCGACGACGGTGAGCTCGCCGCGCGGGACCGCGGCGTCCGCGCCCGGGTCCGCCGCGCCGACGCCCGCGAGCTCGCGCACGAGCACGTACTGCGCGTGGTTGGTGTCCTGGTACTCGTCGACCAGCACGTGCCGGAACCGGCGGCGGTAGTGCTCCGCGACGGCCGGGAAGGCCTGCAGCAGGTTCACCGTGGTCATGATGAGGTCGTCGAAGTCGAGGGCGTTCGCCTGGCGCAGCCGCTGCTGGTACCGGGTGTAGACCTGCGCCAGCGCCTGGTCGAAGTCGTTGGACCCGCTCGCCGTGGCCGCGAACGCGTCGGGGTCGACCAGCTCGTCCTTGAGGTTCGAGATCTTGGACTGCAGCGCCTTCGGCGGGTACTTCTTCGGGTCCAGGTCGAGCTCGCGCGCCACGAGGCTCAGCAGCCGCTGCGAGTCCGCGGAGTCGTAGATCGAGAACGACTGCCGCAGGCCGAGGGTCTGCGCCTCGCGGCGCAGGATCCGGACGCACGCCGAGTGGAACGTCGAGACCCACATCATCCGGGCGGACGGGCCCACCAGGGACGCCACGCGCTCGCGCATCTCGGCCGCGGCCTTGTTGGTGAACGTGATCGCCAGGATCTCCCCCGCCCGCGCCTGCCGGGTCGCCAGCAGGTGCGCGATGCGGTGGGTCAGCACGCGGGTCTTGCCGGAGCCGGCGCCGGCGACGATGAGCAGCGGGCCGCCGTGGTGCAGCACCGCGGCGCGCTGCTGCGGGTTGAGGCCGACCAGCAGCGCGTCGGCGTCGATCGACGGCGCGCGGCCGCGGCCCCGGCGGTCGTCGCCGTCCCCGGGCGCGTCGGTGGCCTCGCCCGCACCGGCGCCGTCGCCGGGCTGGTCACCGCGCGGTGGCACGGCGGCCGGCAGGCGACCGAGGTCGGAGAGGGCGAGTCCGGGCAGCGGCAGGTTCTCGAAGAGCGACGTCATGGCAGGGCCAAGCCTAGGCGCCCCCACCGACACCCGCGGCGCCTCACCCCCGGGCCAGCAGCACCTCGCGCAGCGCGGACAGCAGCGACCCTGGCAGGCCCAGCGCCTCCAGGTGCGACAGCCGCACGTGCAGCGGCCGGTCCGACGTCGCCGCGGCCAGCGCCCGGGTCAGCAGGGCGTTCTCGGTCCACGCCCCGCGGAGCACCCGCAGCACCTCGCCGTCGACCGCCGGGCCGGCGAGC
>NZ_DASQCJ010000100.1:0-39104 GCF_035634735.1 Cellulomonas sp.
GGGCGCTTGGCCGGGTCGGTGTTGGCCAGGTCCCAGAGCTCCTTCTCGAGGAAGTTCGCGTCCTGGGGGTGGATGCCGAGCCGCTCGTCGTACGGGATGTGCATCCGCTCGGCGGCGTGCGCCCACTCGTCCAGCTCGTCCTGGGTCAGGTGCAGCCGGGCGACGAGCGCGGCGTGCTCCGCCGGGTGCTCGTGCGCCAGGCGGTCCACGGCCTCGACGGCGCCGCGCAGGTTGGCGCGGGCCATCACGTTGGTGAACAGGTTGTCGTTCACGACGGTCGTGTACTCGTCCGGGCCGGTGACGCCGTGGATGTGGAACGACGCGTCGCCGTTCGTCCCGCGCCAGAAGCCCAGGTCGGCCCACATGCGCGCGGTCTCCACCAGGATGTCGACGGCCTCGCGGGCGAGGAAGTCGTCGTCGCCGGTGGCCGCGACGTACTGCCGCACGGCGTGCGCGATGTCGGCGTCGATGTGGTACTGCGCGGTGCCGGCCGCGTAGTAGGCGGACGCCTCCTCGCCGTTGATCGTGCGCCACGGGAACAGCGCGCCGTTCTGGTTGAGCTCGGCGGCCCGGCGGCGCGCGGCGTCGAGCATCGTGTACCGGAACCGCAGCGCGTTCCGCGCGATCCGGGGCGACGTGTACGTCAGGAACGGCAGGACGTAGACCTCGGTGTCCCAGAAGTAGTGCCCGCTGTACCCGGAGCCGGTGAGGCCCTTCGCGGCGATGCCGTTGCCCTCGGCGCGGGCCGTCGCCTGCGCGAGCTGGAACAGGTTCCACCGGATGGCCTGCTGCAGGTCGGGCTGCCCCGGCACCTCGACGTCGCTGCGCGCCCAGAAGTCGTCGAGCCAGGCGCGCTGGTCGGCGAACAGCTGCTCGACGCCGGCGGCCTGCGCCCGGTCGAGGGTGCGGCGGCACCGGTCGGCGAGCTCGCGCGCGGGCACGCCGCGGGACGAGTGGTAGGTGACGACCTTGGTGATGCGGACCGTCTGGCCCTGCTTGGCGTCGATCCGGTAGACGTGCTTGGCCAGGTCCTCCTCGACGAGCGACAGCTCCTCGTAGGCGTTGTCCGTCTCGATCGTGTGGTCCGCGGCCACCGACAGCGTCATGCCGGACGCGGCGGCCCGGTAGGACATCACGTACCGGCCCTCGGCGCCCCAGTGCGTCTTCGGCTCGAGGACGCGGGCGGTCAGCGTCTCCGACTTGCGGGGGTCGAAGCCCTCGCCCATCGCGGCGGAGCGGACGTGGTACTCGTCCTGCCCGTCCTGCCGGTTGAGGATCTGGCTGCTCAGCACCACCGGGGCGTCGGCGTCGAGCATCGTCAGCTCGTACGTCATGACGGCCAGGTGCCGCTCGGCGAACGACACCATGCGCCGGGTGCGCACCTGCACGCGCTTGCCGGACGGCGTCTGCCAGACCAGGTCGCGGGACAGCACGCCGTCGCGGAAGTCGAGGCTCCGCTCGTAGGAGTGCAGGTCCGCGACCGTCAGCAGCAGCGGCTCGTCGTCGACGTACAGCCGCATGATCTTGGCGTCCGGGACGTTGACGATCGTCTGGCCCACGCGCGCGAAGCCGTAGGCCTCCTCGGCGTGCCGGATCGGCCAGGTCTCGTGGAACCCGTTGATGAAGGTGCCGTGGCTGTGGCTGTCCCGGCCCTCCTCGACGTTGCCGCGCATGCCGAGGTACCCGTTGCCGACGGCGAACAGGGTCTCGGTCCGGCCCAGGTCGGACGCGTCGTGCTGCGTCTCGCGCAGCCGCCACTCGTCCTTGGGGAACCGGTTGCGGTCCAGGGGGTCCGGGGTGAACAGGGAGGTGGGGTTCACGGCAGGGTGCTCTCGTGCTCGTCGGTTCCGTCGGTCGTGGTGACGAGCTCCGCGAGGTCGTCCACCACCAGGTCTGCCCCCTGCTCGCGCAGCACGTCGGCGCCGGCGCCGCGGTCCACGCCGATCACGAGCCCGAACGCCCCGGCCCGGCCGGAGGCGACGCCGGACTCGGCGTCCTCGACGACGACCGCGCGCTCGCGCGGGACGCCGAGCCGGTCGGCGGCGTACAGGTACGTCGCCGGGTCCGGCTTGCCCGCCAGCCCCTGCGCCGCGGCGACCAGGCCGTCGACCACGAGCGGGAACCGGTCCGTCAGGCCCGCGGCGGCCAGCACGGGCACCGCGTTCCGGCTGCTCGACACCACGGCGACCTTCCGGCCCTGGGCGAGCAGCGCGTCGACCAGGCGCACCGAGCCCGGGTAGGGCGTCACGCCCTCGGTCTCCAGCACCTGGGTGAAGACGGCGTTCTTCCGGTTGCCGAGGCCGCAGACCGTCTCGGTGTCGGGGGAGTCCGCCGGGTCGCCCCACGGGAGCTCGATGCCGCGCGACGCCAGGAGGGACCGCACGCCCTCGTAGCGGGGCTTGCCGTCGATGTGCGCGAAGTAGTCGGCGTCGGTGTACGGGGCCGCACCGCGCGCGTCGAGCAGCGGCGCGAACAGCCGCGCCCAGGCGTGCATGTGCACGACGGCGGTGGGGGTGAGGACCCCGTCGAGGTCGAACAGGACGGCGTCGAGGCCGTCGAGGACCGCGGTCGGGCGGTCGGGTGCGGTTGCCACGGTGGAGCTCCCAGGGGCGTGGTGTGCGGGTGCGGGTCGTGCGGGGTCGTGCGTCATGCGGCGGTGGTCCGGGGTGCCGGTCGGGCGTCGGCCGGCCCGGGGGCGGCGGCGCGCGGTGCGGGCCCGGCGCTGGAGGCCCGGACGACGAGCTCGGGCGGGACCAGCCCGGCCGGGGCCGGCCGGTGCCCGAGGTCGACGCCGAGCCGGTCCAGCACCTGCTCGACGAGGGTCTGCGCCACCAGTCTGATCGGTTGCCGCAGGCTCGTCAGCCCGGGACGCGCGAACGCGGCCAGGTCGGAGTCGTCGTAGCCCGTGATCGCGACGTCCCGGCCGGGGGTGCCGCCGGCGTCCGCGACGGCGGCGAGCGCGCCGAGGGCCAGGGCGTCGGACGCGCAGACCAGGGCGGTCGGGGCGTCGGCGGACCGCCCGAGCAGCGCGGCCACGGCCGCGGCGGCCGCGTCCGGGTCGTCCGCGGCGGCGGTCGCCTCGGGCCCCCGGGCCGCAGGCGTCCCGTCGGCGCCGGCGGTCGCCGCGAGCCAGGCCGCGCGCCGCGCGTCGCCGCCGGCGCCGTCCGCGGGCCAGCCGACGAACCCGATCCGGCGGTGCCCGCGGGCGCGGAGGTGCCCGACCGCGAGCCGCACGCCGAGCGCGCCGTCGACGTCGACCCACGGGTGCGCGGCGTCCGGGTCGCCCCACGGCTGCCCGTGCGCGACGAACGCCGCCCCGCGGTCCGCGAGCCAGGCCGGGCGCGCGTCGCCGGGGTGGGTGTCCGCGACGACCACGGCGTCCACGTCGCCGGCGGCCAACAGCTCGCCGTAGGCGGCGATCTCCGCCGCGTCGTCCCCGTACGGGGCGTCGAACGCGAGGAACCGGTAGCCGTGCGGCCGGGCCGCCGCGACGAGCTCGTGCAGCAGCCGGTCCGGGTGCGCCGCGGTGCGGTGCGCCGTCGACCCGACGCGGATGCCGATCAGGCCGGAGCGGCGCGAGGTCAGCGCGCGGGCGGCGTGGTCGGGGCGGTAGCCGAGCGAGGTCACGGAGCGGCGCACGCGCTCCAGCGTGGCGGGCGAGAGCCGGTGCGGCGCGTTGAGCGCGTTCGACACCGTCTGCCGGGAGACGCCCGCGTGCTCGGCCACCGCGCGGATGGTCACCCGGGGGGCGCGCGCGTCGGCGGCGCGCGGGGCGTCGGCGGTGGGCATGCGGCGGTCCTCGTGGCGTCCGTCGGGGCGGGGGTGGGGGTGCGGGTGGTGCGGGACCGACGGAGCCGCTTTGACCGGTCAAATCCGCCTCGATCATGGTCGCGTCAGGGGTGCGGTGTCAAAGCTCCAGGACGACTCGGACGAACCGGACCGCGTCACGGCTGGCCTGCACGTTCGTGCACATCGCGACCGGGTGGTCGGTCGCGGCGGCGTGCGCTGCGGGGACGCGTCGCGGCGGGGTCGGCGCGGGGGCGCCGCGGCCGCCGCGCGAGGGCGCCGCCGGGGCGGGCCGGGGGCCCCGGGTGTGACTAGGGTGACACCCATGACGTGGCTGACGACGCCCGCGCACGCCCGCTGGCTCGAGACCGAGACCGACCGCCTGCTCGCCTTCGGGAAGGCCTCCGCCGCCCCGTCCGGCGGGTTCCTCCGCCTGGACGACGTGGGCCGGCCGCTGCCGGGGCCCGCCGAGCTGTGGATCACCTGCCGGATGACGCACGTGTACGCGCTGGCCCACCTGCTCGGGCGGCCGGGCTCCGCCGCGCTGGTCGACCACGGGCTGGCCGCGCTCGACGGGCTGTTCCGGGACGCCGAGCACGGCGGCTGGTACGCCGAGGTGGACGCCGACGGCACCCCGCGCGACGACGCCAAGGCCGCGTACCCGCACGCGTTCGTCGTCCTGGCCACGTCCTCCGCCGTCGCCGCGGGCCGGCCGGGCGCCGAGGCGCTGCTGCGCGAGGCCCTGGCCGTCTCGGAGACGCGGTTCTGGGACGAGGAGGCCGGGATGGCCGTCGAGTCCTGGGACCGCACGTTCACCGAGCTCGACGCCTACCGCGGCGTCAACGCCAACATGCACACGGTCGAGGCCTACCTCGCCGCGCACGGCGTGACCGGCGAGCGGGTGTGGCTGGACCGCGCCGTCCGGATCCTCACCCGGGTCGTGCACGGCTTCGCGCGGGACAACGCCTGGCGGATCCCGGAGCACTTCGACGCCGGGTGGAACGCGGACCTCGAGTACAACGTCGACGCCCCGGCGCACCCGTTCCGGCCGTACGGCGCGACCGTCGGGCACTGGCTGGAGTGGGCCCGGCTCACCCTGCACGCCCGGGCCTCGCTCACCGCGGCCGGGGACGTCGCGCCCGCGTGGATGGTCCAGGACGCCACCGCGCTGTTCGACGCGTCGGTCCGCGAGGGCTGGGCCGTGGACGGCGCCCCCGGGTTCGTCTACACGGTGGACTGGTCCGGGCAGCCCGTCGTGCGCGAGCGGATGCACTGGGTCGCCGCCGAGGGCATCGCGGCCGCAGCCGCCCTGCACGCCGCGACGGGCGAGCAGCGGTTCGACGACTGGTACGCCACGTGGTGGGACTACGCCGCCGAGCACCTGCTCGACCACGAGGGCGGGTCCTGGTGGCACGAGCTCGGCACCGACAACCGGGTGTCCCGCACCGTGTGGGAGGGCAAGGCCGACCTCTACCACGCGGTGCAGGCGACGCTGATCCCGCGGCTGCCGCTGGCGCCGGTGCTGGCGCCCGCGCTGGCGCAGGGGCTGCTGGACTGACGGTCCGCGGCGGCGTCCGCCGGACGCCGCCGCGGACGACCCGCCGGACGCCGCCGCGCGGGGGCGCGGCGCGGGACCTAGAGTTCCGCCGTGCCCAGGCTCCGGCGTGCCGTCCCGTGGTGGGCGGTGGCCGTGGTGCCGGCCGCCGCCGCGGTGCTCACCGGCGCCCTGCCGCGGGCCGACGCGGCGGCCCTCGCCGAGCGCGTCGGGCCGGTGCTGCTGTTCGTCGCCGCGCTCACGGTCGTCGCCGAGCTGTGCGGCGCCGCCGGCCTGTTCGACGTCGCCACGGACGCCGCCGCGCGCGCCTCGGGCGGGCGGCGGTGGCTGCTCTGGCTGCTGCTGGTGGGCATCGCGGTGGTGTCGACCGTGCTGCTCTCGCTCGACACCACGGCCGTGCTGCTCACCCCGCTGGCGATCACGCTGGCCCGCCGCACCCGGACGTCGCCGCTGCTGCTGGTGCTCACCGTCGTCGCGCTCGCGAACACCGCGTCGCTGCTGCTGCCGGTGTCCAACCTGACCAACCTGCTCGCCGACCACCGGTTCGCCGAGCAGGACGTCGGCTACCTCGGGGTGATGTGGGCGCCGGCGCTCGCGGCCGTCGTGGTCACCGTGGCCGTCCTGGCGGTCCGCGGCCGCCGGGACCTGCGCGGCCGGTTCGAGCCGGGCGAGCGGTACGCCCCGCCCGACCGGGCGCTGCTGGTCGCCACCGGGGCCACCGTCGCGGTGATGGCCGTCGGGTTCGTGGCGGGCCTGCCCGTGTGGGCCGTGGCGCTGGGCGCGGCGGCGGTGCTGCTGGCCGCGTTCGCCGTGCGGCGCCGGCCGGTGCCCGGGCGGGCGCGCGACCTGGTGCCCTGGCGGATGATCGTGGTCGTCGGCGCCCTGTTCGTCGTCGTCGAGACCCTGCACGTGCGCGGGCTCGGGGACTGGGTGCTGGACGCCGCTCCGGCGGGGTCGGACACCGGGGCGCTGCTGGGCGTCGCCGCGCTGTCGGCGGCGGTCGCGAACGGGGTCAACAACCTGCCCGCGTACCTGCTGCTCGAGCCGGTCGCGGGGGAGGACGTGCGCCGGCTCGCGGCGGTGCTGATCGGGACCGGGGTGGGGCCGCTGCTCACCCCGTGGGCGTCGCTCGCGACCGTGCTGTGGTGGCGGCGGTGCCGGCAGGCGATGGTGCACGTGCCGGTGCGGGCGTTCGTGGTGCAGGGGCTGTGGCTCGCGCCGCTGTGCGTCGCCGCGTCGGTGCTGGCGCTCGCGGCCGTGGCCTGACCCGCGCGGTCAGGGCCTCCGGGTGGAGCGGGCGCGCACGTGCATGCGCTCGCCCTGCGGGCCCCACAGCGTGAGCACCTCGGCGGCCCCGGGGCCGGGGTTCGTGAACCAGTGCGGGATCCGGGTGTCGAACTCGACCGCCTCCCCGGGCTCGATCATGAGGTCGTGCTCGCCGAGCACCAGGCGCATCCGCCCCGACAGCACGTACATCCACTCGTAGCCCTCGTGGGTGCGCGGGTCGACGGGACCGGGGTTGTGCCCGGCCGGGAACACCTGCTTGTAGGCCTGCAGCCCGCCCTGCCGGCGGCTGAGCGGGACGAACGTGACCCCGTGCCGCTCGACGGGCGACAGGTGCACGCGCGGGTCGCCCGTCTCGGGGGCGCCGACCAGGTCGTCCAGCGGGACCTGGTGCGCCCGGGCGAGGGGCAGCAGCAGCTCGAGCGTCGGCCGCCGCTGCCCGGACTCCAGCCGGGAGAGGGTGCTGACCGAGATGCCCGTGCTGCGGGACAGGTCGGCCAGCGTGGCGCCGCGCCGCTGGCGCAGGTCGCGCAGCCGGGGCCCGACGGCCTCGAGCACGGGCTCGAGGTCGGCGGGGGCGTCGTCGCCGGGCGGCGGCGCCGGCGTCGGCGGGACGGTGCGGGGGCGGCGGGGCTCGGCCATGCCTCCATTTGCCGACCTGGCAACGATGTTTGTCAAGGGCGCACCGTCGCGCGCACCGTGGGAGCCATCGACGAGAGGGCGGAGGACCCCATGGAGACGGAGCAGCACGACGTGCTGGTGGTCGGCGGCGGCGCGGCGGGGCTGGGCGGCGCGCTCACCCTGGCCCGCGCCCGCCGGAGCGTGCTGGTGGTGCACGACGGCGCGCCCCGGAACGCGCCCGCGGCGCACATGCACGCCTACCTCGGGCTGGACGGGCTGCCGCCCGCGGAGCTGCTGGCGCGCGGCCGGGCCGAGGTCGAGGGCTACGGGGCCGAGGTCGTCGAGGACCGGGTGGTCGACCTCCGGCGCGACGGCGACGGGTTCCGCGCGACGCTCGCGGGCGGCCGGGTCGTCCGGTCGCGGAAGGTGCTGGTGGCCACCGGGCTGGTGGACGCGCTGCCGGCCGTCCCCGGGCTCGCGGACCGCTGGGGCCGCGACGTGCTGCACTGCCCGTTCTGCCACGGCTGGGAGGTCCGGGACCGCGCGGTCGCGGTGCTCGGCACCGGCCCGGTCGCGGTGCACCAGGCGCAGCTGTGGCGGGGCTGGACCGCGGACGTGACGCTGTTCCTGGGCGGCGGTGCCGACCCGGCCGCCGGGGACGGGCTGTCCGACGACGACTGGGAGCGGCTCGCCGCCCTGGGCGTGCGGGTGGTCGAGGGGGCCGTGGCGGGGCTGGAGGTGGCGGACGACGTGCTGACCGGCGTGCGGCTGGCCACCGGGACCGTGCTGGCCTGCGACGCGGTGGTCGTCGCGACCACCCTCGGCGCGCGGCTCGACGGGCTCGAGGGCCTGGGGCTGCCGACCGAGCCGGCGGCGATGGGCGACCGCGTGATCGGCACCCGGGTCGCCGCGGCGCCGGACGGGTCGACGACCGTGCCGGGCGTGCGGGTCGCCGGGAACGTCACCGACCTGCGGGCGCAGGTGCAGGTCGCCGCGGCGGCCGGGCTGACCGCGGGCGCGGCGCTGGTCGCCGAGCTCGCCGCCGAGGACGCCGACGCCGCCGTGGCGCGGTACCGGGCGGAGCAGGCGGCGCCGTTCTCGGGGCGCGCGGAGCGCGAGCTCGCCGCGCGCCGGGCCGGTACCGGGCCGGTCGGGCTGTGAGCGGGCGGGGCGGGGCCGCCGCGGGGTGGTCCCGCGGCGGGGACGACGCGGAGGAGCGGGGCATGGGGCAGGAGCACGGCGGCGCCGGGGGCGGGCACGGGCACGGGCACGGCGGCGACCCGGGCGAGGTGCGGCACGACCGGGAGTTCTGGGAGGACCGGTACCGCTCCGCGCCGCGGGTGTGGAGCGGGAGCCCGAACCCGCAGCTGGTCGACGAGGTCGGCGGCCTCGCGCCGGGGCGGGCGCTCGACGTCGCGTGCGGCGAGGGCGGCGACGCCCTGTGGCTCGCGGGGCGCGGCTGGGTCGTGACCGCGGTCGACCTGGCGCGGACGGCGCTCGACCGGGTCGAGGCCGCCGCCGCGGCGGCCGGCCCGGAGGTCGCGGCGCGGGTGCGGACCGAGCGGGTCGACATCGCGACGTGGGACGCCGGGGACGGCGGCTACGACCTGGTGACGACGCACTTCCTGCACCTGCCGCCGGCGGTCCGGGCCGTGGCGTTCGCGCGGATGGCGCGGGCGGTGGCGCCGGGCGGCACGCTGCTGGTCGTCGCGCACCACGCGAGCGACCTGCGCACCACCATCGGCCGCCCGGACCTGCCGGAGCTGTTCTTCGACCCCGAGGACGTCGTCGCGGCGCTCGAGCCGGGGGCGTGGGAGGTGCCGGTCGCCGAGGCACGGCCCCGCACGGCGACCGACCCCGACGGGCGGGAGATCACCATCCGGGACACCGTCGTGCGGGCGGTGCGCCGGGGCTGACGGCCCGGGGGGCGGTCGCTGCCGCCCGCCGGCGCCGGCGGGTGGCAGGATCGCGCCCATGAGCGACGACACCGAGGTGCGGGCCCTGATCGCCGAGGTCGAGCGGCAGGAGCGCGACCTGCGCTTCGCCACCTTCACCAACGACGACGCGTGGGAGCTCGGCGTGCTCCTGGTCCGGCTGGCGACCGAGCGCGGGCTGCCCGTGACCGTCGACATCCGGCGCGGCGCGCAGCAGCTGTTCCACGCCGCGCGGCCCGGGACGGTCGCCGACAACGACTCCTGGATCGAGCGCAAGGTGCGCGTGGTCGAGCGGTTCGGCACCTCGTCCTACCTGCAGGGCCTGCGGGCGCGCGCGAAGGGGACGACGTTCGGCGCGGTGCACGAGCTGCCGCTGCAGCAGTACGCCGCGCACGGCGGGGCGTTCCCGGTGCACGTCGAGGGCGTCGGGGTGGTCGGCGTGGTGACGGTCTCGGGCCTCCCGCAGGCGGACGACCACGCCCTCGTCACGGAGGCGGTGCGCACGTTCCTGGACGGCTGACCCGCCGTCCGTCGGCGAGGTCGGCACTCCGGTGCCGAGGTCGGCACCTGGAGCTGCCGATCTCGGACCCGGACTGCCGACCTCGGCGTCAGGGGACGGGGAGGACCGTGGGGAGCCAGGCCGTCACGGCCGCCGCCACGGCCGCGGTGTCCTTCTTGAGGGCGTGGTCGCCGGGGACCTCGGCGACCGTGCGCGTGGGCGACGCCGGCGGGGTGCCGTAGGGGTCCGTCGTGCCCTGGACGACCAGCACCGGGACCCCGGCGGCCTCGAGCTCCGGCAGCCGGCTCGGGGCGTCCGGGCGGCCCGGGGGACGCGTGGGGAACGCCAGGCACAGCACGCCGACGGCGCCGGTGGCGAGCGCCGTGCGGCACGCGGTGCGGGCGCCCGCGGACCGGCCGCCGGTGATCAGCGGCGCGTCGAGGGCGCGGGCGCGCAGGTCGGCGACGACGGCGGCCCACGCCTCGTCCAGGGCGGGGCCGCGCGGGCCGACCCGCTTGCCGGCGACGCGGTACGGCTGCTCGACGAGCGCCACCGCCAGCCCGAGCGCGGTCGCCGCGGCGGTCACCGCGCGCAGGTCGGGGGCGTCGATGCCGCCGCCGGCCCCGTGCCCGAGCACGAGCGCCCCCGGGACGGTCACGCGCCCGTCGGACCCCGGGCCGGCCCCGGCGGGCAGGTGCAGGTGCGCCCGCGCGACCCCCTGCGGGGTGCTGATGTCGAGGCTGCTGGCGGGCGCGCTCATGCCGGTCACGCTACCGGCGTCGCGCCCGGTAGCGCCCGCCGCCGGTCGCCGCGGTGAGGTCGTCACAACGCGGCGAGGTCGTCACTCCTGAGTGACGACCTCGCGCGCTTGTGACGACCTCACGGTCGCTCGACGTGGGTCAGCGCGGGTCGACCAGGCCGCGCTCGACCGCGCGGAGCAGGCGGCGCGGGACCTCGACGGTGCTGCCGTCGGGGGTGCGGGCCGTCACGAGCGGCACCGGGGTCGCCTTCCACCGGGACCGGCGCGCGCGGGTGTTGCTGCGGGAGAGCTTGCGCTTCGGGACGGCCATCAGCCCTGCCTCGCCTTCCAGCGCGGGTTCTTCTTGTTGATCACGAAGGTCTTGCCGTGGCGGCGCACCACGATCGAGCCCTCCTTCTTCTTCAGGGACGCCAGGGAGGCGCGCACCTTCATCGGGTCTCCTCGGGGGTGGTGTCGTCGGCCGGGGTCGCCAGGCCGTAGCGCTGCCGGAACTTCTCGACCCGGCCGGCGGTGTCGAGCACGCGCGACTTCCCCGTGTAGAAGGGGTGCGAGGCGGAGGACACGTCGACGTCGACGACCGGGTAGGTGTGCCCGTCCTCCCACGCGATGGTCTTCTCCGACGTCACGGTGGACCGGGTCAGGAACGCGAAGTCCGCGCTCACGTCCCGGAACACGACGGGGCGGTACGCGGGGTGGATGCCCTGCTTCATGTCGTACTCCTCACCAGCTGGACTTGGTCACGCCGGGCAGCTCGCCGCGGTGCGCCATGGCGCGCATCCGCACGCGGGACAGCCCGAACTTCCCGACGTACCCGCGGGGCCGGCCGTCGGCGAGGTCCCGGTTGCGGACGCGCGTCGGGCTCGCGTCGCGGGGCAGCGCCTGGAGCGCGGTGCGCGCCGCGACGCGCTCGGTCTCGGACAGGTGCGGGTTCACCGCGGCGGCCTTGAGCTCGAGCCGGCGCTCGGCGTACCGGGCGACCGCGGCCTTGCGCTGCTCGTTCTTCGCGATCTTGCTCGTCTTGGCCATCAGCGCTCCTCCTTGAAGTCGACGTGCCGCCGCACCACGGGGTCGTACTTCCGCAGCACGAGGCGGTCGGGGTCGTTGCGGCGGTTCTTGCGGGTGACGTAGGTGAAGCCCGTCCCCGCGGTGGAGCGCAGCTTGATGATCGGGCGGACGTCGGCGGCGCGGGCCATCAGACGCGTCCCCCGCGGGCGCGGATCCGGGCGATGACGACCTCGATGCCGAGCTTGTCGACCGTCTTGATGCCCCGGGCGCTGATCGTCAGCGTGACGTGCCGGCCGAGCGAGGGCACCCAGTAGCGCTTCCGCTGGATGTTGGGGTCGAACCGGCGCTTGGTGCGGCGGTGCGAGTGGGAGATGGCGTGGCCGAACGAAGGGGACGTCCCGAGGACCTGGCAGTGAGCGGACATGCGACGATCATAGGTAATGAGAATCGTTCGCGACAAGCGCTAGGCTGGACGGCATGTCCCGACGCGATCTGACGCCCCTGCTCGTGCTCGCCACCGTCGACCCGCTGCTCCGCGACGCCGTCGCGTTCGGCGTGGTCGTCGACCGGCCCCGGACCGTGGTGCTGCGGCACGACATCGTCGACGGGCCGGAGGGCGGCGGGATCCGCCGGGTGGTCGCCGACGCGTCCGGCGTGGTCGAGGACGTGCTGGTCCCGCTGGAGCACGCCTGCCTCAGCTGCTCGGTGCGCGAGGACGCCGTGCCGACGCTCGAGCGGCTCGCGCGCGACCCGCGCTGGGACGCCGTGCTGCTCGCCCTGCCGGTGTCGGCGGAGTCGCTGCCGGTCACCCGCGCGCTCGGCTGGGCCGTCCGGCGCGGGGGCGGGCTGCGGTCGTTGCGGCTCGCGGGCGTCGTGGCGGCGCTCGACCTCGCGACGTTCGAGGACGACCTGCTCGGCGACGACCTGCTGGACGAGCGCGGGCTCGCGCTCACCCAGGACGACGGCCGCGCGGTCGGCGAGGCGCTCGCGGCCCAGGTCGGGCACGCCGACGTGGTGCTGGTCGCGGGCGATCCCGCCGAGCACCCCGTCGCGTCCGACCTGCTGGACCACGTGCGCGCCGCGGACGGCCGCCGGGTCGACGGCGTGTACGCCGCGGACGTCGCGGCGCTGCTCGCGGGCCGGCACGACGTGCGGGCCGGCGACCGGCGGCTGGACCCCCGGCTCGCCGCGCCGGTGCCCGGCGCGCCCACCGCGCACGGGGTGTGGACGCTCGAGCTCCACGCCGACCGCCCGCTGCACCCGGAGCGGCTGGTGGCCGAGGTGGCCCGGCTCGGGCAGGGCCGGCACCGCAGCCGCGGGCACTTCTGGGTCCCGAGCCGGCCGGACTCGGTGTGCGTGTGGGACGGCGCGGGCGGCCAGCTCAGCGTCGGGGCGCTCGGCACCTGGGGGCGTCGCCCCGCCGGGACCCGGCTCGTGTTCACCGGGGTCGAGGACGTGCGCGCCGACCTGCTCGCGGCGTTCGAGGACGTGCTGCTGACCGCGGACGAGCACGCGCGCGGCCTGCACCCGTGGCTCGGCGCGGACGACGTGCTGGCGCCCTGGCTCGGCGACCGCGCGGCCTGACGCCGGCCGCCGCCACCGCCGGCGGGCCCGACCCGGGGCGCCTCCGGATGCGGGCGCCGTGCGCCGGGGGCATCGTCGAGAGGGTCGGACGTCGTCCAGAGCGAGGAGGTCGCCATGCCGCGCCGTGACCCGGGCCCGAGCGTCAAGGACAAGGGGCTGTACGAGGAGCTCCGCGACGAGGGCAACAGCAAGGAGAAGTCCGCCCGCATCGCCAACGCCGCCGCGGCGCGCGGGCGGTCGTCGGTCGGGAAGAAGGGCGGCGAGTCCGGCTCGTACGAGGACTGGACGGTCGAGGACCTGCGCAAGCGGGCCGCCGAGATCGGCATCGAGGGGCGGTCCTCGATGAAGAAAGCCGACCTGGTGGACGCGCTCCGCTCGCACTGACCCGCGCACGCACGTCTGCGAGTGGAAGGGTGTGACGGACACGCCGACGGCGTGTCCGTCACACCCTTCCACTCTGCCGGGGGTGGCCCGGGGGTGGCCCGGGGGTGGCCCGGGGGTGGCCCGGGGTGGACCGGGCCCGCGGGGTCAGGCGGCGCAGGTCAGCCCGGCGGTCAGCGCGGCCAGGTTGTCCCGCATGACGTCGAGGTAGTCGCGCTCGTCGTCCTCGGCGAGCCCCTCCAGCGGGTCGAGCACGGCCGTCGCCACCCCGAGGTCGTCGGCGAGGGTCTGCGTCACCTTCGGGCTGGTCAGCGTCTCGAAGTACAGCGTGCGGACGCCCTCGGCCGCCACGGTCGCGGCCACGTCCCGGAGCCGCGCGGGCGACGGCTCGACCTCGGGGTCGATGCCGCTGAGCCCGACCTGGTGCAGCCCGTACCGCTGGGCCAGGTAGCCGAACGCCTCGTGCGACGCGACGAGCGTGGCGCCGTGGCAGGCGGCCAGCCCGTCGGCGAGCTCCGTGTCGAGCGCCGCCAGGTCGGCGACCAGGTCGTCCGCCGCGGCGGCGAAGTCGTCCGCGTGCGCCGGGTCGACCTCCGCGAGCGCGCCGGCGACCTGGTGCGCGACGTCCGCGAGCCGGGTCGGGTCGAGCCAGAAGTGCGGGTCCAGGCTGCTGCCGGTGCCGGGGGCGACGCCGTCCGGGGCGACCTCCAGGCCGGCGGCCTCGGCGGCGTCGACGACGTGCGCGGGGGAGGTGGCCGCGACGGCGGCGTCGGTCGCTGCCTGGAAGCCGGAGAGGTAGACGACGAGGTCGGCGTCGCCGAGCCCGGACACCGCGCTGGGCGACAGCTCCAGGTCGTGCGACTCGCCGCCCGGCGGGGTCAGCGAGGTGACGGCGACGTGCTCGCCGCCCACCCGCTCGGCGACGAACTGCAGCGGGTAGAACGCGGCGACGACGTCGTGCCGGTCGTCGGCGTCGGCGGGGGAGCAGGCCACGAGCGCGGCGCCGGCCAGCCCGAGGGCGAGCGCGGCCGTGAGGGTGCGGGTCGTGCGGGGCACGGGGGTCCTTCCGGGTCGGGGTGCGCGCGAGTGGAGCGTCCTGCCCGGACACGCCGGGCGTGTCGGGCAGGACGCTCCACTCGAGCAGGGGGCGGGGCGGAGGTCAGCCCTCGGCGCCCTCGTCCTCGTGCGCGTGGTCGTGGTCCTCGTCGCCGTGCTCGCCGTGCTCGCCGTGCTCGCCGTGCTCGTCCGCGCCGTGCTCCGCCACGGCGCCCGAGACGCCCGCGATCTCGTTCGGCGTCACCTCGAGCTCGGCCGACAGCCAGACCTCGCCGGTCTCGACGTCGACCGCGTGCACCGAGCTCGTCGCCGGGTCGGTGATGTAGGCCGAGCCGTCCAGGACCGTGATCGCCGGGCGGGACTGCTGCCACTCCTCCGGCTCCTCCCAGGCGTCGATCACCGGGACGGACCGCACGACCGTGCCGGACTCCGGGTCGATGACGTGCAGCGCGCCGTCGGTGCCGAGCACCAGCGCCTCGCCGGCGTCGCCGCGGGCGAGCGAGCGGAAGGTGTAGGAGGCCGGCAGGTCGACCAGGCGGATCGACGCGTCGCGGGTGTCGATCAGCGAGACCCGGGTCGGGCGCTCCAGGTCGGCGTCCGGGTCGGACTTGTAGTCGCCCAGGACGTAGGGCGAGGCCTCCGAGCCCGCCTGGTTGCCGATGCGGCCGTAGGCGTCGGGGGCGGTGACCTTGGTCAGCGCGCCGCCGGACCAGATCACGGCGCCGTCCTCGCAGCCGATGACGACGGCCTCGTCGGCGGCGACCGCCTCGCCGTGCACGCCGGGGCAGGTGTCGATCGCGGCGATCTCGGTGTTCTCCGCGTCGAGCACCCGGACGCCGGTGCGCGCGTCCTCGTCGCCCTCGGAGACGACCAGGGTGCCGTCGGTCAGCTCGACCGCGACGCCGTGGTGCGCGGACGGCGTCGTGTAGTCGCGGGTCGCGGCGTCCGGGTCGGCGAGCGCGTCGGAGTCGACGACGGTGACCTGGCCGGTGCCGTCGTCGAACAGCGCGGTGCGGCCCTCGTGCCGGACGGCGTGGCCGGGCTTCTCGGCCGGCCACAGCACGTCGGTGAGCACGGGCTCGCCGGTGAACGAGTGGGTGTGGTCGCCGTGCGGCTCGGTCCAGGTGCCGGCGTCGAGCACCTGGAACCCGCCGGTGGTGGACACCAGGACGTGCCGCTCGTCGCCGGCCGGGTTCAGCCGGTTGAAGCCCGCGAGCTCGATGTCGGAGACGACCTCGAGCGTGTCGGCGTCGAGCACCTGGATGCCGCCGTCGTAGGTGAGCGCGAGGCGGGGCTTCGCGGTGGCGACCTCGGTCGCGGCGGGGGCGGCCGTCTCCTCGGTGGTCGCGGACGGCTCCGCGGCGGCGTCGCCGGACTGGCCGCAGGCGGCGAGCAGCGCCGCGGCCACGCCGAGGCCGAGCGCCCCGGCGAGTCGGGGGCGGGTACGGGTCGAAAGGGTCATCTGGGGGGCCGGCGGTCGCGGGGCCCGTGCGGGCGCACGGGTGCCCTCGCCGCCGTCTCCTCTCCGGTCGCGGGTCGGTGATCAGCGCGATCACGCTAACACAACTGATACTCAGTCTCATTACCGCGCGAGCGCAGCACCCGACCGGCGCCCGCCGCCCGTCACCAGGCCGCGTCGAGCCGCTCCCGCGCCGCGGCGGGCAGCACGAGCCGGACGCCCGCCATCGCCGTCGCGAGCTGGTCGAGGCTGCTCACCCCGGCCACCGGCGCGACCCGCGGCGCCCCGCCCGCGAGCCACGCGAGCACCACCGCGCTCCGGCTCGTGCCCAGCTCCGCCGCGACCTCGGCGAGCACCGCCAGGCGCCGCGCGGTCCCGGGGTGGTCGAAGCCGTCGGGGACCGGCCGGTCCGCGCGCTCGTACGCCCCCGACATCAGCGGGCTGTACGCCCACAGGCCGACGGCGGGGTTCGCCTCCGCGTAGTCGAGGACCTCGTCGGTGATCCAGCCGAACCGGTGGTCGTGCTCGTGGTCCCGCACCATCGGGCGCGGCTGCAGGTAGGAGTAGCGCAGCTGCAGGCCGGTCGGCTCCGCGAGGCCGCGCGCCCGGGCCAGCCCGGCGGCGCGCTCGACCCGCCACAGCGCCGTGTTCGAGAACCCCCACGCGCCCACGACCCCGTCGGCCACCAGGCCGCCGAAGCCCTCGACGACCTCCGGCAGCGGCGTCGTGCGGTCGTCGCGGTGCGCCCAGAACAGGTCGACGCGGTCGACCCCCATCCGGTCCAGGCTCTGCCGCGCCACGGACCGCACGACGTCCGCGCCGAGCCCGGTGGTCCGCTCCGGGAACGAGCCGGGCCACAGGGGCTCGCAGCCGACCTTGGTGGCGATCCGGACCCGGTCGCGCATGCCGGGGCGCGCGGCGAGCCAGCGGCCCAGCACGGGCTCGCTCTGGCCGCCGCGGCCGGAGTCGTCGGCCCAGAACGCGTAGCAGTCGGCGGTGTCGATCCACACGCCGCCCGCCTCGACGTACGCGTCGAGCAGGTCGAAGGACTCGGCGTCGTCGTGCCGGGTGCCGAACAGCATGGCGCCGAGCGCGATCGGCGGGACGGGGGTCGGGGCGGGGGTGTCGGAGGGGGCGGGGCCGCGGGGCGGGGTCGTCGTCATGCGCGCCAGCGTGCTGGCTGGAGCGCGCTCCAGCGCAAGGCCCGGCGCCGAACCCGCCCCGCGCGCGGCCGCGCCGCGCCACACTGGCGACCGTGACCACCTACGCCCCGGCCGACGCCGCCCGGCGCTCCGGCTTCAGCCTCGACACCCTCCGCTACGACGAGAAGATCGGCCTGGTCCGCGGCGTCCGGCGGGACGCGGCCGGCCGCCGGCTGTACGACGACGCCGACCTGGACTGGCTCGGCGTGCTGCGCTGCCTGCGGGACACCGGCATGCCGATCGCGACCATGCGCCGGTACGCGGGGCTCGCGCTGGCCACCGGCCCGGGCGCCGACGCGACGGTGCCGGAGCGGCTCGCGCTGCTGGAGGCCCACGCCGAGCACGTAGCCTCGACCCTCGAGCTGCTGCTGCACCAGCAGGAGCACCTCGCGGAGAAGATCGAGCACGACCGCGGCCTCGTGCGGGCCGCGGACCCGGCCCCCGCGGGCGCGCGGTCCGCGGGCTGAGCGCGCGGCCGGCGGCCACGGAGGGGCGGAGCGCATGGACCTGCTGCTGATCGGGGTGATCGGCGCCGTCGCGGTGGTCACGGTCACCGCCCTGGCCCCGCGGGTGGGGGTGTCCGCCCCGCTGCTGCTGGTGGCCCTCGGCGTCGGGATCAGCCTGCTGCCCGTGGTGCCGGCGGTCGAGATCGAGCCCGAGTGGATCCTCGCCGGCGTGCTGCCGCCGCTGCTCTACGCGACCTCGGTGTCGGTGCCGACGATGGACTTCCGGCGCGACCTCACGGCGATCAGCGGCCTGTCCGTGCTGCTCGTGGTCGCGACGTCGGTGGTGCTGGGCCTGATCTTCTCCTGGCTGATCCCGGACGTGACGCTCGCGACCGGCATCGCCCTGGGCGCCGTCCTGAGCCCGACCGACGCGGTCGCGACCTCGATCGTGCGGAAGTCCGGGGTGAGCCCGCGCATCGTCACGGTGCTGGAGGGCGAGAGCCTGCTCAACGACGCCTCGGCCCTGGTGCTGCTGCGCTCGGCAATCGCGGCGACGGCGGCCTCCGTGACCCTCTGGGAGGTCGCGACCGACTTCGTGTACGCGGTGGTCGTGGCGGTCGCCATCGGCGGCCTCGTCGGCAAGGTCAGCCTCTGGGTGCGCACCCGGGTGGCCGACCCGCACCTGACGACCGCGATCTCGTTCATCGTGCCGTTCGTCGCGTACATCCCCGCGGAGCACCTGAACGCCTCCGGGCTGGTCGCGACCGTCGCCGCCGGGCTGGTCGCCGGGTCGGGCAGCGTGCGGCTGCGGCCGCAGGACCGGATCGCCGAGGCGGCGAACTGGCGGACGCTCGAGCTGCTGCTCGAGGGCGCGGTGTTCCTGATCATGGGGCTGGAGCTCTACGGCCTGGTCGCCGAGGTCCAGGCGGACCACGGCCACCTGTGGACCGCGGTCGGGCTGGGCGTGCTGTCCGCGGTCGTGGTGCTGGTCGTCCGCACCGGCTACGTCGCCTACCTGCTGTCGCGGCTGTCCCGCCGGGCGCGGCGCGGCGTCACGGTGCGGGGCTACCTCAGCGCGCTGAACGACCGCGCCGACTCGCTCGCCACCCTCACCCGGGAGGACCTGGCCGCGCGCCGGATCCCGGGCGCGCCGCCGGCCGGGGCCGCCCCGCGGGCCACCACGGCGCCGGTCGACGCGGCGCAGGTGCGCGGGGTGCTCGGCCGCCGCCGCCGGCCGCGCCTCGGCCGGGACGACGCCCCCGAGGTCCGCGGCGTGCGGCTGCGGCACCGGATCACCCGCCGGATCGCCGACATCGACTACCTGCAGGCCGAGCACCTCGGGCCCCGCGAGGGCGCGATCCTGGTGTGGGCGGGCATGCGCGGCGTCGTCACGCTCGCCGCGGCGCAGTCGCTGCCGCGGGACACCCCGCACCGCGCGCTGCTGCTGCTGGTGGCGTTCGTCGTCGCGGCCGGCACGCTCCTGGTGCAGGGCGGCACCCTCGGCTGGCTGGTCCGCCGCCTCGGCCTGGGCCGCGACGGCGCCGACGAGCGCGCCGAGGTGGACCGGCTGGCGGGGGAGATGGCGGTGGCGGCCGCGGCCCTGCTCGGCGACCCCGACCTGCGCCGGCCCGACGGGAGCCCGTACGACGCGGCGGTCCTGGAGAAGGCCCGGCGGATCGCCGAGCGGCAGGGCGCCGAGCTCGACGAGGACGAGGAGGCCGAGGACCGTGCCTCCGCGTCCGCCCAGGTGCGCGAGCTGCGGCTGGCCGTGCTGGACGCGCAGCGGGAGGCGCTGCTCCAGGTCCGCGACCTCGGCACCGCGAGCTCGGGCGCGCTCACCGAGGCGCTGCGCGTGCTGGACGCGGACCAGATCAGCCTGGAGCTGCGCGAGCGGGGCTAGGGGACCCGCGCACGCCGATGCCGCGGCGGCGGTCAGGGGACCGGGCCGCCCCGGGCGTCCAGCATGTCCTGCAGCGCGGTCAGCTCGCGCTCCTGGGACGTGACGATGTTCCGGGCCAGTGCCACGACCTGCGGGCGCTGCGCGTGCTCGACGGCGTACTCCGCCATCTCCACGCCGCCCTGGTGGTGCGGGATCATCAGCTGCAGGAACAGCCGGTCCGCCTCGGCGCCGGTGGCCGCCGTGAGCCGGGCGAGGTCCTCGCGGGACACCCAGCCGGGCATGGCGGCGTAGCCGGCGGCAGCGGTCGCGCCGGCCCCGTGGCCGTGCTCCGAGCCCGTCATCCAGGCCATCGGCGCCGCCGACGCGGCGGCGGGCAGGCCCCAGGTCGACAGCCAGCCGGCCATCTGGCCGATCTGGTTCTGCTGGGTCAGCAGGATGTCGAGCGCGACCGTCCGCACCTCCTCGTCGGTGCTGCGGTCCCGCACCAGCACCGCGAGGTCGACGGCCTGCGCGTGGTGCGCCTGCATGTCCCGGGCGAACCCGGCGTCGACCGAGCCCTCACGAGCGGCCGTGAGCGCCGGCTGCCGCGCGAGCAGGGCGCCGCCCAGCGCGCCGAGCACGAGCGCAGCGACGGCCACGACGGCGAGCACCGCGCGCCCGTGCCCCCGGCCCGCGGGTGCGGGGTCCGGCGCCACGGGCGCGTCGGCGCGCAGGTCCTCCGAAGTCACGCCGGGGTGCCCACGCCGCTCGAGCAGGGCGCGCCGACCTCGGCGAGCTCGGGGTTGAGCAGGTACTTCTGGATGAAGATCGGCAGCCGCTCGTCGTCGACGGAGTCGACCTTGAGCTGGTAGCCCCAGGCGCTCACGGCGACGGCGGAGTCGAGGCCCTCGTAGGGGGAGACCAGGACGTACGACTGGTTGTCCGCGAAGGCCTGCAGCGTCGCGACGTCCTCGGCGGGGAGCGCGGGGTCGTAGGTGATCCAGACGGCGCCGTGCTCGAGCGAGTGCACCGCGTTCTCGTTCGGCACCGGCTCGGTGTACACGCCGCAGTTCAGCCACGCGGCGTTGTGGTCGCCGCCGGCCGGCGGGGACTGCGGGTAGTCGACGGCGGTCGTGACGTGGTT
The DNA here is from genome assembly GCF_035634735.1 of Cellulomonas sp. Classification (GTDB taxonomy): domain Bacteria; phylum Actinomycetota; class Actinomycetes; order Actinomycetales; family Cellulomonadaceae; genus Cellulomonas. The sequence goes on from NZ_DASQCJ010000100.1 coordinate 20,596, forward strand.
GAACGTGAGGCCGTCGAACGCCTCGACGCCCTCGATGTCGGCGTCCGCCTGCGCCTCGAGGGCGGCCTTGTCGCGGCCGGCGTCGACGATGACCCAGGCGCTGACGCCCACGAGGGCGAGCACGAGCACCCCGGCGATCGAGCCGATCCAGACGGCGCGGCCGCGCTCCTTCTTGCGCTGCTCGGCTCGGACGGCGGCCAGGCGGGCCTGGCGCTCGGCCGCGGTGGGACGGCGGTCGGGCATGGGGTGCTCCTCGGGTCGGTCGGCGCGGCCCGGGGGCCGGTCGGTCCGGCGAGAATACTTGAAGGGTCTACTAATTGACAGGCGCCCCGGCACCCAGGCGCGCGTCCAGCGCCGCCGCCGGTGCGGGCCTGCCCAGCGCCCAGCCCTGCGCCGCGTCGCACCCCAGCCCCCGGAGCAGGGCGAGCGTGCGGTCGTCCTCGACGCCCTCCGCGACCACGTGCATGCCCAGCGCGTGCCCGAGGTCGACGGTCGAGCGGAGGATCTCCGCGCACACCCGGTCGTCGGCCGCCGGGGCCACGAACGCCCGGTCGACCTTGAGGACGGTGAACGGCAGGCGGCGCAGGTAGTCGAGCGACCCGTAGCCGACGCCGTAGTCGTCCACCGCGAGCCGGACGCCGAGGTCCGCGAGCGCGCGCAGCGTCCGGCCGGCCTGCGCGGCGTCCCGCATCGCCATCGTCTCCGTGACCTCGAGCCCGAGCGCGTCCGGGGGCAGCCCGTGCCGGTCCAGCGCCGCGCGGACGTCGCCGACCAGCCGCGGGTCGTCCAGGTCGTGCGCGGACACGTTGACGGACACCGCGAACGTCCCGGCGCCGCCCGCGCGCCACCGGGCGCACTCCGCCAGCGCGACGTCGAGCACGTGCAGCGTCACCGGGCGGACGAGCCCGGTCCGCTCGGCGGCGGGCACGAACGCGTCCGGGCCGAGCAGACCGTGCCGGGGGTGCTGCCAGCGCACCAGGGCCTCGGCCCCCTCGACGCGCCCGCCCGCCACCGTCACCACCGGCTGGAAGTGCACCACCAGCTCGCCGCACGCGGCGGCCGCGGGGAGCCGGCGCAGCAGGTCGGCCTCGCACAGCGCGGGCGCGGGCGGCCCGCCGTCGGCGCCGCGCTGGGCGGGGACCCCGGGCACCCCCGCCGCCCCGGGCCCGCCGGCGTCCACCGCGACGCGCTCGTCGCCGCGCCGGGCCGCCGCCAGCGCCGCGTCGGCGCGCGCGACGAGCGCGTCCGCCGCGGCGGGTCGCCCCGCCGCGACGGCGGCGCCCACCAGCGGGCGGACGGACAGGTCGAGCCCGCCCGCCGGCAGCGGCGGGCAGAGCCGGGCGACGAGCCGGTGCGCCGCCCGCTCCGCCTCCGCGGGCCCCGCGACGTCCAGCCCGACCGCGAACACGTCCCGCGCCAGCCGCGCCGGCGTCCCGCCCTCCGCGGCCTCCGTGCCCAGCACGGCGCCGACGGCGCGCAGCAGGTCGTCGGCCACGGCGTGCCCCAGCGTCTGCGCCACGTCGCGGTAGCCGTCCAGGGCGACGAGCAGCACGGCGGGGACGGTGCCCGCGGGGGCCTCGCCGGGCGCCGCCTCCAGCCGGCGCGCGAGACCGGTCGCGTTGGCGAGGCCGGTGAGGGGGTCGGTCACGGCGACGTGCTCCAGCCGGGCGTGCTGCCGGCGCATGGCCCGCAGGACCCCGCCGAACCGGAGGAGGAACGCCGCGATCACGACGATGGCGGCGACGCACACCTCCGCCAGGTGCACGGGGAGCCCGCGGGCCGCCTCGAGGGCGGCCGTGCCCGGCAGCACGCAGACCGAGACGCCGAGGAGCATCAGGTAGCCGGTGCCGAGGTCGCCGTCGGCCCGCGGGGGAGCGACCCGGCCGGCGGACGCGTGCCGCGCGGCGCCCGCGAGCAGCACGTACCCGGCGAGCCAGAGCGAGTCGAGCAGGTGCACCCGCGCGTCGAGCGCCGGCCAGCCGGGGGCGAGCAGGAACAGCTCGTCGGCCAGCAGGATGGCCAGCACGCCCCAGGTCGACAGCCGCAGCGCCGGCGGGCGGGTCCCGGCGGCCGTGGCGGCGCGGGCGAGGAGCACGAGCAGCACGGCGTCGCCGACGGGGTAGGCCGCGCCGACCGCGGTGCCCAGGGGGTCGGCGGCCCAGCCGGACAGCGTCGGCTCGAGGACCAGCAGCCAGAGGACGAGGAGGGCGCCGCTCGTCACCAGCAGCGCGTCGAGCAGCCAGGTCGGCCGCCGGCCCCGCGGCGCGGGGAACGCCCGCACCAGCCCTGCGGCGAGCAGCGGGTAGGACGCGACGTACGCCAGGTCGGCCACGGAGGGGAACGGCTCGACGCCCAGCCCGCGCTCCAGGAGGGTCCACAGGGCGTCGCCGACCACCCAGGCGACGAGCCCGAGCGCCAGCAGCCGCCAGGCGCGCCGCTGCGGCCCGGCCACCCGGCCCGCGGCTCGGTAGGCCCGCGCGGCGCACACCGCGCCGACGCCCACGTAGAGCAGGTCCCGCAGGGTCCCGGGCGGCAGCACGGCGTGCGTCACCAGCGCGGCGACGGCGACGGCGACCGCGAGCGGTGGGACGGGGACACGGTGCTGCACGGACACTCCATCGGCACGGCCCGCCGCTCCTTGACCCGTCAGGCGGGTGGACTCCGCGGGCCCCGCCCGTCCTGCAGGTCAGGGTGGCGGTGGGTAGGGTCACGCCGGGGGGTGAGGCATGGGCGAGACCGGACGGGGCGACGCGGACGAGGCACGACGCGTCGCGGCGCTGCGCGAGCTCGACGTGCTCGACACGCCCCCGGAGGAGCGGTTCGACCGGGTGACCCGGCTGGCGCAGCAGCTGTTCGACGTCCAGATGGCGTTCGTCTCGCTGGTGGACGCCGACCGGCTGTTCCTCAAGTCGCGGCAGGGCACCGTCGTCCGCCAGACGCCGCGGGACGGGATGTTCTGCGCCGTCGCCGTCGAGCAGCCCGCGACGCTGGTCGTCGCCGACGCCGCCCTGGACCCCCGGTTCGCGGTGGCCCCGTTCGTCACGGGCGAGCCGCACATCCGGTTCTACGCCGGGCGGCCGCTCGCGACCCCGGCCGGCGAGCGCGTCGGCACGCTGTGCCTGATGGACCGCCGGCCGCGGGAGTTCTCCGCCGAGGACGAGGCGCTGCTGACCGACCTGGCCGCGTGGGTGGAGAAGGAGCTGTCCGCCGACGCCGAGCTCGGGCGCGCCGCGGAGGTGCAGCGGGGGCTGCTGCCGACCGCGGCCCCCGAGGTGCCGGGCTGGGACCTGGCGGGCGCCTGCCTGCCCGCGCACGGGGTGGGCGGCGACTTCTACGACTGGCAGCTGGCCCCGGGGCGGCTGCTGCTGACCCTCGCCGACGTGATGGACCGCGGCCTGGGCGCCGCGATCATCGCCGCGACCGTCCGGTCCGTGCTGCGCGGGGTCGGCCGGCACGAGGACGTGGGGGACGCGGTGGCGCTCGCGGAGCGGGTGCTCGAGCCCGACCTGGACCGCGCCGGCGCGTTCGTGACCGCGTTCCACGCGGAGCTCGACCCGGCGACCGGGGTGCTGCGGTACGCCGACGCGGGCCACGGGCTCGCGGTGCTGCGCACGTCGGACGGGGCCCTGCGGCGGCTGCCCGCGCAGGGGCCGCCGCTCGGCGTGGTCGTGGGGGAGCCGCGCGTCGCCGCGGAGGTGGCGCTCGCGCCCGGCGACACCCTGGCCGTCCTGAGCGACGGCGTGCTCGAGCGCGGCGACCGGGCGCTGGACCCGGAGGACGTGCTGGCGGCGCCGCTCGGCGCGGCCACGTCGGCGGCGGACGCCGTGGCCCGCGTGCTCGCGGCCGCCGGCACCGCCACGGACCGCCCCGACGACCTGACCGTCGTGGTGCTGCGGAGGGAGAACGGATGAGGCAGCAGCTCGTGCTGCGGGTCGGCGTGGTGCTCACGCTCGTGCTGGGCGTGAACTACATCGCCTGGCGCTGGCTCGACTCGGTGAACTGGTCGGCGTGGTGGATCGCCGTGCCGCTGGTGATCGCGGAGACGTACTCGCTGATCGACGTCGGGCTGTTCGGCATGACGATGTGGAAGGCCAGGCGGCGCGACGACCCGCCGGCCCCCGCGCCCGGGATCACGGTCGACGTGTTCGTCACGACCTACAACGAGCCCGTGGAGCTGGTGCTGCGGACCGCCGAGGCCGCGCGGGACATCGCGTACCCGCACCGGACCTGGGTGCTCGACGACGGCTCCCGCCCGGACCTGGCCGCCGCCGCGCGGGCCGCCGGCGTGGGGTACATCCAGCGCTCCGAGGACTGGACCGACCGGCCGCGGCACGCCAAGGCCGGCAACCTCAACAACGCGCTGTTCCAGACCGACGGCGAGTTCCTGCTGATCCTCGACGCGGACCAGATCCCCGAGCCCGAGATCCTGGACCGCGTCCTGGGGTACTTCGAGGACCCGGCCGTCGCCCTGGTGCAGACGCCGCAGTTCTTCACCAACGTCACCTCGGCCGACCCGCTCGGCAGCCAGGCGCCGCTGTTCTACGGCCCGATCCAGCAGGGCAAGGACGGCTGGAACGCCGCGTTCTTCTGCGGGTCGAACGCGGTGCTGCGCCGGGACGCGCTCATGCAGCTCGGCCTGGTCGGGTACGTGCGGGAGACCGAGCGGTCGGTGCGCGAGGCGCTGCACGCGTCGCGCCGGCTGCTCGACCGCGCGCAGCGCGACGCCCCGGACGCCGCCCAGGCGGCGGTGCTGCACGAGGTCCAGGACGCGGCCGCGCGGGCGCTCGGGCAGCTCGACGCCGGCGAGCCGCTGTCCGACGTGACCTACGCCTTCCAGCGGGAGGTCGACGGCATCTCCGCGCAGGTGGTGGCCCGGGACGTCGCGAGCATCCAGGAGGACCTCGCCGCGATCGCGGCGCTGCCGATCGCCCGGGACGACGAGATCGGCGCCGTCGTCGTCGACGAGCCCGCGCTGGCCCGGCTCGCCGACCGCGAGTGGTCGCCGCTGGGCGCGATCGAGTCGGTGCAGGCCCTGGTGCGGGCGGTCGACGTCGACCGGTCCTCCGAGGCCCAGGCCGTGATGCCGGTCGCCACGCTGTCCGTCACCGAGGACATGGCGACCGCGATGCGGCTGCACGCGCTCGGCTGGAAGACCGTCTACCACCACGAGAGCCTCGCGCACGGCCTGGCCCCCGAGGACCTCGGCACGATGATGACCCAGCGGCTGCGCTGGGCGCAGGGCACCATGCAGGTGATGCTCAAGGAGAACCCCCTGGGCGTCCGGGGGCTCAAGGTCGGCCAGAAGCTCATGTACTTCGCGACCATGTGGTCCTACCTGTCCGGCTTCGCCGCGCTGGTCTACCTGGCCGCGCCGATCATCTTCCTGTGCTTCGGCGTGCTGCCCGTGACGGCGTGGAGCCGGGACTTCTTCGAGCGGTTCATCCCGTTCTTCCTGGCCAGCCAGCTGCTGTTCCTGGTCGCGGCGCGGGGCGTCAAGACCTGGCGCGGCCAGCAGTACGCGCTCGCGCTGTTCCCCGTGTGGATCAAGGCCGTCTGGACCGCGGTGGCGAACGTCTGGTTCGGCCGTCCGCTGGGCTTCGCCGTGACCCCCAAGGTCCGGCCCGACGGCTCGCCGAGCCAGTGGCGGCTCGTGTGGCCGCAGCTGCTCGCCATGGCGCTGCTGGTCGTGGCGGCCGTCATCGGGATCGTCCGGGCGTCGCTCGGGCTGTCCCTGTGGGTCGGCACGACGGTGAACCTGCTGTGGGTGGTGTACGACCTGGTGGTGCTCAGCGTGGTGGTGCAGGCGCTGCGCTACCGCGGCTTCACCGGGCCCGACGCGAGCCCGCCGCCCAGCGCGCGGCGCCGGGGCATCGCATGACGACGACGAGGAGGACTCGATGGAGCTGACGACCGACCAGCGCGAGGATGCGGCGGTGCTGCACGTGCAGGGGCGGCTGACGATGGCCGCCGCGGGCGAGCTGAAGGCCGCCGTGGACCGGGAGGTGGCCGAGGGGCGGACGCTCGTCGTGGTGGACCTGGCCGGGACGGCGTTCCTGGACTCGTCCGGGCTGGGCGCGCTCGTCGGCGGCCTGCGCTCGGCGCGCGCCGCCGGGGGCGACCTGCGGATCGCGGGCGTCGGCCAGCAGGTCCGCACGGTGCTCGAGCTCACGACGATGGACCGGGTGCTGCGCCCGTACGCGACCGTCGAGGACGCGGTCGGTGCCGGGCGCTGACGGGGCCGTCGAGCTCCGCGTCGACGGCCCCGCGGAGCTCGGCTGGCTCGAGGAGGTGCACGACGCCCTGGCGCGCCTCTGGCAGGCCGCGCCGGAGGTGCCCGACCTGGACCGGCTGCGGTTCGAGACCGCCGTGATCGAGATCGCGACCAACGTGGTGCGGCACACCGTCCCGGTCGGCGACGGGCCGGTCCGGGCGAGCGTGCTGCTGCGCGCCGACCCCGGCCGGCTCGCGGCCGAGCTCACGGACGACGGCGCGCCCGTGCGGGTGGACCTCGACCCGGACCCGGTGGACGACTTCGCCGAGAGCGGCCGGGGCATCGCGCTGGTGCTGCGGGCGGTGGACAGCCTGAGCCTGGCCCGCGAGGGGGACCGGAACACCTGGCGGCTGGCCCGGCACCGGTCGGCGTGACGTACGGTCGTGCCGATGGCCTCCGACACCCTGCACCTGGAAGACGACCGCGTCGCTGCGCTGCACCGGCTCGGCGTGCTCGACACCCCCGCCGAGGACCGGTTCGACCGCGTCGTCCGGCTCGCCCGGCAGCTGTTCGGCGTCTCGACCGCGATCGTCTCGCTCGTGGACCGCGAGGTCGTCGTGCACAAGGCGATGGCCGGCTTCGACGAGCCGGTCGTGCCCCGCGAGGACTCGTTCTGCGGCACGACCGTCCGCGAGGACCGGATGCTCGTCGTGCCCGACGCGGCCCAGGACGAGCGGTTCCGCGACAAGCCGTTCGTCGTCGGCGACGGCGGCCTCCGGTTCTACGCCGGCCAGCCGCTCGTCGCGCCCGGCGGCTACCGCGTCGGCACGCTGTGCATCGCCGACCAGCAGCCCCGGCAGTTCGACGCGGACAGCGCCTCGCTGCTGCGCGACCTCGCCGCGTGGGTCGAGAAGGAGCTCGTGATCGACTCCGAGCTCGAGCGCGCGGCCCAGGTGCAGGCGGGGCTGCTGCCCCGCTCCGCCCCGGTGGTTCTGGGGTACGAGGTCGCGGGCGCGTGCCTGCCCAGCCGGGCCGTGGGCGGCGACTTCTACGACTGGTCGGCGACCGACGGCGGCGTCGTGCTCAGCCTGGTCGACGTCATGGGCAAGGGCGCGGGCGCCGGGATCATGGCCGCGTCGATCCGCGCGGTGCTGCGCGGGTCCGCGCACGGCGCCGACGTCGCGCAGTCCCTGCTGTACGCCGGGGCGATCCTGCACTCCGACCTGTCGGGCGCCGGGTTGTTCGCCACCGCGTTCCACGCCGCCCTGGACGCCGCGTCGGGGGAGGTCCGCTACGCCGACGCGGGCCACGGGCTCACCGTGGTGGTGCGCGCCGACGGGACCGACGAGCGGCTGCCGGCGACCGGGCTGCCGCTCGGGGTGCTGGACGAGGAGGCCCGCGAGCAGCGGACCGCGCACCTGGGCCCGGGCGACCTGCTCGTGACGTTCTCCGACGGCGTGCTCGACCTGGTCGACGGCACGCTCGCGGGGCTGCCGCCGGTGGTGGCGGCCGTGCGCGGGGTCGGCTCCGCGGACGCGGCCGTCGAGGCGGTGCTGCGGCTCGCGGCCGACGCCGCCGAGCGGCCGGACGACATCACGGTCGTGGCGGTGCGCCGGGCGGACTGAGGCCCGGGGCGGGCGCGGGGGTCCGCCGCGGGCCGGCGCCCGGCGGCGCGGCCGGGATCAGGCGCGCGGGGGCACCGGGTGCAGCACCACGTCGTGCAGCGCCCCGCCGCTCGCGCGGGCCGTCAGGTAGGTCCCCGCGGGCTGCCGGCGGCGGTCCGTGGGCGAGCCCGGGTTCAGCAGCCGCAGACCGCCGGGCGCGACGGTGTCCCACGGGATGTGGCTGTGGCCGAACACCAGCACGTCCGCGTCGGGGTACGCCGCCGCGCACCGCGCCTCGCGGCCGGCGGCCTGCCCCGTCTCGTGGACGACCGCGAACCGCACGCCGCCCAGCTCCGCCCGCGCCACCTCCGGCAGCCGGGCGCGCAGGTCGGCGCCGTCGTTGTTGCCCCAGCAGCCCACCACGCGGCGGGCCCGCGCCTCCAGGGCGTCGAGCAGCGCCACGTCGACCCAGTCGCCCGCGTGCAGCACCACGTCCGCGGCGTCGACCGCGTCCCAGACCACCGGGGGCAGGTCGCGGGCGCGGCGGGGGACGTGGGTGTCGGCGAGCAGCAGCAGGTCCACGGCGGCCTCCGTCACGCGGCCCGGCGCAGCGCCACGACGGTGAGGTCGTCCGCGGGGTGCCGCGGGTCGACCAGCGACAGCACGGCGTCGGCGGCCTGCTCCGCGGTGCGGGTGCCGCGGACCGCGTGCCCGACCTGGTCGAGGTCCCCCAGCGAGCCTCCGAGCGCGTCGAGCACGCCGTCGGAGAACGTCACCAGCAGCTCGCCGGGGGCGAGCCGCGCGCGGGCGGTGACCCGGTCGGGGCCCGGCGCGATCCCCAGCGGCAGCCCGGTCGCCGACAGCCGGCGCGCCGTGCCGTCCTCGCCCACGATGAGGGACAGCCCGTGGCCCGCGTCCGTGTAGGACACCTGGCCGTCCGCGGCGTCGACGAACGCCCGGAACATCGTCACGAACGCGCCGGCGTTGGCGAGGTCCGCGGTCATGGCCCGCTCGGTCGCGACGAGGGTGCCGGCGACGTCGTGCAGCGCGGGCTGCGCGTGCAGCACGGACCGGGTGGTCGCGGCGAGGATCGCCGCCGCCGGGCCCTTGCCCATCACGTCCGCGAGCGTGACCACCAGCCCGTCCGTCACCGCCTGCCAGTCGTAGAAGTCGCCCCCCACCGACCCGGCGGGCACGAACCGCGCGGCGAGGTCCAGCCCGGGTACGTCGAGCACGCGCGACGGCAGCAGGCTCGCCTGCACCTGGGCCGCCCGGCGCAGCTCGGTGCGCTCGACCGTGACGTCGCGGAGCACCGTCACGGCGCCGCCGCCCGCCCCGGCCGGCAGCGGCGAGGCCGAGAACGTGACGATCCGCGGCTCGGTCGCGCCCGGCACCCGCACGAGGAGGTCGGCGTCGCGCACCTGCTCGCCCGCGAGCGCCCGCCGGAACGGGAGCTCCGCGTCCGGGACCGGGCTGCCGTCGAGCCGGGCGAGGTGCGCCAGGTCGGAGTCGCCGTCGGCCTGGGACGTCGGCCGGCCGGTGAGCAGCAGGCCCGCCGTGGGGTTGCGCACGACCACGCGGCCGGTCGCGTCGACCACCCGCACCCCCTCGGACATCGTGTCCACGACCGTCGCCAGCAGGGTCGCCTGCTCCTGCGCCCGGTCGCGGGCGGTCTGGAGGTCGGCGACCAGGCGCACGCGCTCGTCCCGGGCGATGGCGAGCGCCAGGCCGATCACGGTGACGAGGCCGACGTAGAGCTGCGCGATCGCCACCTGCGCGGTCGGGTCGGGCAGCTCCGAGAACGGCCCGGACCCGGCGAGGGTCAGCTGGATCGCCACCACGCCGCAGACCGTGGTGTGCAGGACGACCGAGCGCGTCGGCAGCCGGGAGCCCGCCCACACCGTGAGGCCGATCAGCGGGAACACCACCGCGAGCCAGTCGACCTGCACGAACCACACGACGTAGAGCAGCGGCGCGAGGAGCAGCGCGGCCAGGTAGTCGGCGCCCTTGCCCTCGGTCCACCACTCCACGCGCTCCTGGGCCGTGTGCCGCGCGGCCCGCCGATGCAGCCAGGCGCCGAGCGTGAAGCCCAGGGTGCCGATCCCGATGATCGCGACCGTGTTGCGGGCGCACCACAGCAGCGCCGTCCGCCAGGTCCACGGCTCGCCGCCCACGACGACCGCGAGCTCGACCAGGGGGGCGGAGACCGCGGAGCTGAGCGCGGCCCCGAGGACGAACCACCAGAGCTCGGGCACCCGGCGCAGCTGCTGGGTCCCGCGGGCGGCCCACACGGACGGCGCGCGCCGGGCGAGCACCCAGGCGCACACCACCGCCTGCACGGTCGCGGCGAGCGCCCCGATGACCGCCGTCGCGAGCGAGGCCCCGGTCGCCCCGACCACCACCCCGGTCGACAGCGCGAGCGCCAGCGGGTCCAGCCAGGGCCACGGGCGGCGGGCGCGCGCGACCAGCCACAGCACCGACACCCCGGCGGCCGGCCAGACGAGGCTCACCTCGGCGTCCGGGACGCGGGTGGCGCGGCCCAGCAGGCTGGCGGCGACGGTGAGCAGCGTGAACAGGAGCACCAGGCGGAGGTCGCCCGCGCTCGGCCGCCGGCGGATCCGGGGGAGGGGCGGCGGCGCCGCGTCGGGCGCCCCTGCGCCCTCGCCGACCTGCGGCTCCGTCGTCACGCGCCCTCCCCGGCTCTCGTCGGTCCCCCACCGAGCAGGCTACGTGGCCGGGGCCGCCGGCGCCCGCTCCTCCGGCCGCGCGGAGGAGGGGGCCGCGCTCGTGGCGTCGCTGCTGAGCGACGAGGCGTCGTCCAGCACGGGCAGCCTGCACCGGGTCGACGGCGGGTACCCGGCCGTCTCACCCGCGCCGGGGCGGGCGCCCGCGCACCGGGCGGGCGGGTCGCGCACCGGGCGGGCGGGCCGCGCACCGGGCGGGTCGGCCGCGCAGCGGGTGACCGGCGGGCGCCCGCCGCCCGGCCGGTCACCCGCTCCCGCCGGGACCTTCGTCCCGGCGATGCCGTAGCGTCGGCGCCTGTGGACCCGTCCGTGCAGCGTGCGCTCGTCGTGGGGCGCCTGCTCGGCGTCGCGGCGACCGTGCTCGCGCTCGGATCGGGCGCGCACGTGCTCGCCGGCGGCCACGCCCCGTCGTGGGGCGCCCTGGCGCTGATCGGCGCGCTCGTCCTCGTCGGCTCCGCCGCCCTCGCGCGGCGCCCGCTGACCGTGCGGCTGCTGCTGCCCGCCGCGGTCGCGGGCCAGCTCGCCGTGCACGCGGCGCTCACCTGGCTCTCGCCGGGTTCCGGCGCCGCGGCCGTGGGCGGGGCGCACCCCGGGCACGGGGCCGCGGTCGCCGCCGCGGCGCGCGTCCCGGTCGACGCCGCCGGGGCCGCCGCCGCGTCCGCCGCCGACCCGCACGCCGCCGGCGGACTCATGCTCGCCGCGCACGCCGCCGCGATGGCGGCGACCGTCCTGCTGCTCGTCGCGACCGACCGCGGCGTCCTCGCGCTCGCCCGCCGCTGGGCCGCGCTGCTGCCGGTGCTCGCCGGGGCGCTGCCGGGGCCGGTGGCCCCGCGGTCCCGTCCCCCGGTGCCGGACGTCGCCGCGCCGCGGCCGGTGCCCGCCCTGCGGGGCGGGGTCGCGCGGCGCGGGCCCCCCGGGGCGCTCCGCCCCCGCGTGGCCTGAGCCCCCGCACGCCGTGCGGCGGGGCCCGGTCGCGCCGTCCCCGCGCGCCCCGCCGCCGCCCCGCGGCGGCCCGGCGGCGCGCCCTCGCCGTACCCCTGAGGAGAACCACCGTGTCCGCAACCCCCCGCGCCCTCGCGCGCGCCGCCGCCGGCTCCGCGCTGGCCGCCACCCTCGTCCTCGGCTCCGCCGCCGCCGCGTCCGCGCACGTCCGCGTCGTCCCGGAGGCCACCGCCGCCGGCGGCTGGACCGTGCTGACGTTCCGCGTGCCCAACGAGTCGCCGACGTCCCCGACCACCCGCGTCACCGTCGACCTGCCGACGGACACCCCGCTGACGTCCGTCTCGACGCAGCCCGTGCCCGGCTGGACCGCCACCGTCGAGCGCGGCGACCTGCCCGAGCCGGTGGAGGTCGACGGCGCCACGATCACCCAGGCCCCGCTGAGCGTCACCTGGACCGCCGACGGCGCGGGCATCGGCGACGGCGAGTTCCAGCAGTTCGCGATCTCGGTCGGCCCGCTGCCCGCGGCCGGCACCGACCTCGTCCTGCCGGCGCACCAGGAGTACGCCGACGGCGAGGTCGTCGACTGGGACCAGGTCGCCGAGGGCGACGCCGAGCCGGACTACCCGGCGCCGACGTTCACGACCACCGAGGCGGCCGCGGACGGCCACGGCCACGGCGCGGCGGCCGCCGCCGACGAGGGCGGCTCGGACGACGCCGCCGCGGCGGGGGCGTCGGGCGACGGGGACGGCTCCGGCGCGCTGCCGGTCGTGCTCGGCGGCCTCGGCCTCGCGGCCGGGCTCGGGGCGCTCGTCGTGGCGCTGCTCGCGTGGCGGCGGGCCGGGGCGCGCTGACCCGAGGTCCCGCACGCACGGCGACGCCCCCGTGGCCGGCTCGGTCGCGGGGGCGTCGCCGTGCGCGGGAGCGGCCGGCCGTCGGTCGGCCGCCCGTGGGCCGTCGGGCGGCCTCAGTCCTCGACCGGGCGCTCCACGAGGTAGGACCGGCCGTCGGCGCCGACCACCCGGACGAACTCGGTGCGCAGCGCCTGGTCGCGCTCGCGGTCGGCCTCCGCGACCTCACGGTCGGGGGCCAGGGGGTCGCCGACCTGCGCCGGCCCGAACACGCTGAGCAGCGCCGCCTCGCGCCTGTCGTTCGCCCTGCCGATCTTGCCCATGGCTCGTCGCCCCGTCCGGTCTGATGATGAGTGCCCTCATCATATGCGCACGAACGATCCGCGCTAGCATCGTCGCGTGACCCGATCCGCCGAGCAGGCCGCCACTGCGCCGGTGGCCGCCGAGCCCGCGGCCGCCGGGCCCGCGGCCGACCTGCCCCCGGCCGGCCTGCCCGCGGTCGACCCGCCCGCGGTCGACCCGCTGGCCGTCGAGGCGCAGGTCTGCCTCGCGATGTCCGCCGCGGCCCGCGCGCTGGTCGCGTTCTACCGGCCGCTGCTCGAGCCGCTCGGGCTCACCCACCCGCAGTACCTCGCGATGCTCGCGCTCTGGCAGCACGGCGACCTCACGCTCAAGGCGCTCGCCGCGCTGCTGCACCTCGAGCCCGCGACGACGTCGCCGCTGGTCCGCCGGCTGGAGGCGCTCGGGCTGGTGGAGCGGGCGCGCGACGGCGCGGACGAGCGCGCCCTGGCCATCCGGCTCACCGACGCCGGCCGGGCGATGCGGGGGCGCGCCGTCGGCATCCCGGCCGCGATGGTCGACGGGCTGCGGCTCGACCTCGGCCAGGTGGCCCAGGTGCGGGAGGCGGCGCAGCTGCTGCTCGCGGCGTGCGAGGACGCGGAGACGCGCCGGGTCTGACGCGGCGGGGCCGTCGGGGCGGCTCAGCGCCCCAGCGCGTGCTCCACCGTCGTGCACGGGTCGCCGGTCTCGCGGTAGCCGCACGCCGCGCGGCGCAGCAGCTGCCCGACCGTGGCGCGGTCCGCCGGGTCCAGCGCGCCGAACACGTCGTCCTCCGCGACCGCCACCCGGTGCTCCAGCTCCGCGAGCAGCGCCTCGGCGCCCGGCGTCGGGTGCACCCGGCGCTGCCGGCGGTCGACCTCCGCCACCCGGCGCTCCACCAGCCCGGCGCGCTCCAGGTCGTCGATCAGGTACGTCATCACCGTGCGGTCGATGCCGAGGCTCGCCGCCAGCGCCGCCTGGCTCGGGTGCGCCCCGCGCACCACCTCGCGCAGCACCAGGAATCCGCGGAACCCGTGCGGCACCGCCTCGACGGCCGTCGTCATCGCCCGCTCGTACGCGCGGAGCAGCACGCCGAGCGACCACCCGAGGTCCGAGACCGGGTGCGTCGTCTGCTCGTCGGCCGCCGTCATGCCGGGAATCGTACGCCGGGTCACTCGGTTGAGCCAATCATCTGCACGACATACGATCGGACTCGCCGACGGATGCGGCGGCGGATCGAGACGAGGCGGACATGACGGACTACGGCCACGACCTGCTGTTCGGGTCGTTCATCACGCCGAGCAACGCGGCGCCCGAGCGCGTCGTCGGGCTCGCGCAGCTCTCGGAGCGGGCGGGGCTCGACCTCGCCACCTTCCAGGACCACCCGTACCAGCCGTCGTTCCTCGACACCTGGACCCTGCTGTCCTACGTCGCCGCGCGCACCGAGCGGATCACCCTCGCGCCGAACGTCGCCAACCTGCCCCTGCGGCCGCCCGCCGTCCTCGCCCGCTCCGTCGCCAGCCTGGACCTGCTGTCCGGCGGCCGCGTCGAGCTCGGGCTCGGCGCCGGCGGCTTCTGGGACGCGATCGAGGCCATGGGCGGGCGTCGGCTGACCCCGGGCCAGGGCGTCGACGCGCTGCGCGAGGCCATCGCCGTCATCCGCGCGCTGTGGGACACGGGCGAGCGCGCCCGCGTCGACCTGCCCGGCGACTACTGGCCGCTCGCCGGCGCGAAGCGCGGCCCGGCGCCCGCGCACCCCGTGGGCATCTGGGTCGGCGCCTACAAGCCGCGCATGCTCCGGCTCACCGGCGCGCACGCCGACGGCTGGCTGCCGTCGCTCGGCTACCTCAGCAGCCTTCAGGACCTCGACGACGCCAACGCGCGCATCGACGACGCCGCGCGGGCGGCCGGGCGCGACCCCCGCGCCGTGCGCCGGCTGCTGAACGTCGGCGGCCGGCTGTCCGCCCGGCGCAGCACGGACCTGCTCGCCGGCCCGCCGGAGCAGTGGGTCGAGCAGCTTGCCGTCCTCGCGCTCGAGCACGGCACCAGCGCCTTCATCGCCACCGGCGACGACCCGACCCTGCTCACCGTCCTCGGGCAGGAGATCGCCCCGGCCGTGCGCGAGCTCGTCGCCGCCGAGCGCGGCGGCTCGGCCGGCGCGGCGCCCGCGGCCCTCGTGGCGGGGGAGCGGGCGTGAGCGGCGTCGACCTCGGGCACCCCCTGCAGCTCGGCGTCGAGCTCCCCGCCTCGGCCGCCGACCCGGGCGCCGCGACACGGTTCGCGCGGCGGGCCGAGGAGCTGGGCCTGGACCTCGTGGTGGTGGCGGACGACCCGGACGGCGACGCGGGCGAGGTCGACGCGGTCGACGCGCTCGACGCGTGGACCGTGCTCGGGGCGGTCGCCGGCGCGACCTCTCGGGTCGACCTCGCGACCCGCGGCCTGCGCCTCGACGACCGGCCGCCCGCCGTGCTGGCGCGCGCCGTCGCGAGCCTGGACCATCTCGCGGGCGGCCGCGTGACGCCCGGGCTCGCGCCCGGGGCGGACGGCGGCGACCCGGACGAGGCGCTCGACGCGCTCGCCGAGGGGATCGACGTCCTGCGCGGCCTGTGGGCCGCCGCCGAGCCCGGCCCGCTCGTGCACGAGGGCCGGCACCACCGCGTCCCCGGCGCGCAGCGCGGGCCGTCGCCCGCGCACGACCTCGCACTGTGGCTGGGCGCGGGTCGCCAGCCCGTCGACCCCGGCCCGCGCGTGCTCGCCGCGCGGGTCGCCGACGGCTGGTGGCTGACCGTCCCGGCCGGTGCGACCTCGCCGGGCGGCGGAGCGCTGCCGGGCGCCACGACGGGGCCCGTCCCCGGTGCTGCCGGTTCCGCGGCGCGGCTCGACGCCGTGCGCCGCGAGCAGGCCGCCCTCGACGCGGACCTGGCGGCGGCGGGCCGCGACCCGCGGGAGGTCCGGCGCGGGCTCGTGCTCGACGCCCGGGCGCTGGGTCTCGGCGGCACCGACGGCGCTGCCGTCGTCGCGTCGGCCGTCGACCGCCTGGCCGCCCTCGTGCTGGACGCGGGCGTCGGCACCCTCGTCCTGGCGGGTGCCACCGAGGCGGTGCTGGACGCGTTCGCCGCCGACGTCGTCCCTGCGCTGCGCGACCGCGTCGCCGCCGCGCGCGCCGCCCGCGGCACCCGGGTCGGCACCCTCCGCAGCTCCGCCGTGCGGGCCGCCCGGGCCCCGGGCCTCGACTACGACGCCGTCCCGGCCGCGCTCGTCGGCACCGCCGTCGAGCCCGGCGACGCCGGGTACGCCGCCGTGCGGTCCACATACATGCGCGGCGGCCGGCCGGGGCTCGTCCTGCGGCCGGGCGACACCGCCGAGGTCGTCGAGGCGCTGGCCTGGGCCCGCACCCAGGACGTGCCGCTCGCGATCCGCAGCGGCGGGCACGGCATCAGCGGCCGGTCGACGAACGAGGGCGGCATCGTCCTCGACCTGTCCCGGATGAACGCGATCGAGGTGCTCGACGTCGCCACCCGGCGGGTCCGCATCCAGCCCGGCGCGCGCTGGGGCGAGGTCGCCGCCGCCCTGCACCCCCACGGCTGGGCCCTCACCTCCGGCGACTACGGCGGCGTCGGGGTCGGCGGCCTCGCCACCGCGGGCGGCATCGGGTTCCTGGTCCGCGAGCACGGCCTCACGCTCGACCACCTGCGCGCGGCCGAGGTCGTCCTCGCCGACGGCTCCGTCGTCCGGGCGAGCGAGGACGAGAACCCCGACCTGTTCTGGGGCGTGCGCGGCGCGGGGGCGAACCTCGGGATCGTCACGTCCTTCGAGTTCGAGGTCGACGAGGTCGGCGACGTGGGCTTCGCCCAGCTCGTCTTCGACGCCTCCGACACCGAGCAGTTCCTCGTCGACTACGGCGCGACCCTGGAGGCCGCCCCACGCGACACCACGGCGTTCCTCATCATGGGCCCGCCGCGCGGCGGCGTCGTCGCCGCACAGGTCATGGCGATGGTCGACTCCGACGACCCCGAGACCATCATCGAGCGGCTCAACCCGTTCGCCCGGATCGCGCCCCTGCTCCAGCAGCAGGTGCAGGTCGTGCCCTACCCGGCCGTCGTCTCCGTGCCCCAGCGGCACACCTCCGACGGCGAGCCGGTCACCCGGTCCGGCATGGCCGAGCACCTCACCCCGGAGCTCGCCGCCGACGCGGCCCGGCTGGTCCGCAGCGGCGCCACGCCGTTCTTCCAGATCCGTGCCGCCGGTGGAGCCGTGCACGACGTGCCCGCCGACGCCACCGCCTACGCCCACCGGTCGGCGAACTTCAGCATCGTCGCCATGGGGAGCAGCCGGCGGCGGATCGACGCGATCTGGGACGCCATGGCGCACCACTTCGACGGCGCCTACCTGTCGTTCGAGACCGACCCCCGGCCCGAGCGGCTCGCCGACGTCTACCCGGGGGCGACCCTGGAGCGGCTGCGCGCGCTGAAGCGGCGGTACGACCCCGAGGACGTGTTCCGGCACAACTACTCGGTCGCGGAGCCGCCCGCCGTCGTGGTCTGACCGGCGCTCGGGGTCGGGGTCGACCCCGAGGTCGTCCCGGGGTCGCGCCTCCGCCGCGAGGAGGAGGCCGTGCGCCCCGAGGGGGACCCCGTACGCCCGACGTCGGACCCGAAGATACGGCGCAGGGCCGATCCGCCGGGCGGGGTCGGCTTGCCAGGATGGAACCCGTCAGCACGTCGAGGGCCGGATCGAGGGGAAACCGTCATGTCGCCGCAGGTGTGGATCGTCGTCGCGGGCCTCGTGGCCGTGATCGTCGTCGTCGGCCTGGGCGACCTCGTCACCCGGGCCCGGGACGGACGCCTGCGCGTGCGCCGCTGACCCGCCGTGGGCGGTCGCCGGGAGGAGGGCCCGGCACCGCCCGCGAGGCCGTGGCTCGCGCCACGCAGGACGACGCCCGCGCCCCCGGGGGGAGGCGCGGGCGTCGTCGCGTGCGGGCTACTTGCCGATCTTGTCGTCGGCCTTCTTCTCGAGGTCGTCGATCGTGTCGGCGTTCCCACCGCCCGACTTCTTCGCGGCGGTGTCCCCGGCCTTCTCGATACCGGCGTCGCTCGCCTTCTCCGTCATGTCGTCCAGGCCCATGGCGCGGTCCTCTCGTCGCTTCGGATGGTGCGGCGGGTCGCCGGGCGGCCCGTCCCCGCCAGTGTCGGACGGGGCTCCGGCGGGCGCGACCGGGCCGGGGCGTGTCAGTGGTCGCCGATAGGGTCTTTCCATGGTTGACCTGCAGGAACACCCGGACGGCGACGTGGTCGCCGACCCGGTGCTGCCGGTCTACGCGGCGGACGGGACGTGCCTGACGGACTTCGGCCCGGACCCCGTGGTGACGGCCGGCCGGGCGCCTCGCACGTCGGAGCAGCGGCAGGTCGAGGCGATCGCGTCGTGCCCGCCCGGGCCGGTGCTGGACGCGTGGTTGCGGGGGTTGGACCAGCGGGTGGTGTCCCCGACGGTGCTGGTGGAGGTCGTCGCGGCGATCGACCGGATGGAGTCCCACCTGCACGCCCGCAAGCTGGCCGCGGTCGCCGAGCTCGCCAGCCGGGAGGAGATGCGCCCGGACTGGTCCCCGCTGGCCGGTGCCCCGCCGACGCAGACGAGCGTGGCGGGCGACGAGCTGGCGATGCGGCTGGGCTGGGCGCGGATGACCGCGAACCGGGTGGTGCGCCGGGCGGTCGTGCTGGACGGGCTGCTCGGCGCGACCGGGGAGGCGCTGGAGACGGGCCACGTCGACGCCGCCAAGGCCGAGGTGCTGGCCGCGGCGTTGACCGACCAGTCGTTCCAGGTCGCGCACGCCGTCGAGGACGCC
>NZ_DASQCJ010000101.1:0-34472 GCF_035634735.1 Cellulomonas sp.
GAGTAGTCGACGCGCTTGCCGAGCAGGTTCTGGCGGAACCGGCCCTGCTTGCCCTTGAGCATGTCGGAGATCGACTTGAGCGGGCGGTTGCCGGGGCCCGTGACCGGGCGGCCGCGGCGGCCGTTGTCGAACAGCGAGTCCACGGCCTCCTGGAGCATCCGCTTCTCGTTGTTGACGATGATCTCCGGCGCGCCCAGGTCCAGGAGCCGCTTGAGGCGGTTGTTCCGGTTGATGACGCGGCGGTACAGGTCGTTCAGGTCGGACGTGGCGAACCGGCCGCCGTCGAGCTGCACCATCGGGCGCAGGTCCGGCGGGATGACCGGGACGGCATCCAGCACCATGCCGGTCGGCGAGTTCGTCGTGGTGAGGAACGCGTTGACGACCTTGAGGCGCTTGAGCGCGCGGGTCTTCTTCTGGCCCTTGCCGGTCCGGATGATCTCGCGCAGGTTCTCGGCCTCGGCGTCCAGGTCGAACGCCTCGAGGCGCTTCTGGATCGCCGCGGCGCCCATCGAGCCCTCGAAGTAGTTGCCGTAGCGGTCCTGCAGCTGGCGGTAGAGCAGCTCGTCGCCCTCGAGGTCGGCGACCTTGAGGTTCTTGAACTTGTCCCAGATGGTGTCCAGGCGCTCGATCTCGGCGTCCGCGCGCTTGCGGATCTGCGCCATCTCGCGCTCGGCCGAGTCGCGGACCTTGCGGCGCGCGTCGGCCTTGGCACCCTCGGCCTCGAGCTCGGCCAGGTCGGCCTCGAGCTTGGCGGCGCGGGTGTTGATGTCGTTGTCGCGGCGGTCCGCGATCTCCTTGCGCTCCAGGTCGATCTCGTTCTGGAGGTTCGGGAGGTCCTCCTGGCGGCCGTCGGTGTCGACCCACGTGATCATGTACGCCGCGAAGTAGATGACCTTCTCGAGGTCCTTCGGGGCGAGGTCGAGCAGGTAGCCGAGGCGCGAGGGCACGCCCTTGAAGAACCAGATGTGCGTGACGGGCGCGGCCAGCTCGATGTGGCCCATGCGCTCACGACGCACCTTGGAACGGGTCACCTCGACGCCGCAGCGCTCGCAGATGATGCCCTTGAAGCGCACGCGCTTGTACTTGCCGCAGTAGCACTCCCAGTCCCGGGTGGGGCCGAAGATCTTCTCGCAGAAGAGCCCGTCCTTCTCCGGCTTCAGGGTGCGGTAGTTGATGGTCTCGGGCTTCTTGACCTCGCCGTGCGACCAGGTCCGGATGTCGTCGGCCGTGGCCAGGCCGATGCGCAGCTCGTCGAAGACGTTGACGTCGAGCAAGGGGTCCTACTTCCTTCGCATGCCGGTGCGCCTGGGGCGCCTCGTTCCGGCGGAATGGAGATGCTGCAAGGGGTGCGGGCGGCCCGCCGGCCCCGGTGAGGGGGCCGGCGGACGCTCGGCGTCAGATCTCGTCGACGGTGCTCGCGGCGTTCGGGCGGCGCGAGAGGTCGATGCCCAGCTCCTCGGCGGCGCGGTACACCTCGTCGTCGTTCTCCCGCATGTCGATGGACACGCCGTCGGAGGACAGCACCTCCACGTTCAGGCAGAGGGACTGCATCTCCTTGAGGAGCACCTTGAAGGACTCCGGGATGCCCGAGTCGGGGATGTTCTCGCCCTTGACGATGGCCTCGTACACCTTCACGCGGCCCGGGATGTCGTCCGACTTGATGGTCAGGAGCTCCTGCAGCGTGTAGGCCGCGCCGTACGCCTCGAGGGCCCACACCTCCATCTCGCCGAACCGCTGGCCGCCGAACTGCGCCTTACCACCCAGCGGCTGCTGCGTGATCATCGAGTACGGGCCGGTGTACCGGGCGTGGATCTTGTCGTCCACGAGGTGGTGCAGCTTGAGGATGTACATGTAGCCGACGGCCACCGGGTCCGGGAACGGCTCGCCGGAGCGGCCGTCGAACAGGCGGGCCTTGCCGTCCACGCCGACCATGCGCTCGCCGTCGCGGTTCGGCAGGGTCGAGCCGAGCAGACCGGTCAGGGTCTCCTCCGGCACGCCGTCGAACACCGGCGTCGCGACCGGCACGCCGGGCGTCGACGACTTCGCGATGTCCGGGACCTGGTCGACCCAGGACAGGTCGCCCTCGGCCAGCTCGACGTTCCAGCCCTGCTTGGCGATCCACCCGAGGTGGACCTCCAGCACCTGGCCGACGTTCATGCGCCCGGGGACACCCATCGGGTTCAGGACGATGTCCACCGCGGTGCCGTCCGGGAGGAACGGCATGTCCTCGACGGGCAGGATCTTCGAGATGACGCCCTTGTTGCCGTGGCGGCCGGCGAGCTTGTCGCCGTCCGTGATCTTGCGGCGCTGGGCGATGTACACCCGGACGAGCTCGTTCACGCCGGCGGGCAGCTCGTCGCCGTCCTCGCGGTTGAACGTGCGCACCTCGATGACCGTGCCGGACTCGCCGTGCGGCACCTTGAGGGACGTGTCGCGGACCTCGCGGGCCTTCTCGCCGAAGATCGCGCGCAGCAGGCGCTCCTCCGGGGTCAGCTCGGTCTCGCCCTTCGGGGTGACCTTGCCGACCAGCACGTCGCCCGCGGAGACCTCGGCGCCGATGCGGATGATGCCGCGCTCGTCCAGGTCCGCCAGCACGTCCTCGGAGACGTTCGGGATGTCCCGCGTGATCTCCTCGGGGCCGAGCTTGGTGTCGCGGGCGTCGACCTCGTGCTCCTCGATGTGGATCGAGGACAGGACGTCGTCCTGCACGAGGCGCTGCGACAGGATGATCGCGTCCTCGTAGTTGTGGCCCTCCCACGACATGAACGCGACCAGCAGGTTGCGGCCGAGGGACAGCTCGCCCTCGTCCGTCGCCGGGCCGTCGGCCAGCACGGAGCCGACCTCGACGCGGGCGCCCTGGTCGACCAGCACGCGCTGGTTGTAGGACGTGCCCTGGTTCGAGCGGCGGAACTTCGCCACGCGGTAGGTGCTCGTCGTCGCGTCGTCGTTGGCGACGGTGATCAGGTCCGCCGACACCTCGGTGACCACACCGGGCTTGGAGGCCACGATGACGTCGCCGGCGTCGACCGCCGCGCGCCACTCCATGCCGGTGCCGACCAGCGGCGCCTCGGAGCGGACCAGCGGCACGGCCTGGCGCTGCATGTTCGCGCCCATGAGCGCGCGGTTGGCGTCGTCGTGCTCGAGGAACGGGATCAGGGCCGTCGCGACCGACACCATCTGGCGCGGCGAGACGTCCATGTAGTCGACCGTCTCGGCCGGGACGTCCTCGGTGTCGCCGCCCTTGACGCGGACCAGGACGGTGTCGTCGGCGAACTTGCCGTTCGCGTCGACGGCCGCGTTGGCCTGGGCGATGACGTAGCGGTCCTCGTCGTCGGCGGTGAGGTAGTGCACCTCGTCCGTCACGACGCCGAACTCGACCTTGCGGTACGGGGTCTCGACGAAGCCGAACGGGTTGATCCGCCCGAACGTCGCGAGCGAGCCGATGAGGCCGATGTTCGGGCCCTCGGGGGTCTCGATCGGGCACATGCGGCCGTAGTGCGACGGGTGGACGTCACGGACCTCCATGCCGGCGCGGTCGCGGGACAGGCCACCCGGGCCCAGCGCGGACAGGCGACGCTTGTGCGTCAGGCCGGCGAGCGGGTTGTTCTGGTCCATGAACTGCGACAGCTGCGACGTCCCGAAGAACTCCTTGATGGAGGCCACGACGGGGCGGATGTTGATCAGGGTCTGCGGCGTGATCGCCTCGACGTCCTGCGTCGTCATGCGCTCGCGCACGACGCGCTCCATCCGGGACAGGCCGGTGCGGACCTGGTTCTGGATGAGCTCGCCCACGGCGCGGATGCGGCGGTTGCCGAAGTGGTCGATGTCGTCGGTCTCGACGCGGACCTCGATCGCCTCGCCGTTGCGCGTGCCCGGCAGGGTCGCGACGTCGGCGTGCAGCGCGGCCATGTACTTGATCGCCGCGACGATGTCGTCGCGCGACAGCACGGAGTCCGCGAGCGGGACGTCGATGCCGAGCTTCTTGTTCAGCTTGTAGCGGCCGACCTTCGCGAGGTCGTAGCGCTTCGGGTTGAAGTAGAAGTTCTCGATCAGCGCGCGGCCGGCCTCGACGGTCGGCGGCTCGCCCGGGCGGATCTTGCGGTACAGGTCGAGCAGCGCCTCGTCCTGGGTCTGGACGTGGTCCTTCTCCAGGGTGTCGATGACGGCCGGGAACTGCGCGAACTCCTCGCGGATCTCCGACTCGGTCATGCCGAGCGCCTTGAGCAGCACGGTGGCGTTCTGCTTGCGCTTGCGGTCGACGCGGACGCCGACGTTGTCGCGCTTGTCGATCTCGAACTCCAGCCAGGCGCCGCGGCTCGGGATCATCTTGACCGAGAAGATGTCCTTGTCGGACGTCTTGTCGGCGGCGCGCTCGAAGTACACGCCCGGGGAGCGGACGAGCTGCGAGACGACGACGCGCTCGGTGCCGTTGATGATGAAGGTGCCGCGCTCGCTCATGAGCGGGAAGTCGCCCATGAAGACCGTCTGGCTCTTGATCTCACCGGTGGTGTAGTTCACGAACTCCGCGGTGACGAACAGCGGCGCCGCGTAGGTGAAGTCCTTCTCCTTGCACTCGTCGGCCGTGTACTTCGGCGGCTCGAAACGGTGCTCGCGGAACGACAGCGACATGGTGCCGCCGAAGTCCTCGATGGGGGAGATCTCCTCGAAGATCTCCTCCAGTCCAGCGGTCTCCGGGACGTCCTGCCGGCCGTTCTCGAGGGCGGCGGCGACGCGGGCCTGCCACTTCTCGTTGCCGAGCAGCCAGTCGAAGCTCTCCGTCTGGAGCCCGAGGAGGTCCGGGACCTCGAGGGGCTCGTCGATCCGGGCGAACGAGACGCGGCGGGAGATGGTGCGGTTCGCGATGGCTTCGGACGTTGCGGAGGAGGTGCGCGAGGCAGCCAAGAGGGGTCCTTCCCAGCAGATCGAGTTCCCTGCGACGGGCCCGGCGGTTCGCGACCCCCCGGCCACAGGCCCTGCGGGCATCGCGTACTACGATGCCGTCGGGCGCGGGTTATACGGGGTCGCGGGCACAGGCCAGCGCAAAGCGCTAGCGTAGTACAGACCTGGCGCCATGTCCACACGCCGTGGTATGGGGCGTGCGCCACACCTGGTCGCGGGCCCGGGCCGGCCGGACCGGAGCACGCCGTCGTGCCTCCGGACGTCCCCAACGCCCGCTCCCCCGCGCGCATTCCGCGCCGCGCTCCGGCGCGGCTCGGCGCCGCTCCGGCGCGCCCGGGCACGACGCAGGCCCGCACCCCCGAGGGGGTGCGGGCCTGCGTGCGAGGCGACCCGGGTCTCAGCGCGCGGGCGCGCCGGACCCGGAGCGGGTCACTTGAGGGTGACGGTGGCGCCGGCGCCCTCGAGGGCGGCCTTGGCCTTGTCCGCGGTCTCCTTGTTGACGTTCTCCAGGACCGGCTTCGGGGCGCCGTCCACGAGGTCCTTGGCCTCCTTCAGACCGAGCGAGGTGAGGCCGCGCACCTCCTTGATGACCTGGATCTTCTTGTCGCCGGCGGCCTCGAGGATGACGTCGAACTCGTCCTTCTCCTCCTCGGCGGCGGCCTCGCCACCGGCACCGCCGGCGGCGGGGGCGACGGCCACGGCGGCCGGGGCCGCAGCGGTGACCTCGAAGACGTCCTCGAACGCCTTCACGAACTCGGAGAGCTCGATGAGGGTGAGGCCCTTGAACTGCTCGATGAGCTCGTCGGTGGTGAGCTTCGCCATGATGGCGGTTCCTTCCGTTCGGTCCTCGCCGGTCAGGTCGACCGTGCGGGGCAGTGTGGGGAGCGCGTGAGCCGGGACGGCTCAGGCAGCGGTGTCGGCGGTCTCCTGCTGGACGCGGAGCGCCTCGACGGTGCGCACGGCCTTCGAGGCGGGCGCGGTGAAGAGGTAAGCCGTCTGGAACAGCTTGGCCTTCATCGCACCGGCCGCCTTGGCCAGCAGGACCTCGCGGGACTCGAGGTCCGCGAGCTTGGTGACGTCCGCAGCGGTCAGGGCGCGCCCGTCGAGGACACCGCCCTTGATGACCAGTGCGGGGTTCGCCTTGGCGAAGTCACGCAGACCCTTGGCGGCCTCGACCGGGTCACCGGTGACGAAGGCGATGGCGGACGGGCCCTTGAGCTCGTCGGCGATCCCCTCGATGCCGGCTTCCTTGGCCGCGATCGCGGTCAGCGTGTTCTTCACCACGGCGTAGTTCGCGTTGCCGCTCAGCGACCGTCGCAGCTGCTTGAGCTGCGCGACGGTGAGCCCGCGGTACTCGGTCAGCACGGCAGCGTTCGAGTCGCGGAACTGGTCCGTGAGCTCGGCGACTGCGGCTGCCTTGTCCGGCCTCGCCATGGCAATCCTTCCGATGGTGGTGCCGCCGGGCGTCGTCCTCGGCCCCGGCGACGAGAAGAGCCCCGGCGCAGGCGCCGGGGCTCGCAGTCGACGCGCTCGCACGCATCACCATCGAACATCGATCACCTGCGCGGGCCTCCGCGTGAGCGGGACTTCGGGCGGCTCTCGCGCGCACCCCACGGAGGCGGGGAGAGCACGGGGGCCGACGACCTGCGGTCTTGGGCAGCGACCAGAGTACGGCACGCGCGCCGGAGATCCCAAATCGCCGGCCCCACCGGGTCGGGCACCCCGCGATCCCCCACGTCGCGCGGGAGCCCCCCGGTCCCGGACGGGGGGCTCGCGCGGATCAGGAGGGCTCGCGGGCCCCCGGCAGGTGCGCCGCGAGGAGCTCCGCGAGGTGCACGCCCCGGACGTCCGCGAGCTGGTCGGCCTGGGTGCGGCACGAGTAGCCGTCCGCCAGGAACACGTCCCCCGGCGCCGCGGCGCGCAGCGCCGGCAGCAGCGCGCGCTCGGCCACCTGGACCGACACGTCGTAGTGCCCCGCCTCCATGCCGAAGTTGCCCGCGAGCCCGCAGCACCCCGCGAGCTCCGAGAACGAGGCACCGGCGTCGGTGAGCAGCGCGTGGTCGGGGGTGAACGTCATGACGCTGTGGTGGTGGCAGTGCGGCTGCACGACCGCGGTGACGTCGGACAGGTCGGGCAGCTGCCACCGGTCCCCCGGGCCGATCGGCGCGGGCGCGGTCAGCAGCTCGGCGAGCGTCCGGGTGGCCCGGGCCACCGCGACGGCGCGCGGGTCGTCGGGCAGCAGGTCGAGCAGGTCGGAGCGCAGCACGGCGGTGCAGGACGGCTCCAGGCCGACGATCGGCACCCCGTTCACCGCGTACGGCCCGAGCACCTCGAGCAGGTGGGTCAGCCGCTTGCGCGCGCCGTCCAGCTGGCCCGTCGAGATCCAGGTGAGCCCGCAGCACGCGTCGTGCTCGGGGACCAGGACCTCGTAGCCCGCGGCGCGCAGCACCTTCACCGCCGCGACGGGCACCGACGGCGCGAGGCTGTCGCTGAACGAGTCGGTCCACAGCAGCACCGGCGGGCGGCCGGAGGTGCCGGTGACGGACAGCGCACCGGCGCCCTGGGACGTCGGTGCGGCGCCCGGGCGCGCGTCGACCTCGCCGCGGCGCACGCGCGCGCGGAACGGGGACGGCGCGAACGACACCATCTTCCGCCGGGTGTCCATGCCGCCGAGCTTCAGCACGACCTTCGCGAGCGGCCGGACCGACAGCGCCGCGTTCGCCAGCCGCGCGAGCCCCGGCACGCCGGTGACGAGCCGGGTCCACCGCGGCAGCCAGCCGAGCGCGTAGTGGTTCACCGGGCGCAGCCGGCCGCGGTAGGTGCGGTGCAGCACCTCCGCCTTGTACTGCGCCATGTCGACCCCGGCGGGGCAGTCGGAGGAGCAGGCCTTGCAGGACAGGCAGAGGTCGAGGACGTCGTGCACCTCGGGCGAGGACCAGCCGCGGGACACCAGGCTCCCGTTGGCCATCTCCTGCAGCACGCGCGCGCGGCCGCGGGTGGAGTCCTTCTCGTCCCGCGTCGCCAGGTACGACGGGCACATGAACCCGCCCGCCGCCGACGTGTCCGCGCGGCACTTGCCGACGCCGACGCACCGGTGCACGGCGGTGGTGAAGTCGCCGTGGTCGTGCCCGAACGCGAACCCGCCGTGCCCCGCGGGGATCGGCTTCGCGTGCGGGCGGCGCAGGTCGGCGTCGAGCGGCCGCGGCCGGACCAGCACGCCGGGGTTGAGCAGGTCGTCGGGGTCGAGCAGGGCCTTGAAGCCCTCGAACGCCGCGATGGCCTGCTCCGAGTACATGACCGGCAGCAGCTCGGACCGGGCGCGCCCGTCGCCGTGCTCGCCGGACAGCGACCCGCCGTGCGACGCCACGAGGTGCGCGGCGTCGGTCATGAACGCCCGCATCGGGTCGCCGGACCGCTCCATGGGGACGTCGAGCCGCAGGTGCACGCAGCCGTCGCCGAAGTGCCCGTACGCCAGGCCGTCGACGCCGTGCCGGGCCATCAGCGCCTCGAGCTCGCGCAGGTACGCGCCGAGCCGCTCGGGCGGGACGGCGGAGTCCTCGAACCCCGGCCAGGCCTGCTCGCCCGACGGCGTCCGGCCGCCGAGGCCCGCGCCGTCCTCGCGGATGCGCCACATCGCGGCGGCCTCGGGACCGGGCGGGAACACGCCGACCGCACGGGTGCCGGCGTCGGCGGCCAGGGCGTGCGCGCGCTCCAGCGCCTCGTCCAGGGTGTCGCCGCCGACCTCGCACATCATCCAGCCGGCACCCTCGGGCAGCGGCGGGACGGCGGCGGCGCCCTTGACCCGGCGCACGACGTCGACCAGCCGGGCGTCCATGCCCTCGATGGCCAGCGGCCGGTGCGCCAGCAGGGCCGGGACGGCGTCGGCGGCGGTGGCCATGTCCGGGTAGCCGAGCACGACGAGCACCGGCGCGGCGGCGACCGGCACCAGGCGCACGGTCGCGCCGAGCAGCGTGACGACGGTGCCCTCGGTGCCGACGAGCGCCTTGGCCAGGTCGGCGCCGTTCTCCGGCAGCAGGTGCTCCAGCGAGTAGCCGGACACCTGCCGGCCGAACCGGCCCAGCTCGGTGCGGAGGGTCGCCATCTCGGCGCGGACCAGCGCGTCCAGGCCCGCGACCGGGTCGAGGCCCTGCGCCGCGGTGAACCGGCGGCCCCGCCCGTCGAC
Organism: Cellulomonas sp.; assembly: GCF_035634735.1. Taxonomy (GTDB): domain Bacteria; phylum Actinomycetota; class Actinomycetes; order Actinomycetales; family Cellulomonadaceae; genus Cellulomonas. The sequence continues at coordinate 9,083 of NZ_DASQCJ010000101.1, forward strand.
GACGTCGAGCTCCAGCACGTTGTCCGCGGTGCGGCCGTAGGCGACGGCGCGCGGCCCGCAGGCGTTGTTGCCGATCATCCCGCCGAGGGTGGCCCGGGCCTGGGTCGACGGGTCCGGGCCGAACCGCAGGCCGTGCGGCGCGGCGGCCTTCTGGAGCATCGCCATGACGACGCCGGGCTCGACGCGCGCGGTGCGGGCCTCCGGGTCGACGTCGAGCACCCGGTTCACGTGCCGCGACCAGTCGAGGACGACGCCGGTGCCGACCGCGTTGCCGGCCACGGACGTGCCGCCGCCGCGCGACGTCACCGGGGCGCCGAGGCCGCGGGCCACGTCGAGCGCGGCGAGCGCGTCGTCCACGTCGCGCGGGAACACGACGACCGACGGCACGACGCGGTAGTTCGACGCGTCGGTGGAGTACTCGGCGCGGCGGCGGGCGGAGTCGTCCACCGCTCCCCCGACGGCGGCGCGCAGCGCGCGGACGAGCTCGGCGGCGTCGGGGCCCTGCGGCGTGCGGGGGTCGGCGCCCGGGGGGAGGGACGTGGCGGTCGGCACGCGGTCAGTGTTCCACCCGGCCGGGCGGTGGGTGGCGCGCCGTCCGAGCCCCGGGACGCCCGCACCCGGACCCCGGGCGCGCCGACGCCCCCGCGGCCCGGGTGCGGGCGGCGGGGGCGTCGGCGGGGGCGCCGGCGCCTCAGGACTCCAGCGCGGCGTCCAGCGTGATCTCGGTACCGGTGAGCGCCTTGCTGACCGGGCAGGTCTCCTTGGCGTTCTGCGCCGCGGCGAGGAAGCCCGCCTCGTCGAGGCCGGAGACCTCGCCGCGCACGGTCAGCGCGATCCCGCTGATCCGGAAGCCGCCGGCGGGGTCCGGGCTGAGCGTCACGTCCGCGGTGACCTCGAGCGACTCGGGCGTGCCGCCCGCCTCGCCGAGCACGGCGGACAGCTGCATCGCGTAGCAGGACGAGTGCGCCGCCGCGATCAGCTCCTCGGGGCTGGTGGTGCCGCCGGCGTCGTCGGCCGCGCGCTTCGGGAACGACACGTCGTAGGTGCCGACCTTCGAGCTGGTGAGCTCCACCTGGCCGCCGCCCTCGTTGAGGGTGCCGTTCCAGGCGGTGCGTGCGGTGCGAGTGGGCATGTCGAGGCTCCTCACGAGTGGTGGCTCGGCGGCCGGTCGGCCGCCGCGCTGCTCACGGTAGGTCGCCCGGACCGCCGACGCACCCCGCGTCCGGCCGCGCGCACGGGTCGCGCCGGGCCGGCGTCAGCCCACGTACTCCCAGTGCCACGGCTCGGGCTTCGAGCCGGTCGCGCGGGCCCAGTCCGGCAGCGTCCAGCCGTACTCCTCGGCGTGCGCCAGCATCCAGTCGTGCTGGTCGGTGCCGAACGAGTACGCGTTGCCGCCGAGGTCCACCGCGACGCCGCCGCCGTGGTTGGACGTGCCGGGGGTCGCGCAGAGGTTGCCCTTCTGCGCCCGGCACGCGACCTGCTGGCTGTAGGACCGGTAGGAGTCCGTGATCGCCAGCGGGGTGCCGAACGCCTGGGTGAACGCCACGTTCAGCTGCTCCAGCGCCTCCGCCGCGTCGCAGCGCAGCTCCTGGCCCGGGGCGAAGTCGAGCTCGCACAGCGCGGAGGAGGGGATCTTGCCGTTGGCGTACCCCTCGAGCGACGTCCGCTGGGCCTCCTTGCGGGCGGCCTCGGCGGCGGCGGCGGCCGCCGCGGCGGCCTCCTGCGTCTGCTGGGTCACGGTCTGCAGCTCGGCGGTCAGGGTCGCGACCCGGTCGCGCGCCGCGGCGAGGCGGGCGGCGGCGGGGTCGGCGTCCTCGGCGGGGTCGGCGGTGGCGTCGGCGGTCGCGGCGGCGTCCGTGGGCAGGGCCGACGGCGAGGCGGTGGCCGCCGCGTCGCCCGCGGCGGCGTCCTCGTCCGAGGTGGTCACGGCGCCGCCGGCCGCGGCGGCGTCGGCGAGCCCGGCGGCGCCGGCCTGCTCGACCGCGTCCGCGAGCGCGTCGCCGGACAGCACCGGCGCGGGCGCGGTGCCCGTGGCGGGCTGCAGCGCGCTCAGCGCCGGCTGCTCCGCCTGGGTCGCCGCGATCAGGGTGTCGAGCTCGGCGACCGCGGTGTCGAGCGCGGCGGTCGCGTCGGCGGGGACCGACGCGGCGATGGCGTCGGCCTTCGCGTTGCCGGCGGCCTGGACCGTGCTGGCGGCGGAGACGACGGCCGCGCCGCGCTCCTCGACGACCGCCGGGGAGAGGGTCTCGGCGGTGTCGGTCGCGCTCGGCGACGGGGCCGGCTCGGCGTCCGTGGTCGCGCCGGCGGCGCCGAGCGAGGCGCCGCCCACGGCGGCCGGGGCGATCGCGAACCCGCCGACGCCGAGGGCGAGGCCCACCGCGACGGCGCCCTGCGCCATGCGCGCGGCGGAGCGGCGCGGGGGCCGGCGACGGCGGCGCTCGGCGCGGTTGGGCGCCTCGGCGGTGCGGTCGGCGGCGCTGGTGGCGGCCGCGGTCGCGAGCGGGACCCCGCGGGCCGGGGTGCGCACGGAGGCGCGGCCCTCGGCTCTGTGCGAGCCACGGGAGGCGGACGCGGGCGCGGTCCGGCGGCCGCCGGGGGCGGCGGCGCGGCGGCCCGCGGGGGCGGACGACCGGCGGGTGGGCAGCGCGGCGGACGCGGCCGGCTCGGCGGGCGCGGCCGGCTCGGCCTCCGGCCCGGCGGGGGCCGCGGCGCGGGGCGCCTCGACCACCGCGACCGGCGTCGCGGCGTCGGCCGGGCCGTCGTCGGCGGGACCCGCGGCACGTCGGCCGCGGGCCTGGCGGGTCGCGGCGACGGCCGGGGAGCCGGCGCCGGCGGGGGTGCCGCCGGCGGGGGCGGTGGGCTCGGAGGGGGTGCTGGTGTCGTGGAGGGAGGACGTCACGGGCGGGGGTGCTGCACCTTCGATCGGGGACGGGGCGGTCGACGCGCCGCGCTCCGCGGGGGCGGGCTGGCGTGCGTCGGTCCGGCCGGTGGGCGCGACCGCGCCCACCTCCCCGGGGAAGGCGGGCGTGCGTGTCGTCGCGGTGGCCGGTGCCGCAGGGTCGCGCTCGTCGCGCGGGGCTGCGTGCCTGCCGCGGGACGAGCTCCGCGCGGCGGGCATGCGTTCACTCACGGTCGACGAGGCTAGGCAGCGGACCTCGGGGTCCTTCAAGGGCCCGGCGACCGATCCGAGAAGATCCCGTGACGATCCGGCGGGCGATCTTCACGAGATCGTCACACGCCCCGGCCTCCGGCGACCCGCGACGGCCCGCTCGCGGGCGGGCCTCCCTGCCGTCGCCGCTGTGGCCCGGGTCACCCATGCTAGCGACGGCTGTGCAAGCGCTGAGCGGCCAATGTGTGGCGAAACCGTGACGAATCGCCCAGAAGTTTGTAGCGTGAGCCCGCAGTCACCGTCGGGCATGACGTCCAGTCACGCCGCGGTGCACGTCTGCCTCCTGCCCGACGAACGGAATCCCATGACGCGTCGCTCGCTCCGTGCCTCGTTGACCGTCCTGGCGCTGGCCGCCACCACCACGCTCGGGGGCACCGCCGCCTCCGCCGCGGGGCCCCGGCGCCGCGTCGCCGCCCCTCCGGCTCGACCCCGGCCTGGCCGCCGGCGCGGGCGACCCGATCGCGTCCGACGACGTGCTCGCCGGGACCGAGGGCAAGGTGTCCTCCGGCCTCGCCGACGCCGAGGGCACCGTGACCGCGTTCGTGCAGCTCGACGCGCCCTCGGGCCTCGACGTCGCCGAGGACGGCGGCGACGCGGCCGCGGTCCAGGCCGCCACCGCGCAGGTCGAGCAGGTCGCCGAGGCCGTCGTCCCCGCCGAGTCCGACCCCGCCGCCCGCACCGCCGCGGTCGTGCCCGAGCGGATCGCGACGCTGTCGAACCTGGTCGCGGGCACGCTCGTGACCGGCGACGCCGCGCAGGTCCGGGACCTGGCCGCCTCTGACGACGTCGTCGCGGTGTACCGGGTCACGACCAAGACCGCGGACAACTCCTCCACCGACGCGTTCACCCGCGCGCTGCAGGTCTGGCAGGACACCGGCCAGACCGGCGAGGGCGTCCGGATCGGCGTCATCGACACCGGCCTGGACTACACGCACGCCGACTTCGGCGGCCCCGGCACCGTCGAGGCCTACCAGCAGGCGTACGGCGAGGACGGCACGCAGCCGGTCCCCGAGGGCCTGTTCGACCCGGCCAAGTACCTGGGCGGCTACGACTTCGCCGGCCCGCTGTACGACGCGGACCCGAACTCCGAGCTGCCCGGCGCCACGCTGACGCCGACGCCGGACGACAACCCGATCGACAGCCTCTACACGTCGGACAACTCGGGCCACGGCACGCACGTCGCCGGCACGGCCGCCGGCTACGGCGTCCAGCCCGACGGCACCACGTTCACCGGCGACTACGGCACGCTGACCGACCTGTCCGACTGGGAGGTCGGCCCGGGCTCGGCGCCCGGCGCCGGGATCTACGCCCTCAAGGTGTTCGGTGACATCGGCGGGTCCACCGACCTCACCGGTCTCGCCCTCGACTGGGCGGCCGACCCGGACGGCGACGGCGACTTCGGCGACCACCTCGACGTGGTCAACCTGTCGCTCGGCGCCTCCGCCACCCCGTCCGACGACCCGGACAACCTGCTGATCGACCGGCTGTCCGACCTCGGCACCCTGGCGGTGCTGTCCGCGGGCAACTCCTCCGACATCACGGACGTCGGCGGCTCCCCGGGCTCCGCGGCCTCCGGCCTGACCGTCGCCAACTCCGTCGGCAGCCCGCAGACCTACGACGGCGTCGAGGTCACCGAGGCGCCCGACCCGGCCGCCGTGGGCACCTGGGCCGCGCAGAACTCCATCTCCTACGCGGGCACCGCGGACGTCACCGCCCCGGTCGTCTACCTCGGCGACGGCGTGGACGGCTGCACCCCGCTCACGGAGTACGCCGACCAGCTCGCCGGCACCATCGCCTACCTGTGGTGGGACGACGACGACGCCACCCGCGCGTGCGGCTCCGGCGCCCGGTGGAACGCGGCCGAGGCCGCCGGCGCGGTCGGCGTGCTGATCGGCACCGAGTCGACCGTGTTCTCCGCGGGCATCGCCGGCAACGCGACGATCCCGGGCGCGCAGCTCACCGCCTCGTCGACCGACGCGCTGCTGCCGTCGATCCAGGCCGGCGGCGTCGTCGCGCACCTCGGCCCGTCGCTCGCGGCGTCGGTGCAGTCCGACGAGATCGGCGACGCGCTCAACCCGGGCTCGTCCCGCGGGGCGCACGGCTCGCTCGGCATCATCAAGCCCGACGTGGCGGCGCCCGGCACGCTGATCTTCTCGGCGGCCTCCGGCACCGGCGCGGCGGCGCAGTCGCTGTCCGGCACCTCGATGTCCTCGCCGCACGTGGCCGGCATCGCGGCCCTGGTCCGCGCCACCCAGCCCGGCTGGACGCCCGCGCAGGTCAAGGCCGCGGTCATGAACACCGCGACGCACGACGTGTGGACCGGCGCGAACCAGTCCGGCACGGCGTACGGCCCGCAGCGGGTCGGCTCCGGCCGGGTCGACGCGCGCGCCGCGGTCGCGGACACCGTGCTCGCCTACGGCTCGGAGGACCCGGACCAGGTGTCCGTGACCTTCGGCGTCGTCGACGTGGGCGCCGAGACCGTCACGCTGAAGAAGACCGTCACGGTGCAGAACACCGGCACCGAGGCCGTCACCTACGGCACGGCGTTCGCCGCGGCCACCACCACCGGCGGCGCGACGATCACCACGTCGCCCGCGACGCTGACGGTCCCGGCCGGCCAGCAGGGGCTGGTCACGCTGACGCTGACCGCCGACCCGGCGACGCTCGAGCGGGAGATCGACCCGACGCAGGCGACCACCCAGGGCGGCGTGCCGCGCGAGTACGTGGCGTCGCTGTCCGGCCGCCTCGTGCTCACCTCGGGCGACGCCGAGCTCCGGGTGCCGGTGCAGGCCGCCCCGCGGCTGGTCTCCGAGCTCACGGCCGACCCGGTGTCGTTCGCGGACGCCGGCGCCGGCACCGCCGCGCTGACCCTCTCGGGCCGGGGCGTCGACTCCGGCGGCTGGACCTCGCTGGTCGCGCCGCTCACCCTCGGGGCCACCAGCCCGAAGCTCGAGGACGTGCCCGGCTTCGTCACCTCGGACTCCGCGGTGGCGTCGGGCGACCTGCGCTGGGTCGGCTGGACCTCCACCGCGCCGCAGCAGGCGGCGGCGGGCGGCGACCCGGCCGACGGCTACCTCGGCGTCGGCATCGCGGTCGACGGCGACTGGGCCACGCTCGGCCAGGCCGTGCTCCCGGTCGTCGACTGGGACGTCGACCACGACGGCACCCCCGAGGCCCAGACGGTCGTGCAGAAGCTCAGCGACGCCGCCGACGTCACCGTCGCCGCGACCTTCGACTACGACACCGGCGAGGTGCTCGACGTCCAGGGCGTGAACGGCGCGTTCGGCGACGTGGACACCACGGTGTTCGACAACTCGGTGCTGGTCGCGCCGGTCGGGATCGGCGCGCTCGGCCTCGAGCCCGGCGCCACCCCGGCCGTCACCGTGTGGACCACCTCCGACTACGCGGCCGACCCGAGCGGCCGGGTCGACGCGGCCGAGCCGTTCACCGTCGACCCGTTCGACCCGCCGTACTGGTTCGACGGCGGCGTGACCGACGCGCTGTGGTTCGCGGCGTCCGACGCCACCGGGCTCACGGTGCACCGGTCGGCCACCACGGCCGCCCCCGCGGACCAGCTGCTGGTCCTGCACAGCCACAACGCCGACCCGACGACCCGCGCCCAGGTGCTCGACGTCGCGGTGCCGGAGGCCGTGGCGACGACCACCACGCTGAAGGTCACCGGCCCCGCGAAGGTGGGCAAGGACCTGACGCTCACCGCCACCGTGGCCCCGGCCGAGGCGACCGGCACGGTGTCCTTCCGCGCGGACGGCACCGAGGTCGCGACCGCCGCCGTCTCGGGCGGCACGGCCACCGCGACCGTCCGGCTCGGCGGCGGGCCGCACGCGCTGACGGCGGTGTTCACGCCGGACACCGCGGCGTTCGCGGCGTCGGAGTCGGCACCGGTCCAGGTCGACGTGCAGAAGGCCGGCTCCACCACGAAGGTCACGCTCTCGCAGAGCTCGGGCCGGTACGGCTCCGAGGTCAGCGCGACGGTGACCGTCACCGGCCAGGACGCCGTCCCGGCCGGCACGGTCGAGATCCGCGAGCGCGGCACCGTCCTCGCGACCGGCGAGCTCACGCCCGGCGACGGGAACCAGGCGACCGCCACGATCGCCCTGCCCCGCGACCTGAAGTCCGGGTCGCACACCCTCACCGCGGTGTACACGGGCGGGGCGGACGTCGACGGCTCGCAGACCCAGCGCTCCTACCGGGTGCTGGCGACGATCCCGTCGATCTCCCTCGACACCCCGTCCTGGACGGTGTCCCGCGGCGCCACGCCCGCGGTCACCGTCACGGTCGCGGGCCCCGAGGGCGCGCCGGTCGCCGGCGGCAGGGTGACGGTCCTGGCGGGCATCCGGCCCGTCGCGACCGTCGCGCTGACCGACGGGTCGGCGACGGTGACCCTGCCGGCGGTCAGCCGGACCACCACGGTCACGGCGCTGTACACCGGCGACGGCGGCTACACCCCGACGCTCACGATCGGGGTGCTGCAGGTGCGCTGAGACGCGCCCGCCGCGCGCGGGCCGCGGTGCCCCCTCATCCGGGGCACGGGACGGCACGGGCGCGGCGGGTCGGCGCGCGGGGCGCGCGGCGGTGGCGTGGACGCGGGGGTCGTCCGCTCCCTGGGGCGCCGCCGCCCGGCGCGGGAGGGCGGTGCGGACGGGCCGGGGTGATCCAGGACCGGCCGCACCGCAGGGGGGGTCACCGGGGGGCGGTGACCCCCCTCTCGCGCGTCCGGTGCGCGGTCACGGGCGGGCGCCGCGCCGTGCCGAGTGCCTAGGGAACGGGTCGAGTGCCTATCCGGCGGATAGGCACTCGACCCGTTCGATGTGCGCTCGAGGCGCGGGCCGGGCGGCGGCGCGCGGCCGGAGCACGCCGCCGCGCGTCAGCGGTTGGCGAGCGCCGTCAGGACCCGGCGGACGCTCGACTCCAGCCCCCAGCGGGCCGTGAGGTCGACCAGGGCCGCGCCGTCGACCGGCTCCCGCGGCAGCGCGAACGCGTCCGGGCCCGCCGGTTCCCGGCCGTCCGCCAGCCGCACCGGCGCGTCCCCGGCCACCCGCACCACCCCGGGCGCGACCGCGAGGTAGTCGTCGGCGTCGACCAGCCGCTTGCGCTGCGTCGCCGTGAGCCCGCGGTCGCCGGCGTCGCGCGCGGCGAGCAGGCCCGGCAGGTCGTCGTACTTCGCGAGCATCGCCGCGGCGGTCTTCTCCCCGATGCCGGCCACGCCGGGCAGCCCGTCGCTCGGGTCACCGCGCAGCACCGCCATGTCGGCGTACGCGCTGCCCGACGCCACGGCGTACTTCTCGCGCAGCCGCGCGGCGTCGACGACCTCGATGTCCTTGATCCCGCGGATCGTGTAGAGCACCCGCACGGGCACCTCGTCGTCGACCAGCTGGAACAGGTCCCGGTCGCCGGTGACGACGAGCACCGGCGACCGCTCCCCCGCCGGCCGCGCGACCTCGCGCGCGGTGAGCGTGCCGATGACGTCGTCCGCCTCGTAGCCCGCGGCGCCGGCGCGCGCGATGCCCAGCGCGGCCAGCACCTCGGCGATCACCGGGACCTGCGGCGCGAGGGCGTCCGGCACCTCCTCCGCGACCGCCACGCCGTCCGACGACGCGGCCGCCGCGGCCTCGGCCCCGCCGACCGCCCGGTGCGCCTTGTACGACGGGATGGCCGCGACCCGGAACGCCGGGCGCCAGTCCTCGTCCCAGCACGCGACGAGCCGGTCGGGCCGGTGGTCGGTGACCAGCCGGGCGATCATGTCCAGCAGGCCGCGCACCGCGTTCACGGGGCTGCCGTCCGGGGCCTTCACCGAGTCCGGCACCCCGTAGAACGCCCGGAAGTACAGGGACGCGGAGTCGAGCAGCATCAGCGCGTGACGGTCGGCCATGCCCCGAGTGTGGCAGGCGGGGCGCCGCCGCGACGCCCGCCCGCGTCAGCGGGACGGGAACACGTCGCCCAGCCACGCGCCGAGCCGGGTGAGCGCCTCGCGGGCGCCGAGCGTCGGGAGGTCGGCCGCCGCAGCCCGGGCGAGGTCGTCCCGCCCCGCGGCGGCGAGCAGGTCCGGGACGTCGACGCCGTTCAGCCGGGCCTCGGTCACGCGCGCGTCGCCCCCGGTGGTCACGACGACGTACAGGTCGGTGCACGACCCGGGGTCCGGGCTGTCCTCCGCGACCGCCGTGAACGGGTACCGCGCCAGGAGCCGACGGGCGTCGGCGCAGTGGATCGACGACACCCCGCCGGGCTCGCTGCCGACCTGGGCGGCGGCGAAGCCCGCGCCCGTGAGCGGGCCGTCAAGAGCCCCCCGCAGGTGGGCGACGATCTCGGCGTCCGAGGCAACGTCCATGGGCCGAGTGTGGCACCCCGCACCGCGGCGGCCGCGCGGCGTCAGGCCGAGGCCCGCTCCACCAGCGACGTCGGCAGCGTGATCCGGGCCGGCTCCGCCCCCTCGACGACCTCGAGCAGCAGCCGCACCATCTCGGACGCGATCCGCTCGAACGGCTGCCGCATCGTGGTCAGCCCCGGCTCCAGCGTGGCGGCGAGCCCCGAGTCGTCGAAGCCGCCGACCGCGACGTCCCCGGGCACGGACCGGCCCGCCTCGCGCAGCGCCACCAGCGCGCCCGCGGCCATGAGGTCGGAGGCCACGAACACGGCGTCCAGGTCCGGGCGCCGGTCCAGCAGCTCCCGCATCGCCGCCTGGCCGGACGCGCGCGAGTAGTCGCCGTGCGCGACGAGCGCCTCGTCGTACGCGTCGCCCACCGCGGAGCGGTACCCCGCGAGCCGCCGGAACCCGCCCGGGGTGTCCATCGGCCCGGTGATCGTGGCGACCCGGGTCCGGCCGCGGGACAGCAGGTGCTCGGTCATCCGCCGCGCCCCGCCGGCGTCGTCCGCGGACACCCAGCCGATCCGGTCCTCGTACCCCAGCGGCTCGCCGCAGGCGATCGTCGGGACGCCCTGGCGCAGCAGCTCGCCGACGACGGGGTTGCCCCGGTGCGACGAGATGAGCAGCACGCCGTCGACGTGCCCGGCGGCGACGTAGTCGGTGATCCGCCGCCGCTCCTGCTGGCTGCCGGCGACCATGAGCAGCAGCGGCATCTCCCGCGCGGCCAGCGCCTCGGCGGCCGCGCGGAGCAGGATCGAGAACGTCGGGTCCTCGAACAGCAGGTGCTGCGGCTCGGTCAGCAGGAACGCCACCGAGTTCGCGCGGCCCGTGACGAGGCTCCGCGCGTGCTGGTTCGCGGAGTACCCGGTGGACCGGATCGCCTCCTGCACCGCCGCGAGCGCCTCGGGCGACACCCAGTGCCCGCCGTTGAGCACCCGGGAGACGGTCCCGCGGGAGACGCCGGCAGCCGCGGCGACGTCGCGGATCGTCGGGCGGCGGCGCGCGGTCGTGTCCACGACCCCAGACCTTACGGCCACGTCAGCCCTTCACGGAGCCCGCGGACAGGCCGCCGACGATGTACCGCTGCAGGGACAGGAACAGGGCGAGCACCGGGATCGAGCCGACGACGGCGCCGGCCGCGAACAGCCCCCACCGCGAGGTCAGCTGGTTGGACACCCACTGGTACATGCCGACCGCGAGCGTCCAGTTCTCCTCGCTCGTCAGCACGATGCGCGCCAGGATGAAGTCGCCGAACGCGGAGATGAACGCCAGCAGCGCCACGACGGCGAGGATCGGCGTCACGAGCGGCATGATCAGCCGCCAGTAGATCTGCGAGTGCGTGGCCCCGTCGATGCGCGCGGCCTCGTCGATCTCCCGCGGCACGGAGTTGAAGAACCCGTACATCAGGAACGTGTTGGCCCCGAGCGCGCCGCCCAGGTACACGCAGATCAGCGCGATCCGCGAGTTCACGCCCAGCGCCGGGATCACGTTGCCCAGCGAGATGAGCAGCAGGAACACGGCGACGAACGCGACGGTCTGCGGGAACATCTGGATGATGAGCAGCGAGGTGAGCGACGCGCGCCGCCCCTGGAACCGGAACCGGGAGAACGCGTAGGCCGCCGCGGCGCCCATGAGCACCGCGCCGAACGACGCGACGCCGCCGATCAGCAGCGTGTTGCCCACCCACGTCCAGTAGAGGGTGTCGCCGAGGGCCAGGAAGTTGTCCAGGCCGATGGTGCGGAACAGCGAGCTGGACCCGGCGAGCGAGCCGGACGGGTCGAGCGCCGCGGACAGCGCGTACACCAGCGGGAACACCGCGTAGAACACGATGACGAGCCCGACCGGGTACTTCCAGCCGATCTCCGCCCACCACCGGGCGCGCCGGGCGCGGGTCGGGCGGCCGGGGGCCGGGGCGGCGGTCCGCTGCGCGGGGTTCGCGAGAGCCATCTCAGATCTCCTCGAGCTTGCGGGTCCGGCGGAACGCCAGGCCGGAGACGACGCCGATCACGACGAACACCACGATCGACAGGGCGCTGGCGAGCCCGTAGTCGGCACGGCCGCCCGAGACCCCGGAGATCTGGTAGATCGCGGAGATCAGGATGTCCGTCGAGCCCATCGGGGTGCTGGCCCCGGGGAACGCCGGGCCGCCGCCCGTGAGCATGTAGATGATCGTGAAGTTGTTGAAGTTGAAGGCGAACGACGCGATCGCGAGCGGGGCGGTCGACACGAGCAGCATCGGCAGCGTGATCGACCGGAACTGCCGCCAGCGCCCCGCGCCGTCGACCCGCGCGGCCTCCATGACGTCGCCCGGCAGCGCCTGCAGCGCGCCCGTGGTGACCAGGAACCAGTACGGGTAGCTGAGCCAGAGGTTGACCCAGAGGATCGCGGCCTTCGCCAGCCACGGGTCGGACAGCCAGCCGATGTCCGCGCCGAAGAAGAACCAGTCGTTGATGACGCCGAACTCGGAGTTGAGCATGCCGCGCCACAGCAGGGCGGACATGAACGCGGGGAACGCGTACGGGAGGATGAACAGCGTCCGCAGCACCTTGCGGCCGCGGATGCGCGGGTCGTTGTAGATGAGCGCGAACAGCAGGCCGAGCCCGAAGCTGGTGAGCACGGTGAGGATCGCGAACGCGAACGTCCAGACGGCCACCTTGAGCAGCGGCCCCGCGTAGCTCGCGTCGGTGAACGCCCGGACGAAGTTGTCGAACCCGACGTTGACGTACCAGCCGGCCGCCAGCCGCTCGCCGTCCTCCGTGACGAACTGGCCCCGGTCGCTCGGGCGGTAGACGGCGCCGGTCTCGGTGTCGGTGATCGTCTGCGCGTCGGCGTCCCAGACCAGGCTCGAGGTGTAGACCGCGGCGGTGGTGCCCTCGCGGGTGCGCAGCGAGCCGTCCTCGGCGTCGTCGGACACCGGGACGCGGAGCGCGACGACCTCGGCCTGCAGGTCCGCGTCGGCGTACAGCTGGGCCCGCGGCACGACCTCCCAGCCGGGCACCGCGACCGGCGTGCCGCGGTCGTCGACCTGCGCCCCGCCGACCGCGTCGAGCGGCTCGGAGGCCGTGCCGACGCGGACGGTGCCGTCGTCGTTCACCGCGAACCCGAGCGCGTCGCCGTCCCGCACCACCGCGAGCGGGTACTCGGGCGAGCCCTCGACCTGGCGCTCGTCCTGGATGAGCGCGGCGTCGACGGCCTGCTGCATGCTGCCCAGGTGGCCGGTGCCGTAGTTCGTGAAGGCGACGTAGCCCGTGTAGAGCAGCGTGAACATCTGGAACACGGCCAGGAACACCAGGCCGGGGAACAGGTACTTCAGCGGCAGGGCGCGGCGGGCGAAGTAGATCCAGTCGGCCGCGGCGAGCAGCACGACCAGCGCGGCGAGCACCACCCACGCGCCCGCCCGGTACGCCGACAGGATCGCCAGCACGCCGCCCGCGTTGACCACCATCATCAGCAGGAGCTTCACGGCGAAGCCCCAGCCGAGGCCGCGCCAGGCGCGGGCGTGCGACTCGCGGGGCGCCGGGTCGCCCGGCTCGCCGGACCGGTCGGGCGGGGTCCCGGGCGGGTGCTCGGCGGTGCTCGTGCCGACGGACATCGTTGCTCCTCGTGCGGGTGGTGGCGGGCGCGGGTCCCGGGGCGGGCGCGCGGCCCGGGGTGGTGCCGGTGGTGCGGGCGGGGCGCGCACGCCCCGCCCGCACCCGGGGGTCAGCCGATCGCGGACTCGACGCTGGTGACCATGGAGGTCCAGGTGCTGTCGGGGTCCTGGCCGGTGATCAGCGCGATCTGCGCGGCGTTCCAGAAGTCCCAGACGGCGCCCATCTCGGGGATGTTCGGCATCGGGACGCCGTTCTGCGCCGACGCGAGGAAGCCGGCGATGACCGGGTCGTCGCTGACCTGCTCCGCGACCGCGGTGAGCGCGGGGATGCGCGGGTCGGCGTCGTACAGCGCCTGCTGCGCCTCGTCGGTGGCGACGTAGTTCGCGAGGAAGTCGTTCGCCAGCAGCGCGTTGGACGACTGCGCCGACAGGTAGAAGCCCTGCACGCCCACGAACGGCGCCGCGGTGCCGCCGCCGGCCGACGGGATCGGGTTCACCGCGACCTCGACGCCCGCGTCCTGGTACGTCGGGATGGTCCACGGGCCCTGGATGATGAACGGCGACTGGCCGGTCGCGAACAGCTCGTTGCCGATGTCGTAGTCGACGGTGTCGGTGAAGTAGCCGGTGCCGGCGGAGCCGTTCGCGTGGATCCACCGGGCGTAGGCCAGGCCGGCGTCGCCGCCCATGCCGACCTCGGAGGTGTAGGAGCCGTCCTCGTCCTGGACGAACACCGGGGCGCCGAACGACGTCTGGAAGGCGTACGAGGTGTACATGTCGCCCTCGGCGCCGTTCGTGTAGAGGATGAACGGCCGGTCCCCGAACCCGGCGTCGGTCGCCATCTGGATCATCTCGTCGAACGTCTGCGGGGCGGTGTCGCCCACCAGCGCGGTGTTCTGGATCAGCGCGACCGACTCCTGCGCGTACGGCAGCGCGTACAGCTGGCCGTCGTAGGTGAAGGCGTCGAGCGTGACCTGCTCGAAGTCGTCGGCGCGCGAGCCGAGGCTGATGGTGTCGACGACGCCGGACTCGACGAACTCGCCCAGCCAGTCGTGCGCGCCGACGGTGATGTCCGGGCCCTCGCCCGTCGGGACCTGGGCGAGGAAGTCGGCCCGGAGGTCCTCGAAGTTCTTCTGCACGACCGTGACGGTCGCGCCGCTGTCCGCCTCGAAGTCGGCGGCGGCGTTCTTGATCGCCTCGGCGCGCTCGGCGTCCGACCAGATCACGAGCTCGCCGCCCGAGCCGGCGGCGGGGGCGCCGCCGTCGGCCGTCGTGGCGGGGGCGGGGTCGCCGCTGCACGCGGCGAGGAGGGCCACGGTCGCCGCTGCGGCGACGCCGGCTGCGAAGTGCCTGCGCATGTGTCGTCCTTTCCGGGAGGGCCGCCGCTCGCGCGTCGATCGCGTCGTTGCGACCCGTGGTGGGTGCGGGGGCGCTCGGTGCGCCCCCGCGGTACTGGCTGCCGTCCGCCCCGGCCGCCGGAGGGGTCCGGCGCGGCGGGCGGGCAGCCGCGGTCGTGCGGTCAGCGACCACCCCCCTGCGGGCGCGCGGTGGTGCGCAGCACCGCCACCTCGCCCGCGCCGACCTCGTACGACTCCCCGGCGTCGGTGCCGGAGAGCAGCTCGGTCCCGGGCACCGCGAGGGTGACCGGCTCGTCGCGGTGGTTCACCGCGACCACGTAGTCGTGCGCGTCGCCGCGCCGGACCGTGACCTCGACACCCTCGGGCAGCCCCGTGGGCGCGATCCCGGCGTCCGCGTACACCGCCGCGAGCACCGGGGCGAGCGCCTCGACGCCCAGCCGCGTGCTGACGTACCAGCCGGCGCCGGCGCCGTGCGCGTGCCGGGTGATCGCGGGCAGGCCGTCCGCCGGGCCGCCGCGGTACGTCCCGCGGACCTCGGCGCCGTCCAGCGCGAGGTGCTCGCTCCACGCCGCGGTCGGGATCGTCGCGCCGTCCAGGTCGACCGTGACCTCGTGCTGCGGCCGGACCGGGAGGAACTCCTCGACGGTCAGGCCGAGCGCGGTGCGCAGCGGGGCGCCGAAGCCGCCCTCGTGCACCGCGTCGTGCTCGTCGACGACGCCGGCGAAGCAGGACACCAGCAGCGTGCCGCCCTGGGCGACGTAGTCCGCGAGGTTCTTGCCGGCCGCCTGGGTGACCAGGTACGACGACGGGGCGACCACCAGGCGGTAGCCGGACAGGTCGTCCTCGGGGTGGGCGAAGTCGACGGTCACGCCGTCCCGCCACAGCCGCTCGTAGTAGGCGCGGACGCGCTCGCGGAAGCCGAGCTCGTCCGACGGCCGCCACTCGAGGTCCTGCGCCCAGAGCGACTCCCAGTCGTAGAGCACGGCGACGTCCGCCTCGACCCGCGAGCCCCGCACCTCGTCCAGCCGGCCGAGCTTCGCGCCCAGGTCGACGACCTCGCGGAACACCCGGGACCCGGTGCCGGCGTGCGGCAGCATCGCCGAGTGGAACTTCTCCGCGCCCGAGCGGGAGGCCCGCCACTGGAAGAACAGGATGCCGTCGGCGCCGCGGCCCAGGTGCGTGAACGCGTTGCGGTGCATCTCCCCCGGCCGCTTGGCGATGTTGTGGCCCTGCCAGTTCACCGCCGACGTCGAGTGCTCCATGAGGATCCACGGCTTGCCGCGCGCGACCGACCGGGTCAGGTCCGCCGACAGCGCGAGGCCGACGTGCGCGTCCTCGTCCGGGGACCACAGGTAGTGGTCGTCGGACACCACGTCGACCTCGCGGGCCCAGCGCCACAGGTCGGTGTTGTACGACTGGTGCGCCATGAAGTTCGTGGTCACCGGCTGGGCGGCGTGCTCCCGGATCGCGTCCCGCTCGGCGCGGAAGCACGCGCGCAGCTGCTCGTCGGTGAACCGGGCGAAGTCGAGCCGCTGCGCCGGGTTGGGCGTCGAGGCCGTCGCGGCCGGCGCGCCGACGTGCTCCCACTCCCCGTAGACCTGGCCCCAGAACGCGGTGCCCCACGCGGCGTTCAGCCCGTCGAGGGTGCCGTACCGGGCGCGCAGCCAGTCGCGGAACGCCGCGACCGACGCCGGGGAGAAGTCCTCGCCCACCGGGGCGCCGTACTCGTTGTGCACGTGCCACATCACGACGGCCGGGTGGTCCGCGTACCGGCGGGCGAGCTCGCCCGCGATCCGGGCCGCGGCGGCGCGGTACTGCGGCGACGACGGCGAGACCATGCCGCGCGAGCCCGGGCCGAGCGCGGTGCCGTCGCGGGTGACGACGCGCGCCTCCGGGTAGGTCGCGTAGAACCAGGCCGGCGGCGCGGCGGTGGGGGTGCCCAGGTCGACCGCGATGCCGTTCGCGTGCAGCAGGTCGATCACGTCGTCGAGCCAGCCGAAGTCGTACTCCCCCTCGCGCGGCTCGAGCAGCGCCCAGGAGAAGATGCCGACGCTCACGAGGGTGACCCCGGCCTCGCGCATCAGCGCGACGTCCTCGTCCCAGACGTGGCGCGGCCACTGCTCCGGGTTGTAGTCGCCGCCGTAGGAGATCCCCCGCGTCGGCCAGCCGAACTCCGTCATCCCGCTCCTGCTCCTTCACGTCGCTGTGCACGGTCACAGTAGGCACAGGGGGCTGGCGTGGCCCAGGGGCGGGCGCGCTCCGTCACGGAACTGTGACCGTGCACGGACCAGGCACCGGCGTGGCCGATCCCGGTCCCGGCGTCGCCGCCACGGGCCGCGGGCCCCGAGCGCCGCGAGCGCCGCGCTAGCGTGCCCGGCATGGAGGTCGCCGTCGTCGTCACCGCCCACGACCAGCACGAGCAGGTCGCCGAGGCCGTCGCCTCGGTCCGCTCCCAGACCGCGCCGCCCGTGGAGCTGGTGGTCGTCGACGACGGGTCGGCCGACGCCGCGTCGCTGGCGGTGCTCGACCGGCTGCGTGCCGACGGGGTGCGGGTGCTGCGCCAGGAGAACGCCGGGGTGAGCGCCGCGCGCAACGCGGGGATCGCCGCGACCGGGGCCCCGCTGGTGCTCGTGCTCGACGGCGACGACCGCCTGGCGCCCGAGTTCCTGGCGCGGGTCGCGCCGCTGCTGGCGGACCCGGACGTCGTCGCGGCGTCGTCCTGGCTGGAGCTGTTCGGCGTCGCGTCCGGGGTGGTGCGACCGGGCGGCGGGGCGCTGGTCGACTTCCTGCACCGCAACGCCTGCCCCGGGTCGGCCGTGCTGCGGCGCGCGGCGTGGGAGCGGGCCGGCGGGTACGACGCGGCGATGCGCTCCGGGTTCGAGGACTGGGACCTCTACCTCGGGATGCTCGCGGGCGGCGGGCGGGTCGCGATCGCGCCGGAGCCGCTGCTCGGGTACCGGACCGCGCCCGCCTCGGCGAACGTGCGGAGCATGATCCAGCGGCTCGCGCTGCTCCGCGGGATCGTCGACAAGCACCGCGCCGCCTACCAGGCGCACCTGGCGGACGTGCTCGTGGCGCAGGAGGCGACCGCGGTGCGGCGGCTCGGCGACTGGGAGGCGCTGGTGTCGGCCGACCCGGCGCTGCCGCTCGCGGAGCCGACGTTCGGCGACGGCGGGATGGCGGCGCACGTGCGGGTGGCGACGGCCCGCGCGGCGGCGGGGGCCGGGGCCGCGCGCGGGGGCGCGAGGGCCTGAGCCCGGCGGGGCGGGGCGGCCGCTCGCAGCCGGGGCGGCACCGAGTGGGCAGAGAACCGGTCGAGTGAGTACCCGGCGGGTACTCGCTCGACGGGTTTCTTGCACAGTCGCGGGCGGGCGGCTGAGCCCGGGCGGGGGCCGGCGGCCCCGGCGCTAGCCGCGGGTGTACGAGGCCAGCGTGGCGAGGGTCAGCGCCACCGCGTCCTCGGCGAACGCGCCGCGGTAGTCCGGCCCGCGCTCGGCGGCCCAGGCGCGCCACGCGGCGCCGCCCCAGGTGCCCGCGGCCGAGAACAGCGCCGCCGTGGCCGCCGGGAGCACGACCGAGCGCCCGCGCTGCCGGGCCAGGGCCACGCCGCCCAGAGCCGCCGCGACCGCCCGGCTCTGCGGGCCGGGCGGGTTCAGCCGGCTGGGGGTGCTGGGCAGCTTGTCGCCGGTCAGCTCCGCCACGACGCCCAGCCGCGCGCCGAGCCGCTTGAACCCGCCGCTCCCGGGGTCGGCCAGGGTCGGGGCCGCGAGCGCCAGCGACGCCCGTCTGCCCGCGGCGACGCCGAGGACGGCGCTGCGCAGCAGCAGCCCGGCGGCGGTCCCGCGGTGCCGGGGCTGCGGGAGCGCCACCGTCGGGTCGCCGGGCACGGGGCCCGGGCCGGCGCGGTGGTGGGTGCGGTGCACGGTGCGGTCGTGTCGTCGTCCCATCCACCGACGGTCCCGTGCCCCGCGCCGGTCGGCAACCGCTGGGCTGCCGGACGCGCGCCCGCCCGCGGGCCCGGGCGCGGGCTGGACGCACCGCGGGCGGGGAGCCGTCCCTCCCGGCTCCCCGCCCGCGTCAGGGCTGCAGCGCCCCCTGCGCGCCCGGCCGCCCTCCGCGGCCGGGCGCGTCGCCGGTCACCCGGCGAGATCGAGCGAGCCCTCGTCGACCGCGACGACGCTCCACACCGAGCCGTCCGCGTCGGAGAGCTCGTAGGCCGGCACGAGCAGCGCGGCGCCGTCCGCGCCGGTCACCTGGGTCAGGCCGAGCCGCGCGCCGGTGATCGTCACCTGCTGCACGGGCCACGGGATGGCCGCGCCGGGCGTGGCGGTCGGCGGCACCGTCGGGTCGGCCGACGCGGCGGACGCGTCGCCCGCGTCGTCCGTCGCCTCGGCCCGCGCCAGCGGCATGACGCCGCCGTAGCCCGAGCCGAACCGCGGGTCGTTCAGCCGCTCGACGGCGGTCGCCGCGCCCACGACCGGGTACTCCCCCAGGTCGACGAGCGGGGCGAGCGAGCCGTACAGCGACTGCACGCCGTCGGCGACCAGCGTCACCGACCAGGTCAGGCCGGTCTGCTGCCCGTCGACCACCTGGTACGCCGTGACCGACGACGAGCGCGCGTCGCCCGTGTCCACGACCTCGTACTGGAAGCCGTCCGGGTCGACCCCGAGCGACCCGAGCAGGTCGCGCACCTCGGAGGTCGCGGCGTCGCCCGCCGGGGCGGGGCCGGCGGTCGACTCGCACGAGGGGCCGACGACCGTCGGCAGCGCGGGATCGACCAGGGACGGGTCGAGGGTCGCGGGCTCCGGGGTCGGCTCGCCCGGGGCCAGGCCCTCGACCGCCGCCCCCGCGGAGCCGTCCGACGTCGCGGCGCCGTCCGGCTGGTCCGGCGCCGACGCGGTGCAGGCCCACGGGTCGCGCGTCGGGTCGTAGTAGCTCAGGCCGGCTGTGCCGTCGGGCTGCAGCGACACCGTGGGCCCCGAGCCGTCCTGCGGCCCGACGGTCCACGCGCCGTACTGCTGGACCGGGTCGCCGGCGACGCCCAGGACGCCGGCCACGCGCGCCGCCGTCTCCGCCGAGAACACCGACGCGGCGTCGAACGCCCACGCGTGCCCCGATCCCGCGTCGTCGGCGAGGCCCGACGCGGTGAACACCGCGCGCCCGCCGAACCAGGGGGCGATCCGCATGTCGGCCGTGGACGCCGCGCCCGACATCGCCGTCGCGGCCTCGGGGGCGGCGCCCTGCAGCGTGATCGGCGGGGCGGCGGTGACCGCGTCCCCGCCGCCGCCCGTCGCGCCGACGGCGTAGCCGCCCGCGCCGGCGACCACGGCGGCGGCCGCGGCCACCGCGGCGACCTGCAGCCAGCGCGAGCGGCGCCGCGGGGCCAGCGGCACGACCACGCCCGCGCCGTCGTCGCCCGGTGCGGCGTCCGGGGCACCGGCGTCGGGGGCGCCGGCGTCGGCGGCGGTGCGGCGGGCCACCTCGGCGCGCAGCGCGCCGGCGTCGAGCCGGGCGTCGGCGGCGGGGTCGGCGGCGCGCAGCCGCGCCAGGGCCTCGTCGTCCCGGCGGCCCGCGGCGTCGGCCGGGTCGGGGTGCTGGTCGCGGTGCTCGTCCACGGTGGTCTCCTCGGGTCCGTGCGCCCCCGCCGCTCCGGCGCGGGGCGCGTCCACCCCCTCTGTGTCCCGGGCCCGCCCGGCCTTGCACCGGCGGCGGTCAGTCCGCCGACCACACCTCGCGGAGCCGGGAGCGGGCGCGGGACAGCGCGGCGTCCGCCCCGCCGCGGGACACCCCGAGCACGAGGGCGAGGTCGTCGCCCGACAGCCCCTCCCACGCGGTGAGCAGCAGCACCTGCCGGTCGCGGGCGCTCAGCCGAGCCAGTGCCTCGCGCACCCGCTCGTCGCGCACGGCGAGCACCGCGGGGTCGTCGGGGTCGGGCTCGTCGGGCAGCGTCTCCACCGGGACCGGGCGCGCCTTGCGGCGGTGGTTGGCGAGCACGAAGCCCGCGGTGCGGTAGAGCCAGGGCAGCTCGTGCCCGTCGGGCACCTCGGCGCGCCGGCGCCAGGCCACGGTCAGCACGTCGGCCGCCAGGTCCTCCGCGTCGTCGGCCGCGCCGCGACGCAGCAGGTACCGGTGCACGGCGGTCGCGTGCCGGGCGAACAGGTCCTCGAACCAGGGCTCGTCGCGGGGCGCGGCGGGGGCGCCGGCGGCCGGGGCCGCGGCGGCGGCTGCGGGCCCGTCGGGCCCGGCGAGGTCGTCCGTCCCGGCGACGGCGTCCGGGCCCTCGCCGGCGTCCGTCCCGGCGGCCGGCTGCTGAGCGCTGTGCACGCGTTCCCCTCGCGTCGGTGGCGGGGCGCGCGCAGGGGCGCGCCTGTGCCCCCACTGTGTCGCGTCGGGACCGGTCCTTGCACCGTCCGCGCGGACGAGTTCGCGGCGCCCCGGCTCAGCGCGGCGCGGGCCCCACCGGCGAGATGCCCAGCTCGTGCACCAGCAGCAGGAACGCCCGGCCGTAGGGCGTCTCCCCCGTCTCCGCCCGGACCCGCTCCCAGTCGATCTGCTCCCGCAGCGCCCGGACCATCGCGATCATCCGCGTGAAGTCGCAGTAGTGCTCTCCGAGCACGCGCATCTTCGCCGAGATGATGTCGGTGGCGTCGAGCACCGGCATCCGGACCGCCAGCACCTCCATCACGTCCGAGCGGGCGAGCATCTCGTGCGTGATCGGCTCCCCGACCATCCGGAACAGGATGTCGACCAGCGCGCCGTGGTGGAACGCCTTGAACAGCCAGTTCTCCGCCGGGTCCTGCACGTCGAGGCCCGCCGCCGCGAGCGCGGCCTTGGCCTGCGGCACGTCGTCCTCGGAGATCGCGAAGTCCGCGTCGTGGTCCGGCTCCGGGGCGCCGCGTGCCCACGCGGCGTACCCGCCGACCAGGGCGAACGGGATGCCCGCCTCCTCGAGCGCGACGGCCGCCATCCGCAGGGCGTCCTGCAGCGCGGTGCGCGGGTCGGGCGGGTCCGCGGCGCCGGGGCCCACCCCGGCACCCACGGCGGCCGCGGTGGCGGCGTCGGAGGTCATGCCCCCGGAGTCTGCACGACGACGCGCGCGTCCGCAGGACGACGGGAAGAATCGCGGACGTGCGACTCGCGACGTTCAACATCCTGCACGGGCGCGGCCTCACGGACGGCAAGGTGGACCTCGACCGGTTCGCCTCGGCCGTGCGGGGGCTCGACGCCGAGGTCCTGGCGCTCCAGGAGGTCGACCGGGACCAGCCCCGGTCGCACCAGGCCGACCTGACGGCGGTCGCCGCGGAGGCGATGGGCGCGCAGGCCCACCGGTTCGTGGCCACCCTGCACGGGCACCCCGGCACCTGGACCGCCGCCACCGGCGAGGACCAGCCGTCGATCGCCGCCTACGGCATCGCGCTGCTCAGCCGGCACCCCGTCAGCGCGTGGCGGGTGCTGACCCTGCCGACGCTGCGCCGCCGGGTGCCGATGGTGCACCGCGGGAACCGGCGGCCGTCGCTGGTGCAGGACGAGCAGCGCGCCGCGCTCGCCGCGGTCGTCGAGACCCCGGACGGCCCGATCACCGTCGTCGCGACCCACCTGACCTTCATCACCGCCTGGAACGTCGTCCAGCTGCGGCACCTCGTGCGCGCGTGCCGGGCGCTGCCGCGGCCGCTGGCCGTCACCGGCGACCTCAACCTCGAGGGGACGACGCCGGCGCGGGTCTCGGGCTGGCGCTCGGTCGGCCGGGTCGACACGTTCCCCGTCGCGGTGCCGGACCGGCAGATCGACCACGTGCTGCTCGACGGGCCGGTGGTGCCGTCCAGCGAGCCGGTGGCGGTCGACACGGGCATGTCGGACCACCGCGCGCTGGTGGTGGACCTGGCGCTGGGCGAGGGCCGCCCGCGCTGACCCGGCGGGGTCGAGCCGGGGGCCGGGCGCCGTGCGGCGGAGGGGTCAGTCGGCCTCGGGGTCGACCAGGAACCAGACGGTCTTGCCCTCGGCGCCGTGCTCGTCCACGCCCCAGGTGCGCGACAGCGCCTCGACCAGGGCCATGCCGCGCCCGCTGACCGCGGTCGGGGCGGGGTGCTGCACCTGCGGGCGCGCGGGGCTCTCGTCCGTCACCGCGACGCGCACGCCGCGGTGGTCGATCCGCACCGCCACGCGGACGCGCCCGTGCTCGGGCCCGTGCACGACGGCGTTGGCCACGACCTCGCCGGTCAGCAGCTCGATCACCTGGTTCGCCGACCCCGCGACGCCCGACGCGGCCACCCGGTGCATGATCCAGTGCCGCGCCGCGCGCGGGGCCGACCGACGGGCGTCGAGGACCAGCTCGTCGTGCTCCGCGCGCGCGTCAGCACGCCTCGCACCCGGCGCCGAACGAAGGTCCCTGACGTCACCCACCCGCCTACTGTGCCCGACGCCGCGCGTCTCCGCTGACCGAACGACACGCCGGGTAGGGGTCTCCACCCCCTCGCGGGGGTGCCGGTCGGGCGTCCGCGGTCGTACTGTCGCAGGGCACGGCGGGCGTCGGACGGGGCTTCCGGGGGCGGCGCCGATCCCCGAGCCGCAGGGAGGTCCCGTGCCCGCCGACGACGCCGACCGCGCGCCCGCGGGCCTGGTGCTGCGCTCCGCAGCGGGCCGCGGGACGCTGCTCGCGACCGTGCTGGGCTCCGCGCTCGTCTTCCTCGACGGCACCGTCGTCGGCATCGCCCTGCCGGCCATCGCCGACGACCTCGGCGCCACCACCGCCGGCCTGCAGTGGACCGTCAACGGCTACGCGCTCACGCTCGCGGCGCTGCTGCTGCTCGGCGGGTCGCTGGGCGACCGGTTCGGGCGGCGGCGGGTGTTCCTCATCGGCACGGTCGCGTTCGCCGCGGCGTCGGTGCTGTGCGCCGTCGCGCCGACGGTGGGCCTGCTCGTCGCGGCCCGCGCGCTGCAGGGCGTCGGCGGCGCGCTGCTGACCCCGGGGTCGCTGGCGATCCTGCAGGCGACGGTCCGGGCCGGCGACCGCGCGAAGGCCATCGGCGCCTGGTCGGGGCTCAGCGGCGCGGCCGGCGCCGTCGCGCCCTTCCTGGGCGGCTGGATCGTCGAGCAGGTCGGCTGGCGCTGGGTGTTCGGCATCAACATCCCGCTCGCAGCGCTGGTGGTCGTCGTGGCCGTGCGGTTCGTGCCGGAGTCCGCCGACCCGGAGGCCTCGGGCCGCCTCGACGTGCTCGGCACCGTGCTCGCGGGGATCGGGCTCGGCGCGCTGACCTGGTCCCTGACTGCCTGGTCCGAGGCGGGCACGCCGACGACGCCGGTGGTGGCGGTGGGCGGGCTCGGTCTGCTCGCCCTCGCCGGGTTCCTGGTCGCCGAGGCGCGCTCCGACCACCCGGCGCTGCCGCTGCGGCTGTTCCGGTGGCGGCCGTTCGCCGCGGTGAACCTCGCGACGCTGCTGGTCTACGCGGCGCTCACCGGCATCTTCTTCTTCCTCCCGGTGACGCTCCAGGTCGTCACGGGCTGGTCGCCGCTCGCCGCGGGGATCGCCTCGCTCCCCGTCACGCTGCTCATGCTGCTGCTGTCGGCGCAGGGCGGTGCGCTGGGCGCCCGGATCGGCCCGCGCATCCCCATGACGGTGGGCCCGCTGCTCGCCGGGGCGGGTGCGGTGCTGCTCGGCGGCATCGGGCCGGACGCGCACTACCTGCTCGACGTGCTGCCCGGCGTCCTGCTGGTGGGCGCCGGGCTGGTGCTCACGGTCGCGCCGCTGACCGCCACCGCGCTCGCCGCGGCGCCCGACCACCTGGCCGGGGTGGCGTCCGCGACCAACAACGCCGTCGCCCGGGTCGCCGGCCTGCTCGCGGTCGCGGTGCTGCCGCTGGTGGCCGGTGTCGGGGCGGGGCTGTCCGACCCGGAGGTGCTGGCCGACGCGCACCCCGTCGCGATGCTCACCTGCGCGGGGCTGATGGCGGCCGGGGCGGTGGTGTCGGCGATCGCGATCCCGGGCTCGGCGGCGGAGGTGGCGCCGCCGGCGGGCGTCGAGGTGCCGGGGACGGCTGACTCGGGTGGATCGGCGGGCTCCTCGGCGGGGGCGGGCTCCTCGGCGGGGGCGGGCTCTGCGGGCTCCTCGGGCTCCTCGGCGGGGGCGGGCTCCGCGGCGGCGGCGGGCCCCTCGGCGGCAGGCCCCTCGGGCTCCGCGGACTCCTCGGGGTCGGCGGCATCGCCGGGTCCGGCGGGCTCCGCGGGGTTCGCGGAGACACCGGAACCGGCGGGCTCCGCGGGGTTGGCAGGGTCGAGGCCGGGATCAGCGGAGCTGCCGGGACGGCCGGGGCCGGGTGGGTCGCCCGGCTCGGAGGAGCCGCCGGGCGCACCGGCGGGACCGCTCGGCGGAGACACCCGCGGCTGACCGCGCCGAGGCTGACGGTGCCGGGGCGGCCGCGCCCCGGGGATCGCCGTACCCGGGGTCGCCGTACCCGGGGCCGCCGTAACCGGGGGCCGCCGTAACCGGGGGCGGCGTGCTCGGGTGCCGTTCGTCGTCCCGGTGCCGAGTCCTCCACAGGCGGGTTGTCGTGCTCCGTCCCCAGGCCGGGGCTCGTCGCCCGGGTCGTGTGGGTGGGCGTCGGTAGGGTCGTTTCATGGCATCTGACCTGCAGGAACACCCGGACGGTGACGTGGTCGCCGCCCCGGTGCTGCCGGTCTACGCGCCGGACGGGACGTGCCTGACGGACTTCGGCCCGGACCCGGTGGTGGCGGCCGGGCGGGCGCCTCGGACCAGTGAGCAGCGGCAGGTCGAGGCGATCGCGTCCTGCCCGCCCGGCCCGGTGCTGGACGCGTGGTTGCGGGGGCTGGACCAGCGGGTGGTGTCCCCGACGGTGCTGGTGGAGGTGGTCGCGGCGATCGACCGGATGGAGTCGCAC
>NZ_DASQCJ010000102.1:0-23292 GCF_035634735.1 Cellulomonas sp.
CCGTCGGCGGCCATCAGTAGGCGTCCTCGCCGCGGACCAGGATGCGGCCGGAGTCCTCGCAGTAGACGATCTCGTCCTCGGGCGTCGCCTTGATCTTGGCGAGCTCGGTGGCGGGCACCGGCAGGCCGCTGCCCTCGGACCGCCCGTGCCGCAGCGCCGCGACGGCCACGCCGCCGAGCCGGCCGCGCAGCCGGTCGTAGAGCTGGATCAGCGGCTCCGCCAGCGGGGCGGCCATCGCGTCGCGCTGGGTCGTGACCTCGGCGGCCTGCTTCTCGATGATCGCCAGCTCGGCGTCGCGCTCGGCGACGACGGCCGCGCGGTCGTTGAGCAGCGCGGCGTGCGCGGTGGTGAGCTCGCCGAGGGTGCCCTCGTGCGCCTCCAGCCGCTCCATCGCCTCGAGCTCGACCTCCTCGAGGTCGCCCTGCCGGCGGGCCAGCGACACGAGCTCGCTCTGCAGCGCCTGCAGGTCCTTGGCCGAGCCCTGGCCGGAGTCGAGCCGGGTCTGGTCGCGCGCCGCGCGGTCCCGCACCTGCTGGACGTCGGACTCGGCCTTGCTGACCTCGCGCTGGATGTCCCCGACCGCGGTGCGGGACGCGGCGATCGCGGTGTCCAGGTCCGCCAGCTGCGCGTCGAGCTCGGCGATGCGCTTGTGCTGCGGCAGCGCGGTGCGCTTGTGCGCCAGCTGGTCGAGCCGGGTGTCGAGCCCCTGGAGGTCGAGCAGCCGCTTCTGGTCCTGCGGGGAGGCCTTGGTCACGGGTGGTGTCCTTCCGACGGTGCGGTGGTGCTGGAGGGCGCCGGGACGCGGCCGGTCCACGGGTCGGTGCGCAGGGTGCTCACGCGGGTCTCCACCGTAGTGCCGCGCGCGGCCAGGTCGGCGCGCAGGTCGCGCTCCGCGCCGCGCAGCCACGGCCACTCGGAGGCGAAGTGCGCGGCGTCGACCAGGTACGGCGGGCTGGCGGCGGCCCCGCGCGCCTCGAACTCCGCGCGCTCGCGCAGCTCGGAGGCGGGGTGGTGCCGCAGGTCGGCGGTGAGGTAGGCGTCGGCGCCGGACGACCGGACGTCGTCGAACAGCGAGTCGCCCGACCCGCCGACGACGGCCACCGTCCGCACCGTGGCCTCCGGCGGGCCGGCGTACCGGATGCCCTGCGCGGTGGCGGGCAGCGCGGCGGCGACCCGCTCCGCGAACGCGTGCAGGGTCAGCGGCTCCGCCAGGTGACCGACGCGGCCGGTGCCGGTCGGGCCGTCCCAGGTCGCGAGCTCCAGGACGTCGAAGGCCGGCTCCTCGTACGGGTGCGCGGCGCGCATCGCGGCGACGACCGCGGTGCGCAGCCGGCGCGGGGCGACCATCTCGACCCGCGCCTCGACCACCCGGGACGCCTCGCCGGCGCGGCCGATCGCCGGGGTCGCCGCGTCGGACGGCGTGAACGTGCCCTCCCCGGTGCTGGTCCAGGCGCAGCGGCTGTACTCGCCGATCGCGCCCGCGCCGGCCGCGGCCAGGGCGTCGACCAGGCGCTCGGCGTCGCCCGCGGGGACGAACACCACGTGCTTGTCGAGCGGCTCGGCGGGCGCCGGGACCAGCGGGCGCAGGTCCGCCAGGCCGACCAGCCGGGCGAGCTCGTCCGCGACCCCGCCCGCCGCCGCGTCGGCGTTGGTGTGCGCCGTGTAGAGGGCGACGCCGCCGCGGATCAGCCGGTGCAGCAGCGCGCCCTTGGCGCTCGTCGCGGCGACGGAGTGCACGCCGCGGAGCAGCAGCGGGTGGTGCACGACGACCAGGTCCGCGCCCCAGTCCAGGGCCTCGTCGACGACGGCGGCGAGCGGGTCGACCGCGAACAGCACCCGGCGGACCGGCTGCGCCGGGTCGCCGGTGACCAGGCCGACGCGGTCCCACGACTCGGCGGTGCGCGGCGGGTAGCGCCGCTCCAGCACGCCGACCACGTCGGCGAGGGTGGCGTGCGCGGACGGCGGGGTGGGCGGGGTCGACGGGGTGGGCTGGCTCACGCCGTCGAACCTACCGGTGCCCGTCACGCCCGCGCCGCCCGGGTCCTGGCTCGGTCCGGGCCGGTCAGGGCAGCAGCATCGACTTGATCGCGCGGCGCTCGTCCATCGCGGCGTACGCCTCGGCGACCTCCTCCAGCGGCAGCACCAGGTCGAACACCTTGCCCGGCTGGATCGCGCCCGACCACACCTCGGTCGCCAGCTCCTCGATGTACGCGCGCACCGGGGCGATCCCGCCGCGGACGCCCACGTTGCTGCCGAACATCTGCTGCACCGGCAGCTCCGGGCCGCCCGCGGGGACGCCGACGAACCCGACCTGGCCGCCCGGGCGCGCGGTGTCGAGCGCCTGCTGCATCGACTCCTTGGTGCCGACGCACTCGAGCACCTGGTCCGGGCCGACGCCGCCGAGCAGGTCGCGCACCGCCGCCGCACCCTCGTCGCCCCGCTCCGCCACGACGTCCGTCGCGCCGAACTCGCGCGCCAGCGCCTGCCGCGGCGCGTGCCGGGACAGCGCGACGACCCGCTCCGCGCCCAGCCGCTTCGCCGCGATCACCGCGCACAGGCCGACCGCGCCGTCGCCGACGACCGCGACCGTCGAGCCCGGGCCGACGCCCGCCGACAGCGCGGCGTGGTGGCCGGTGCCCATGACGTCGGTCAGCGTGAGGACGTGCGGCAGCAGGTCGCGGTCCGGGGTGTCCGGCATCGCGACGAGGGTGCCGTCGGCGAGCGGGACCCGGACGAACTCGCCCTGCCCGGCGTCGGTGAACACGCCCTCCGCGTCGTCCCCGCCCCAGCCGCTGCTGTGCACGCAGGAGGTCGGCACGCCGTTGCGGCAATGCACGCAGGTGCCGTCCGAGATGGTGAACGGCGCGACCACGAACTGGCCCGGGCGCAGCGTCCGGACGTCCGCGCCGACCTCCTCGACCACGCCGACGAACTCGTGCCCGATCCGGCGCGGCTGCCTGGTCGGCCGCACGCCGCGGTAGGGCCACAGGTCGGAGCCGCACACGCAGGACGCCACGACGCGCACGAGGGCGTCGGTGGGGCGCTGGATCGTGGGGTCCGGCACCTGCTCGAGGCGGACGTCGCGGGGGCCGTGGATGAGGGTCGCTCGCACGGGGGCAGCCTACGACCGCGCGCCCGGCGGGGCGTGTCAGTGGTCGTCGGTAGCGTTGTTCCATGGCACCTGACCTGCAGGAACACCCGGACGGCGACGTGGTCGCCGCCCCGGTGCTGCCGGTCTACGACGCCGAGGGCGTGTGCCTGACGGACTTCGGCCCGGACCCCGTGGTGGCGGCCGGGCGGGCGCCCAGGACGGGTGAGCAGCGGCAGGTCGAGGCGATCGCGGCGTGCCCGCCGGGGCCGGTGCTGGACGCGTGGTTGCGGGGCCTTGACCTGAGGGCGCTGACCTCGACGGTCCTGGTCGAGGTGGTCGCGGCCCGGGCGCGGATGGAGTCCTACCAGCACGCGGCGATGCTGGATGCGGCGGCCGAGCTGGCGCGGCGCGAGGAGATGCGCCCGGACTGGTCGCCGCTGGCGGGTGCCCCGCCGACGCAGCGGTGCGTGGCCGGTGAGGAGCTGGCGATGCGCCTGGGGTGGTCGCGGGTGTCGGCGACCAAGGTCATGCACCGGGCGGTGTTCCTGGACGGCCTGCTGGCGGCCACCCACGAGGCCTTGGAGACCGGTCACCTCGACGCGGCGAAGACCGAGGTGATCGTCCAGGGGGTCAAGGACCTGCCGTACCAGGCCGCGCAGGCGGTGGAGCACGCGGTGCTGCCCGATGCGCACCAGTGCTCCAAGGCCCAGCTCGAGCAGCGCGTCCAGCGGGCGGTGCGTCTGGCCGACCCGGACGGGGAGGCGGGGCGGCACGAGCGGGCGCGCCGGACCCGGCGGGTGGGGCACCCGCGGACCCAGCCGCACGGGATGGCGTCGATGTGGCTCGTCCTGGCCGCCGAGGACGCCACCCGGGTCGACGGGGTCCTGGACCACACCGCCAAGGCGGCGAAGGCCCTCGGGGACCGGCGGACCCTGGACCAGCTGCGCGCGGACGGGCTCCGCGACCTGGTCGTGGGGGACGTGCCGGAGTCGGACGGGCCGGCGTTCGAGGTCCACCTCGACCCGCCGCCGCCGGTGGTCCCGAAGCCGCGCCTGTCGCCGGACGACCCGCGCAGCCCCCTGTGGGGCAAGCCGGTGCCCGCGCGACCGGTCGATCCGGTCCCGACCGGCACGCTGGTCCCGCTGGACGCCACGACTCGGGAACCCGCGGCCGGTGCCACGCCCGCACCGCTCCCCACGGCCGCACCCGGGCCCGCCGACGGCGGCGCGTCGCACCCGCGCTCGCTCGGTGCCACGTCGACGACGCCCGCCGCCGAGGCGTGGGCGGTCGGCCCCGCGCTGATCGTCCCCGCCGCGTCGACCGAGACTGCGCCCGGCACGCAGCCGGCGCCCGGCACGCAGCCGGCCACGACCGCCCTCGCACCCACCACGTCGGGCCGCGGCTGCACCCGCTGCTCCGGGCGCCCCGGTGCCGAGGTCCGGATCACCGTCGCCGCCTCGACGCTGATCGGCCTGGACGACCAGCCCGCAGACCTCGAGGGCCACGGCCCGATCGACGCGGTCCGCGCCCGGGCCCTGGCGGTCGGCGGGGTCTGGCGGCGGCTGGTCACCGACCCGGTCTCCCACCGGCTGCTGGACGTCGGGCGCGAGCGCTACCGGCCCCCTGCCGCCCTCGATGAGTTCGTCCGCACCCGCGACGGGACGTGCGTCGCACCCGGCTGCGTCCGCCCGGCCTGCGGCTGCGACCTGGACCACACCGAGGAGTTCCACCCCCAGCCCGGCGCCGACCCCGACGCCGCCCTGGGCCGCACCGACGCGGACAACCTCGGCCCGCTGTGCCACCGGCACCACCGCCTGAAGACCGACGGCGGCTTCCGGCTCCGGCAGATCGAGCCCGGGCTGTTCGAGTGGCTCACCCCCACCGGGCACCGCTACCTGACCCGCCCGGGCACCGGGCGGTGCCACGACGCCACGGCGGACCCGTACGACGAGCCGCCCCCGTTCTGACGCCCCGTACCGCCCGGTACCGCCCCGAGCGGCACGCGCGCGCCGGCCCGGAACCGCGCCGCGTCGTCGATGTCGGTGGTGCGCGGCACACTGGGCTGCATGTGTGGCCGCTACGCGCAGACCCGGGCCGAGGACCAGCTCGAGCGCGACCTCGCGATCGACCGGATCCTCGGCGAGCACCCGGGACCGTCCTGGAACGTCGCCCCGACCCAGGACGTGCCGGTGGTGCTCGAGCGCGTCGAGGACGACGGCCCGCAGCGCCAGCTCCGGCAGGCCCGGTGGGGCCTCGTGCCGTCGTGGGCCAAGGACGTGTCGATCGGCTCGCGGATGATCAACGCCCGCTCGGAGACGGTGCTCGACAAGCCGGCGTTCCGGAAGGCGGCGGCGAAGCGTCGCGCGCTGGTGCCGATGGACGGCTACTACGAGTGGCAGGCCAACGAGCGCGGCCCCAAGACGCCGTACTTCCTGCACGGCACCGAGCCGCTGGCCGCCGCCGGGCTGTACGAGCTGTGGCGCGACCACAGCAAGGCCGACGACGACCCGACGCGCTGGCTGTGGACCGTCACGATCATCACGCGCCCCGCGACCGACAGCCTCGGGCACATCCACGACCGCTGCCCGGTGCTGCTGCCCGGCCACCTGTGGGACGGCTGGCTGGACCCGACGATCACGGCCGCCGACGAGGTCGGGGCGATGCTGGTGAACGTGCCGGAGCCGCACCTGACGCCCCGCGAGGTCGGCCGGGCCGTGGGCAACGTGGCGAACGACGGGCCGGGGCTGGTGGAGCCCGTGGCCCCGGAGCCCGGCTCCGCGGGCTGAGCCGCCGGCCCGTCAGGCCGCGGCGCGCGCCTTCGCCGCCCGCCAGTAGCCGCAGAACGTCACGTCCTGCTTCGGCACGCCCGCCGCGACCCAGTGCCGTCGTGCCGCGGCGACCAGGGACTGCTCCCCCACGACCCAGGCCGTGACCGGCTCGTCCGGCACCGGCAGCGCCTCGACGGCCGCGAGCGCCGCCGGCCCCGCGACGGCGTGCGGGTCGTCCCGCACCACCCAGCGCACCTGCACGCCCGCCGGGGCCACCACCTCCTGGACGTCGTCGGCGTGCGGCACCTCGACGACCGCGACGCCGCGCGCGCCCGCCCCGAGCGAGCCGAGGATGCCGGCGACGGCGGGCAGCCCGGTCTCGTCCGCGACGAGCAGCACCCGGTCGTGCGCGGTCGCCGCCGGGAACGTGATCCCCTCGTCGAGGATCGCGACCGCGTCGCCGGGCGCGCAGGTCTGCGCCCAGGTCGCGGCGGGGCCGGAGGTCCCGTCCTCGGGCGTGCCGTGCAGGACGAAGTCGACGTCGAGCTCCGGACCGTCGGGCCCGTCGGGCCGGTGGGCGCGGACGGTGTAGTTCCGCAGCACGGGCCGCTCGGTCCGGGCGATCGCGAGGTACTTGAGGTACGCGAGGGTGTCGAGCTTGTTCGGCAGCCGGGACAGCACCGCGTCGTCGGCGACGGGGATGAACAGCCGGAACCACTGGTCGTAGCCCATCGGCCGGAACCGGGCCGCGTCCCCGCCGCCGAGCGTGACCCGGACGAACCCGGTCGACACCCGCTTGGTGCGCAGGACGTGCAGGGTCAGCAGCTCGGTGACCTCGGGCTTGCGCCGGCCGGCGGTGATGTTGCTGCTGCGGGCCACGGGCGCGCTCCTGTCGTCGAATGTTGGTAAGGCTGTCCTTACCAGGAGCCGCGACGGTAGCAGCCGGGACCCGGGTGCCGGAATCCCCCGGCGCAGCCGGACGCGTCCCGCGGAGCCCGGGGCGCGCGGGACCACGCCGCCCCCGGCCGGGACGTCGGTCCGTGGCGGGTGGCGGCGGGAGGTGGCGGGATGGTGCGCATGGGGACCGGCCGCTCGGACGACGCCCCCGGGCCCGGGGTCCTGCTCTGCTGGATCCCGCTGGGCGCGGGCGGGCCTCGGGTCGTGCGCGCGAGCGGCCGCGCCTACGAGGCGGTCGCCGCGCTCCGGGACCGCCGGCGGCCGCGGGCGCTCGTGCACGCCGCGCTGCTCGTCCGGCCGGCGACCGGCCCCGAGGTCGCGGTCGAGGTGACGCCCGTCTGGGGCCAGCCTCCGGTCGACCGGGGAGTCGTCGCGACCGGCCCGGTAGGCGCGCGCCCGCTCGGCCGGTCCCGGCTGTTCCGCTACGAGGTGCGGTGCTGGGCGGGCGGCGCGGTGCCCGACCTGGCGTGGGCGCTGGCCCGGCGGCGGGTGTCCGCGGACCCGCGCGTCGCGGAGCGGCTGCTGGCGGCGGCGCCGGGCGTGCCGGCGCGGACCTGGGGCGGCCGGGCCCGGGGCGACCGGGACATGTGGACGTCGAACTCGGTGGTGGCGTGGCTGCTCGGGGCCGCGGGGCTCGACCCGGTGCCCCACGGTCCGCCGCCGGGCTGCCGCGCGCCGGGCTGGGACGCGGGCGTCCGGGCGGCGGCGGGACACGCCACCGCCG
The DNA here is from genome assembly GCF_035634735.1 of Cellulomonas sp. Lineage (GTDB taxonomy): Bacteria > Actinomycetota > Actinomycetes > Actinomycetales > Cellulomonadaceae > Cellulomonas. Next base: position 7,541 of record NZ_DASQCJ010000102.1, read on the forward strand.
GGCGCGGCGCCGCGGACCCGTCGGCCGCTCGGCCTCCGACCTCCGGCCCCGCCGCCGACGACCGGCGTGGGCCGCGCCGGACGCCGTAGGTCGCGCGGTCAGGACACCCGGCCGAGCGCGATCGCCGCGTGCAGCAGCGCGCCCAGGGACTCGTTGTCGGTGATCGCGCCCGCGCGCACCAGGTCGAGCAGGTCGGGCCACCGGACCCGGCGCACGGCGACGATGCCCTCCTCGTCCTGCGCGTGCGCCTCGTCGGCCGGCCGCAGGCCCCGCGCGAGCAGCACGTGGCCCGGCGCGTGCGCGACGCCGTTGAGCGAGAACACCGGCCCGAGGTGCGTCCAGTCGTCGGCGGCGAGCCCGGTCTCCTCGCGCAGCTCGCGCGCCGCGGCGACCAGCGGGTCCTCGCCGTCCGACCCGCCCGCGGGCACCTCGAGCGACACCGCACCGGTCGTGTACCGCTCGACCTCGACCAGCACCACCTCGTCGTCGTCGGTCACGGGGACGACGAACACCGCCGGCTGCCGGACCTCCACGACGCCGTAGACCCCCTCGCCGCCGTCGGGCCGGGTGACCGCGTCCTCGCGGACCCGGATCCACGGGTTCTCGTAGACGGTGCGGGAGTCGTGGGCGTGCCAGGCGGACATGCCCGCCATCGTGCCAGCCGCGCGGACGAGGGGTGGAAGGTCAGCGCCGCCGGCCGCCCGGGCCGCGCGAGGCGTGCCGCGCCAGGTGCGCCGCACCGAGCGCGACCAGCCCGAGCCCGACCGCGCCCAGCGCCCCGGCGGCGAGGCCCGCCGCGTCCGAGCCGGTGGCCGCGAGGACCGCCGAGGCCGGGACGGCGGGGTCGGCGGGGTCGGCGGGGTCCGCCGCCGCCACGCAGGACGCCGCGCCCGGGTCCCCGGGCACCTCCTCGACCACCGCGGGGTGCTCGATCGTCCGCGCCGGGTGGTCGATCGTCACCGCCGCGTGGGTGATGGTCCGGGCCGGGTGGGTGACCGTCTCCGCGGGGTGGTCGACGAAGGCCCACTCCTCCGGGACCTCGACCGTCTCCGTCACCGCGTCGTACCGCTCGACGTGCGTCTCGGCCTCGTGCGGGATCGTCTCCGTCCACGCCTCGCGGTCCACCACGGTCTCGACCTCCGCCGCCCGCACGACGACCTGCTCCTCGCGCACCAGCACCCAGCCGTTGCCCGGGAAGGACGACTGGTCGGTGACCGTCCGCTCGCCGTTGCCGTTCTTCTGCCGGAACACCCAGTGGGTCTCCGTCACGGCCGGGTGCTCGACGGTGTGCGTCTCGGCGGGGTGGTCGATCGTCTCGACCCACGCCTCCCTGTCGACGACGGTCTTCTCGTACGCGGGCGACACCTCCCGCTCGACGGTGTGCGCGGGGGTCACGAGCACGCGCTCCGTCCACGCCTCGCGCACCGTCTCGGTCCACGCGGGCACCGTCTCGACCCGCTCCGGGTGCACGGTCTCGGTCCAGCCGGGCACGTGCTCGGTCCAGGCCGCGGCCCGCAGCACCGACCTCGACGCGGCGGGGGCGGCGGCCGTGCACACGATGCCGTGCCCGCCCGCCACCGACGCCGCCGCCAGGTCCCCCGCCGGCGCCGCGGGCGCGGCCGGGAGGACGAGCGTCGCGCCGGAGACGGACGCGGCGAGGACGAGGGCGAGGGACGACATGGCGGGCTCCCGGTGGTGGTGCGGGGGCGGCCTGCCCGCCCCCGTCGACACCCACCACGCTCTCGCCGCGGGCACCCCCGCGACCTCGTCCGTCCGGCTCGTCCCACCCGGTCCGAACGGATGCTCCTCGCCCCGGGCGCCCTCCCCCGCGGGCTCACCCCCCGCCCGGCGGCACCAGCCCGGCGTCGTGCGCCACGATCGCCGCCTGGGTCCGGTTCTCGACCCCGAGCTTGGTCATCGCGTGGGCGAGGTGCGCCTTCACGGTCGGCTCGGCCAGGTACAGCCGCCGCGCGGTGTCCGCGTTCGACAGCCCCTCGGCCACGCAGGCGAGCACGTCGCGCTCCCTGGCGCTCAGCGGCGCGACCCGGTCCCGGGCCTCCTGCGCCAGCCCCGACAGCGCGGGGCCGACGGCGTCGAGCAGCCGCCGGGTCACCGTCGGCGACAGCATCGCCTCCCCCGCGGCCGCGGCCCGGATCCCGCGGTGCAGCTCCTCGACGGTGCTGTCCTTGAGCAGGTAGCCGGCGGCCCCGAGCCGGAGCGCGGGGACGATGTACCGGTCGGACAGGAAGCTCGTCAGGACGACCACGGCCGCCCCGGTGCCGGCCCGCAGGATCTCCTCGGCCGCGCTCAGCCCGTCCATCACCGGCATCTGCATGTCGAGCAGCACGACGTCGGGCCGGTGCGCGCGCACCTGCTCGACCGCGGCCCGCCCGTCGGCGGCCTCGCCCACCACCTCGAGGTCGGGCGCGGCGGCGACGAGCCGGGCGATGCCCTCCCGGAACAGCGCCTCGTCGTCGACCACCAGCACCCGGATCACGCGGGCGCCGCCCGCCGGGGCAGCCGCGCGTCGAGCAGGAACCCGCCCGCAGGGGTCGGGCCGGCGTCCATCCGCCCGCCGACCAGCGCCACCCGCTCGCGGAGCCCGGCCAGCCCCGTGCCGCCGGTGGTCAGGCCGGTGGGCGCCGACCGCGCCCCGGTGGTGAGCACCTGCACGTGCAGCTCGGGGCCGGCGTCCTCGACCAGCACCCGGGTGCCCGCGCCGGGCGCGTGGCGGACCGCGTTGGTCAGGCCCTCGCGGACGACGCGGACCGCGGTGCGCTCGGCCGGGTCGGGCGGTTCGCGGTGCGCGGCGGCCACCACGGCGGTGACCGGCTGCCCGACGTCCCGGGCCGCGGCCACCAGCCCCTCCACCTCGGGCAGCGCGTGCCGGGCCAGCCCGTCCTCGCCGGGCTCCCGGCGCAGCAGCCGCAGCACCTCGCGCATCTCGTCCAGCGCCGCGCGCCCGGTGTCCCGGATCTCCGCGGCGCCGGCGTGCACGGCCGGGTCGTCGGTGGCGGCGTCCAGCAGGTTCGCGTGCAGCACGATCAGGCTGATCCGGTGCGCCACGACGTCGTGCAGCTCGCCGGCGAGCCGGGTGCGCTCGGCCCGGCGCACCGCGAGGGTGGCGGCCTCGGCGGCGGCGCGCTCCTGCGCCACCCGCAGCGCCGCGGCGGCGGCCGCGGCCCGCTGCCCGCGCCCGGCGAGCCAGGGCACCAGCACGTCGAGCAGCAGCACCAGCGGCACGGCGACGCCCGACCGGAACGCGGTCAGCCGCCAGGCGGGCCAGATCATCACCAGCGCCGCCAGCAGCCCGAGCCAGACGGCGCGCGGGCCGGCCCACCGCCCGACCAGGTACAGCGCGACCGGCGTCGCGACCACCGGGGACAGCAGGCACAGCGGCAGGCAGACCGCGAGCGCCACCGTCTCCCGGCGCAGCAGCAGGGCCGCCGCGCCGACCAGCTGCGCCGTCGCCTCCCACGCCACCGGCTCCAGCGCGACGCCCGCCCGGGCTCGGGCGACGACCAGCGCCAGGCCGGCGGCCGCGGCGACCGCCGACAGCGCGAGCCGCGGCGCGGTCACGGCGCGGTCGTCGGGCATGGCGACTCCCCCCGGTCGTCGGTGCTCGCGACGAGCCTCGCGCCCCGGCGGCCCCGCGGCGTCGTCCTCCGCGGGTGACCCGCGCGGTCCCCGTGACCGGCCACGACGCCCGGGGTCACCCGGCCCGGGCGATGCGCAGGCCTCGGCGCCGCGGTGAGGCTGGCAGCGTCCCACCCGGCGACGAGACCGACGAACCGACGAAGGAGCACGACGGTGGCCACTCTCAGCGTGTGGAAGTTCGACACCCCCGGCGGCGCGCAGCAGGCCGAGCAGGCGCTCGAGTCGCTGGCGAAGCAGGAGCTCATCCAGGTGCACGACGCCGCCACGGTGTCCTGGGACCCGGACAAGTCCAAGCCGAAGACCCGGCAGGCGCACAGCCTCGCCGCCGCGGGCGCCCTGGGCGGCACCTTCTGGGGCATGCTCTTCGGCCTGCTGTTCTTCATCCCGCTCATCGGCGCCGCGATCGGCGCGGCGGCCGGCGCGCTCGCCGGGTCGCTCACGGACGTCGGCATCGACGACGACTTCATCGAGTCCGTGCGCAGCAAGGTCACGCCGGGCACGTCGGCGCTGTTCCTGCTGTCGTCCGGCGCGGTGCCGGACAAGGTGTTCGGGGCGCTGAAGGACCAGGGCATCCACCCCGAGCTCATCCAGACCAACCTGTCCGAGGACGAGGAGGCGCGGCTGCGCGAGGCGTTCGAGGAGAACGCCTGAGCGGACGCCGGAGCCGGAGCGGGGACCGGGTGACGCCCCGGTCGGGAGGAGGACGACCATGACGAAGGCCTACGCCGCCCAGGGCACCCGGGTGCGGCCGCGCGAGACCGCCTGGGTCGGCTGGATCTGGTTCGGCGCGCTGATGATGATCCTCATGGGCCTGTGGGGCATGTTCAGCGGGCTGGTCGCGGTGTTCTCGCCGAACACCATCGTCGCCTGGACGACCTACGGGCTCGCCGCGGTCGACATCTCGACCTGGGGCTGGGTGCACCTCGCGGTGTCGGCCCTGGTGTTCGTGGTCGGCGTCTCGCTGCTGACCACCGCGGCCACCTGGGCCCGGGTGACCGCCGTCGTCCTGGTCGGCCTGGAGCTGCTGCTGCAGTTCGTCGCCCTGCCGGCGACGCCGTGGTGGTCCCTCGTGTCGATCGGGCTGTGCGTGACGGTGCTCTGGGCGCTGATCGTGCACGGCGGCGAGCTGCGGCCCGTGTCGACCTGACGCGGGCCGGGGCGCGACCGACGCGAGGGCGGCGGTACCCCCCGGGGTGCCGCCGCCCTCGCGTGCGCCGTCCGGCCGGCTGCGCGCGGGCGCCGCGGCGCGGCGCTGCGCCCGGCTCAGAGCAGGCCGCGCTGCACGGCCGTGCGCACCGCCGCCCGCCGCCCGTCGACCCCGAGCTTCCGGTAGATCGCCCGCATGTGCGTCTTCACGGTGTTGATCGACAGGAACAGCGACCCGGCGATCTCCTCCGAGGTCAGCGACGACCGCAGGCAGGCCAGCACGTCCCGCTCCCGCGGCGTCAGGTCCCACGCCGAGGCGCGCGGGGCCGGCGCCTCGTGCTCGGCGACCAGCAGCCGCGTGACCAGCGGCTCGTGCGCGCTCCCCCACTCCAGGTGCGCCGAGAGCAGCGGGTGCAGCGCGGCGGCGCGGTCGCGGAGCGGCCGGACCAGACCGTGCGGCGCTGCGGCGGCGAGGGCGGCCTCCAGGGCGACGTGCGCGGCCGCGTCGTCCTCGTCGGCGTGCAGCGCCGCGGCCGCCGCCAGGTTCGCGACCCGCACCTGGGCGGGCGTCCCGCCGAGGGCCGCGGACGCACCCGCCGCGGCGTGCTCCGCGGCCTGCAGCGCGCGCTCGGCACCGTCGATGTCGCCGATCCGCAGCAGCAGGTCGCTCTGCCAGCCGAGCGCCAGCGGGTCCGCGAACGCCACCGAGGACTCGTCGACCAGGGCCAGCGCCTCGCGCGTCCGGTCCTCGGCGCCGAGCTGCACCGCGGTGAGGAAGGACCGGAACGCCGTCAGGTGCTCGGGCGCGGACCCGTCCGGCCAGGGCGCGTCGGTGATCTCCCGCGCCCGCGCCAGCCCGGGCGCGTCGCCCTGGGCGAGGCAGACGATCGCCAGGATGCCCGCGGCGTGCACGGCGACCTCGCGCCGGTTCCGCCCGGCGGCCTCGATCGCGGCCCGCAGGTGGCCGGACGCGGCGCAGAGCTCGTCGCGCCAGTAGGACGCGATGCCGCAGGCCAGGTGGGCCACCGCGACGATGCTCGCGCCCTGCCACTCGTGCAGCGCCGCCGTGGCGAGCACGGCCCGCGCGCGGTCGAGCGCCCCGCCGACGTCCCCGCGCAGCGAGGCGGCGAACGCCTCCTCCGCCCGGCAGCCGAGCTCGAGCGCGACCCAGCCCCGCTCGGCCGCGAGGGCGCCCCCCTCCCCGAGGTGGACCAGCGCCGCCGGGTCCGGGCCGTACTGCTGCAGCTCGGCGCGGCCGACCAGGTAGAGCGCGAGCGCCCGGACCGCGTCGTCGGGCACCCCGCTGTCGGGCACCCCGCCGTCCAGCAGCGCCCGGCCGCGGCGCACCGACTCCTCCAGCGGCGGGCGGCCCGGGCCGAGGAACGTCCGCACCAGCTCGCCCACCCACGCCGGCCCGCCGTCGTCGCCGCCGGAGCCGTCGGCCTCGTAGGCGTGCGCGGCCGCGAGCGCCAGCAGCACGTCCGGGTCGCTGCGGTACCGCGGGGGCAGTGCCGCGCGCAGGCCGCGCACCTGGCCGACGTCGCCGCGCACCACCAGGTCCGGCCACCGCTCGCCCAGCACCCGCGCGGCCAGGTCGGGCGCGTGGCCGTCGAGGGCGTGCCGGATCGCCGCCGCCGGGTCCCGGGGACCGAGGTGCGCGGCGACCACCCGGTGCGCGACCCGCGCGGCGAGCGGGTCGCGCCGGGCCAGCACGGCCCGCGCGTGCGCCGCGACCAGCGCGTGCCACCGGTAGACCGGCCCGTCGCCGGCGTCGCCGACGTCGGTGAGGAACAGCCCGCGGCCGACGCACGCGTCGAGCAGCCGCGCCCCGCCGGGCACCAGCGCCTCGGCGAGCTCGGGGTCGACCTGCTCGGCGACGCTCGCGCGCAGCACGAAGTCGGCGAGGTCGTCCGGTAGCGACCCGACGACCTCCTCCACCAGGTAGCCGGTGATCGGCACGTCCCGGTCGCGCAGCTGCGCCAGCGGCTCGCCGGAGGCGCCCAGCACGTCGGCCGCGAGAGCGAGCCGCACGGCGACCGGCCAGCCGCGCGTCACCTCCCACAGCGCGCGCACCGCCGCGGCGTCGCCGGGTCCGCCCACCGCGCGCACCACGTCGGCGACCTCGTCCTCGGTGAACGCGAGCGTGCGTTCCCGCAGCTCCCCGACGTCGCCCGCCATCCGCATCCGGTTCACCGGCAGCGCGGCGTCGTACCGGCCCGCGAGCACGAACCGGGGCCCGGCGTACCGCAGCACCGGGCCCAGCACCTCGCGCGCCGTCCGGGCCGAGAGCAGGTGGACGTCGTCCAGGACCACGACCGTCTCCGGCGGCAGGTCCTCGAGGGCCGCGACCAGCGCGTCGAGCCGGCGCGCGACCGTCGCCGCCCCGCGGTCGGGCACGCCGTCGTCGGGGCGCGCCACGGGAGCGAACGGCGCGAGCGCGTCGCCGAGCACCCGGACGAGGCGACCGGGCTCGTCGTCCAGCGGGTCGAGCGACACCCACGCGACCGGGCCGGGCGTGTGCGCCGCCCACTGCGCGAGCAGGGTGGTCTTGCCGAAGCCGGCGGGCGCGCTGACGACCGTCAGCCGGTGCGCGGCCACCGTCGCGGCCAGGGCCTCGTCGCACCGCGCCCGCGCGACCAGCCCGTGCGGTGGCCGCGGCACGGTGAACTTCCCCCCGGGCGCCGCGCGGCCGCGCCGCGCCCCCGGACGGTCCCGCGGTACCGCTCCGCCGTCGTCCCCAGCGTCCATGTCCACGCCCCTCGACGCGTGCTCGACCTCACCGTAGACCGCCCGCTCGCGGGTCCGCGGTTCACCCTCCACCACGATGACAGGTCCGGGGTGATCGTGAGTCATGTTTTCCCCTGACTCCCTCACCCGCGGCGGGTGAGCGCGGGTCGGGGCGGTCGGCGCGGGGTGCGGTTCACGCGCCGCGGGTGAGGCCCGCACCGCCCGGCGCAGCTGTGCTGGTGGGCGTCGGAGCGGGACGGGTGCGAGGGCGGTGGGCGATGCCGGAGACCCTGCCCGCCCCGGTCCCCGTGCCGCACGACCCCGAGGTGGTGCGCGCCGCGGCGGAGGCCGCGGTGTGGGCGCACCCGGCGCTGCTCGGCTACCGCGAGCTGCGCACCGAGCTCCGGACCGGCGTCGCCGCGCTGGGGGTCCTCGACCACGACGAGGCCCCGCCCGAGCCCGGCGACGGCACCCGGCACGCCGACCCGCTGCTGCTGCGGTCGAGCGGGTGGCTGGACCTGCGGGCCGAGCCAGCCGTCGTCGGCCACCCCGACCTGCCGCCCGGGCTGTACGCCGGGGCCCAGGTGGTGGACCTGCTGGGCCGCACCGTCGGGCACCTGGGTGCCGTCGGCACCGGGCCGGACGGCGGCGACTGGGCCGTGGTCGGGCCCGGCTGGGAGGGTCCCCTGCCGCCCGGCGTGCGCGGGGTGCTGCGGCCGGCCTCGTCGCTCGTCCGGGTGATCACCCGCACCGCGGTGCCGGCGCCGGGCGACCTGCCCGCGGCGCGGGCCGTGCAGCGCGCGTTCCGGGTCCGGCCGCTGCACGCGCTGGGCGGCGTCACGCCGCCGCGGCCCGCGCCCTCCGTGGCCTGGCTGCCCTGGGACGAGGAGCGCGCCTGGGGCGCCGGCTTCGTGGACTACCTGGCCCTGCTGCTCCGCCTCACCCCGGCGCTGGACCCGGCCGACCGGGCCCGGGTGGGGCGGTGGGTGCGGCTCGGCGTGCTGCCGGGCGGCCCCGACGGGTGGGGCGCCGCGGGGCCGGACGCCCGCACGCGGGTGCTCGTCGCCCGGGGCGCGGCCCTCGGGGCGGCGCAGCTGGCCGACGCGCTGCGGCGCGAGGGCCTGGGCGGCGCCGGCTCCGGGGCGGCGGGGGCCGACGGGGCGGCCGCGCTGCGCCGGGCGGTCGCGGCCGAGCACGAGCTGCACGGCCCGGAGCCCGAGGAGGTCCGGGCCGTGCGCTGGCGGGCGCTGGACGGGGAGCCGCTCGACGGCCGCCGGCGGTACCGGCTGACGCTGCGCACGCCGCCGCCGGCCCGCCTGCACTGGTCGCTCGCGGCGTACGCGGAGCCGTCCGGCGAGCTCGTCGCGAACCGGGCGCGGCGGTACGCCCTCGGCCCCGGCGCGCCCGACCTGCCGTGGGGCCGCGACGGCTCGCTGACCCTCGCGGTGCAGCACGACGCCCCGGCCGACCCGGCGGGGCGGGCCGGCTGGCTCCCGGCACCCCCGGGGCCGTTCAGCCTGGTCCTGCGGCTCTACGCCCCGGTCCCGGACGCGGCCCCGGACCCGGGGCCCGCGTGGTCCCCGGCGCTCCGCGCCCTCGGCTGACCGCCGCCGCGGCCGGGCCGCGGCCGGGGTCGGGGCCGTGAGGTCGTCAAAACGGGGCGAGGTCGTCACTCGTACGTGACGACCTCGTGCGCTTGTGACGACCTCACCGCACGCGCCGCCCTCACGCGCGGCGGGACACCGCCTGGAGCTCCGCGATGTCCACCCCGAGGTCGCAGAGCAGCGCCACCACCCCGGTGAGCCCGGAGGCGTCGGGCACCTCGCAGGACAGGATCGCCCCGTCCCGAGTCGGCGCCGCCACGATGTCGGCGTACTCGCCCAGCCCGCCGAGGTCGCGCTCGGGGCCGACGACCCGGATGTGGTAGAGCACCGCGCCCCGCCCCCTCCCGCGCCGCGTCCGACCCGACGCCGCCAGCGTGCCGCCCGGCCCGCCCCGCGTCGTCACGCGGCGGGGGTGAGCCGCGGGCTCAGGACAGGACGACCGCGACGGCCGCCGGCGTCTCGGGGACCACCTCGTACGAGAAGCCGCCGCTCAGCTCCGCCAGCGGCAGGACCGTGAGCAGCGGGTCGGCGTCCGGGTCGGCCGCGTCCGAGCAGGCGACCTCGGCCTCGCCGGCGGTCGCGCCCCCGGACGTGACCGTGAGGTGGGCTCCCCGCCCGCCGTCCGACGCGCAGACGACCGTCACGTCGTACGCCCGGGGCGCGAGGTCGGACGTGGAGCCGCCGACCGCGGCGCCCGGCCGGCCGACGCTGCTCGAGCCGTGCACGAAGCCCTCCTCGGCCGCCATGATCCCGTCCGCGACCGCCGACACGCGCTCGCCGGCTGCCTCGGGGTCGAACCCGCCCCCGCCCGCGGCCTGCACGCCGAGCACCGCCGCGACGACGACGACCGGGACCGCGAGCACGGCCAGCGGGAGCCAGCGACGGCCCGGGCTCCGGCGGGCGGGCTCGCGGGGCGCGTCGTCGACCGGCTCGGTGGCCACGACGGCGAGCCGGTCGCGGGGGCGGGCGCGGTCGTCCGCGGCGCGGGCGGGGCGGTCGTCGTCGGCTGCCATGCACCCGAGCCTCCCACGCCCGCGGGGCCGCGCGGGGGCCGCGGCCGTTCCCCTGTCGCATCCGGGAAACGGTGCGAGACTTGGGACCTGGCCGCGTCGCCCCGGTGGCGACCGGCCGACCGCTCCGGCCCCGGGCGGCCGCAGCGACGCGTCGGGAGGCCCGTCCATGCCGCATCGAGCGGGAGCCATCACGGTCGGGACCGACGCGGGTCGGACGGTCGTGCGGCTGCGCGGCGACGTCGACGCGTCGCTGCGCGACGAGGCGAGCCGGGCGCTCGCGGTCGCGCTCACCGACGGCGCACCGGTCCTCCTCGACCTCGGCGAGGTCGCGTTCATCGACTCGACCGGGATCGCGTTCCTGATCCAGTGCCGCCGGGCGTGCGAGCAGACCGGGCAGGCGTGCACCCTGCGGGACGTGCCCGAGTCGACCCGGTACGTGCTCGGGCTGCTGGGGCTGGACGAGCTCGTCGGCGGGTGACGGGGCCCGCCGCGCCCGATCCGCCGCACCCGGCCCGCCGACGTGGCAGCATGACGCTCGTCCGGTGGACACGTTCGTGCGAGGGGGCGCGATGCGACGACCAGACGCCGACCCGCCCGGGGCGGCCGGCAGCACCGCGGGGGCGAGGGCGCCCGGGCGCGGCGGACCGGCGCCCTCCGTGCAGCTCGCGCTCGCCACCGTCGGGTTCGCCGTCAACTTCTGGGCGTGGGCGCTCATCAGCCCGCTCGGTCAGACCTACGGGGCGGCCTACGACCTGTCGGACGTCCAGGTGTCCGTGCTCGTCGCCGTGCCCGTGATCGTGGGGTCGCTGGGCCGCGTCCCGGTCGGCGCCCTGACCGACCGGATCGGCGCGCGGGTGATGTTCCCCGCGGTCAGCGCGCTCACGATCGTCCCGGTGCTGTTCGTCGGCCTGGTCGCGGACAGCTACCCGCTGCTGCTCGTCGGCGGGTTCCTGCTGGGCCTCGGCGGCACGACGTTCGCCATCGGGGTGCCGCTGGTCAACGGCTGGTTCGCGCCGGAGCGCCGCGGGACCGCGCTGGGGGTCTTCGGCATCGGCATGGGCGGCACGGCGATCTCGTCGTTCACCACGGTCGCGATCGCCGACGCCGCCGGCCGGTGGGCGCCGTTCGTCCTCGTCGCGGTGCTGCTCGCCGCGTACGCGGTCGTGTCCCGCGCGCTGCTGCGCGATCCGCCGACCCGGACCGCGACGACCGGGGCCGGCGGCCTGCTGTCCCGGACCTGGGCGACGCTGCGCATCCCGGCGACGCTGCAGCTGTCCTGGCTGTACGCCGTCGGGTTCGGCGGCTTCGTGGCGTTCTCGGTGTACCTGCCGACGTTCCTGTCCAACGCCTACGGGCTGACCCAGGGCGACGCCGCCGCCCGGACCGCGGGCTTCGTGGTGCTCGCGGTCGCCATGCGCCCCGTCGGCGGCACGCTCTCCGACCGGGTCGGCGCCGTGCCGGTCTCGGCGGTGTGCTTCGCCGCGGTCACGGTCCTCGCGGGCGTCGTCGCGTTCCAGCCCGACCTGGTGCCGGTCGGGACGATCGCGTTCCTCGGGCTGGCCGCCGCCCTCGGGGCGTCGTCGGGGGCGACCTTCGCGCTCGTGTCGCAGGTCGCCCCGCCGGGGACGGTCGGCGCCGTGACCGGGGTGGTCGGCGCCGCGGGCGGGCTCGGCGGGTTCCTCCCGCCGCTCATCATGGGCGCCGTCTACCAGCTCCGCGGCGACTACGGCACCGGGTTCGCCCTGCTCGCCGTGACCGCGCTCGCGACCCTGCTGTTCACGCTCGGGCCCGTGCGGCGGGCGACGGCACGGCGGGGCGGGTAGGCCCCGGCGGCGGCCCGGCCGGCCGGGCGTTCCGGCCGAGCAGCCACGTCGCGCAGGCGGCGACCAGCAGCGGCACCGCCAGCCCCACGCCGGTCGCGGGCACGACGACCCCCGAGTCGTTGATCGCGAACCCGAAGCCGAGCGCCACCGCCAGCGCGGTGAGCCCGCCGACCAGCAGCGGGGCGTCCGTGGTGAGCGCGCGGAGCGGCGCCCCGCCGGACAGCCACGCGTACGGGCCACCGTCGCTCGCGCGGAACGCTGAGCGGGCGGGCCGGCCGAGCAGGATCACGACCAGCACCAGCCCGCCGATCGCGAGCAGGGTCTGCTCGCTGCCGAGCAGGATCCGCAGGTTCGTCCCGGCCTTCCGCAGCAGGACCCCGCCGAGCCCGCCGTCCAGCACCGTCTCGACGAACCGGCCCAGGTGCGTCCGCTCGTCGGCCGGCCGCAGCCAGTCGAGGACGGACAGCACCACGGAGGCCGTGATCCCGGCCGCGACCACCAGCGTCAGCCGGCGCCAGCCCAGCCGCGCCCCCGCCGTCACGACGACCAGGACGAGGAAGCCCGCGACGACGACGGGCGGCCCGCCGAAGTTCGCGCCGGTGGTCGGCGTCGTCGACACGATCCCGGACACCACCCCGAGCGCCAGCAGGCCGGTCAGCGCCACCACGGCCGTGGCCGCCCGCCGCCGGCCCCGGCGCACCAGGGGGTCGACCAGCGCGACCGCGCCGAGGATCGTCGCGGTGGCGAACAGCGCGAGCGCGGGGTTGCCGAACCCGTAGAACCGCCCGGCCACCAGCGACCCCGGCCCCATCAGCGAGTCGAGCGACAGCCGCGCCCCGAGGGCCACGTCCAGGCCCAGCACGACCGCCGTGATCGCGGCGACCACGCCGACCGGACCGAGCGGGACCCGGCGCCATGCGGGCACCGCCAGCGCCGCCGCGCCCACGAGCAGCGCGAACGCGGCCACGAGCGGGCCCAGCACCCACCCCGGGTCGCCCGTGCGCCACCACGGGACGAGGTTCGCGAGGAAGGTCGCCACCGGGATGGCCGCCACCGCGACCGCGGCGACGCGGAGCGCCTCCAGGACGCCGCGCGCCTGCGCCTGCTCCTGGCCCGGGTGCGGGAGCGCGGTGCCGGTCCGGGTGCGACGGCGGACCCACGCCAGCAGCGACCGCCCGCGCCGGGTCAGGCCGACGGTCACCGCCGCGTACAGCGCGAGGTTGAGGCTCACCCAGAGCACGTAGAAGCCCGAGACGCGGGGCGCGACCGCCTGGGCCCGCCGGTTCTGGTCGACCAGCGCGGCGACCCGCTCCGCGCCGGTCCGGTCGTCGGCCGCGACCCGCACCGCCGAGCCCACCAGCGACCCCGCGGCGGCGTGGTCCCGGACGCCGAGCGCGTCCAGCACGGTCGGCGCGACGTCCGTCGTCTGCAGCAGGCCGGGCTGCCGGGTCGAGGCGGACCCGAGCAGGCCGGGCCCGGTCCCGGGGCCCGTCGCGGCGGCGACCTGGAGGTGCGCGCGGCGGCCCGAGTCGGCGACCGAGACCAGCAGCACGGCGGGCTGCTCGCCCGCGGCGCGCGCAGCCTCGAGCACGGCGCCGACGCGGGCGTCCACGGCGCGGACCTGCTCGGCGCGGTCGGGCTCGGCGACCACCTCGGGCCCGATCTCCTGGGCCGGGTCGGCACCGGTCGGGTCGGCCTCGGCCCCGTCCGCCGCCGCGCGGTCACCCGGGCCCGCGGCCCGGTCCCTGGTCGCGCGGCCGGGGTCGCGCACCGCCCCGGCGTCGACGACGACGAGCGCCGACCCCGCGAGGGCTGCCGCCGTCGCGTCGCGCAGGTCGTCCACGCCCTCGGGTCGCTCGACGTGCTCCCCCACCACCCGGCCGGCCGCGTCCGCGAGCGCGACCGCGGCGCCCGGCCCGATGCCGGTCGCCGCGACGCCGGACGACGCGAGCGCGTCCCCGAGCAGCCCGAGCCGCGAGTCGTACGCCGAGGCGTCGGTCGCGGCGACGTAGTCGGCCCACCCGGGCACCGCCCCCGCCGCGTCGGGCTCGGCCAGGGTCCGGCAGCTGCCGTCCGCGACCCGCGTGTCGTCGGCGCGGCCGCCCGCCCCCACCGCGAGCCAGCCGGCGCTCGGGCAGGTGAACGAGCGCACGCTCCGCACGACGGTGCTCCCGACCGCGCCCGTCGCGGCGAGCTCCGCCAGCGCGGGGGTGCCCACGGCGCTCAGGTCGTCCCAGCGCAGGCCGGTCACGCCGACGAGCAGGACCGCGGGGCGATCCGGCGCCGCGTCCGCCGCGGCGTATCCCGCGGCGGGCTCCGCGGCCGCCGACGCCGCGAGCGGGGTCACGAGCACCGCAAGGAGCAGGGCGGTCAGGGTGGCGCGGGCACGGCGGAGCAGCGGGGAGAGCGGGGGCACCGGTTCACCGTACGAGGCGGCACGCCCACCCTCCTCCCCCCCGCGCCGCCCGGGCGGCGGGCTGCCCGGGGCGTGCGCCGGACGCACACAGGATCGTCACCTGCGCGCCGGGCGCGGCCGACGGCGCGGCACCGGCCCCGGGCGGAGCGGGGCGCGCGCGTGCCGAAGGTCCGCCCGGCCCGCCGCGCCCGCCTGGGACACTCGACGCACACGACGAAGGAGAACCCCCGTGGCAGAGCTCGACCTCGCGACCGCCCTCGCGGACGGCCGCACCGAGTACGACAAGATGGTGGCCGGCGACTGGTACCGCTACCGGTTCGGCCCCGAGCTCGCCGAGCTGACGACGAGCACCCAGCGCACCTGCCGCCGGATCACGGCCCTCTACGACGAGGACCGCCCCGCGGCCGAGGCCCTGTTCCGCGACCTCCTGGGCACCGTGGGCGAGGGCGTCGACTTCCGCCCGCCGTTCTACCTGGACTACGGGCACCGCCTGCACCTCGGCGACCGCACCTTCGTCAACGCGGACTTCCTCACGCTCGGCGGCGGGGAGATCCGGGTCGGCGCGGACGTGCTGATCGGCCCGAGCGTGCGGCTGTACACGCCGACGCACGTCCTGGACCCGGAGCTGCGCCCGCAGGGCTGGGAGCGGGTCTCGTCGATCACGATCGAGGACGGCGTGTGGCTCGGCGGCAGCGTCGTGGTCTGCCCGGGCGTGACGATCGGGGCGCGGTCGGTGGTCGGCGCGGGGTCCGTGGTGACGAAGGACGTGCCGCCGGACGTGGTCGTGGCGGGGAACCCGGCACGCGTGGTGCGGTCGCTGCTGCCGGAGGGCGACGCGGTCGCCTCGTAACCCACGGGACTGGCGCGAATCCCGACCGGCCGTCCGGTGACAGCCCGGGGTGCCGCGTGGGAGGGTGACGCACCGCCCCAGGGACGCACGGTGGGATACCGTGCCCGGCTCCTGGGGCGGTGTCATGCCCGCGGGGCCGGTGGCGGGCCGGGACGCCGCCGGCGGTGTGCGCGGTGGGTCGGGTGGGCCCGGCCGGTCTCGAACCGACGACCTCCGCGGTGTAAGCGCGGCGCTCTGACCAACTGAGCTACAGGCCCCTGCTGCGGTGCGCAGCCTACCGGTGCGGGTGCCGCCGCCGGGCCGGCGCCCGGACCTGCGCCCGGCCCGCCACCGGCGACCCCGTCACAGCGCCGCGACCGCGTCCCGGTACGCCGTGAACGGCCGCGCGACCCCCGCGGCGGACACCGTCGACCACCGCAGCGCGCCGCCGGCGTCCAGCAGGAACGACCCGCGCCGGGCGTACCCGTCGACCTCGTCGAACACGCCGTAGGCGCGCGCCGCGGCCCCGTGCGGCCA
>NZ_DASQCJ010000103.1:0-2150 GCF_035634735.1 Cellulomonas sp.
ACGCTGTCCGGCGGCGAGCGGCAGCGGCTCAAGCTCGCGACGCACATGGGGGAGAAGGGCGGCGTGCTCGTGCTGGACGAGCCGACGACCGGCCTGCACCTCGCGGACGTCGAGCAGCTGCTGGGCCTGCTGGACCGGCTGGTCGACTCCGGGAAGTCGGTGATCGTCATCGAGCACCACCAGGCCGTCATGGCGCACGCCGACTGGATCGTCGACCTCGGGCCGGGCGCGGGGCACGACGGCGGACGGGTGGTGTTCGAGGGCACGCCGGCGGACCTCGTGGCGGCGCGGTCGACGCTCACCGGCGAGCACCTGGCGGCGTACGTGGGGGCGTGAGCCTGCGCCGCGGGCCGGTCAGGCGGGTGGCGGCACCGAGGCCACCGCCTCGACCTCGACCAGCACCCCGGGCCGGGACTCCGGCACGGCCACCACGGTCACGGCGGTGCGCCGCCGGCCCCAGACGGCGGCGCTCGCCTCGTAGGCCGCCGTCGGGTCGACGCCCGCGGTCAGGAAGATCCGCAGGATCGCCACGTGGTCGGCGTCCGTGCCCGCCTCGGCCAGCACGGCGAGCAGGTTGCGCAGCGCCTGCTCGGTCTGCGGGCCGAGGCCGTCGAGCAGCGTGCCGTCGGCGTCGATCCCGTTCTGGCCGCCGACGTAGAGCGTCGGTCCCGCGGGCAGCAGCATGCCCTGGGCGAACGCGGGGCTGCGGACCACGCCGGGCGGGTCGATCGGTACCGGGCGCGTGTCGGGCTGGGTGGACATCGTCGGCTCCCTCCGTCGGAGGACCCCAGCATGCCGCCGACCACCGACACGCCCCGCGCCGGCCGTCGGCGGGCGGGCCGGGGCGGGGCGCCAGGGCGCCGGGGGCGGGTGCGCTCAGTCCCGGACGAGCACCGCCCACAGCCGCGCGATCCGGTCGTCCCGGACCTCCGCCACGTCGATGCCCCGCACCACCGGGTCCTGCCCGGGCGGACCGAACCGCCAGGCGAGCAGCGCCAGGTCCTGCGCCCGCCGCACCGGCCCGTCGGCGGAGAACGCGAACCCCGGGGCGCCGTCCAGCAGCCCCTGCGCCTTGCGGTCGAGCGCGTCCCAGCCGGACACCGTCTCCTCCGGGTCGGAGAACACGACGTCGCGGGTGTAGGTGTCCTCGATCGCCACCCGCCGGCGCTCGGGGTCGCGCTCCCCGAACACCCGCCGCAGGTTGGCGTCCATCAGCTCCTCGGTGCGGTCGGCCACGGGACGCCCCTCTCGTCGCTCCCGGTCCCGGGGGGTCCCGGTCGGGTCACGGCGCACGCTACCCGCGCGGACCGGGCGCGCGGGAGGGGCCCTGCGAGCGTCGTCGTCCGCGAGGCCGCCGCTCGCGGGCGCGGGGGCCCGGTGCCAGCATGGCGCGCATGGACGACGAGGAGCGCGCCGAGGTCGCGCGGGACTACGCGGACGCCGTCACCATGACGCCGAAGGAGCTCGAGGACTGGCTCGGCACGGACGAGTCGCGGGCCGTCGGGCAGAAGGACGGCGGCGGCGAGTCCGTCGGGCACCGCTCCGGGCGGCGGATCGTCGAGATCGCGCGCACGAAGAAGGCCGACCTGACGGACGACGACTACGCCCACATGCGGGAGGTCGTGGGGTACGTGCACCGGCACCTGGCGCAGCGGCCCTCCGGGGACGTCACGGACACGGCGTGGCGGCACTCGCTGATGAACTGGGGCCACGACCCGCTGGAGCGGGGCTGACGGGGCGGAGACCCGCGTGCTCGTGCAGATCTGCGGTCTGCCCGGATCGGGCAAGACCACGCTCGCCGCGGCCGTCGCCGACGCGGTGCCGGTCGTGGCGCTGCGCGTGGACGCGATCGAGGCGGCCATGCGCCGGTACGGCGTCGCGGCCGCGCAGTCGGGCATCGCCGCCTACGCCGTCATGCACGCGGTCGCGGGTCCGCACCTGCGCCGCGGGCAGGTGGTGGTCGCGGACGCGGTGAGCCCGACGGTGGCCGCGCGCGAGGGCTGGGTCGGCACCGCGGCGGCGCACGGCGCGGCGCTCCGGGTGGTCGAGGTCGTGTGCCCGGACCCGGCCGAGCACCGGCGCCGGGTGGAGACCCGCCCGGCCGACCTCCCGGGCTTCGCCCTGCCGACCTGGGACGACGTGCGGCGGGC
>NZ_DASQCJ010000104.1:0-52942 GCF_035634735.1 Cellulomonas sp.
GCCCGGGCGTTCCACAGGCCCAGCGGGGTCAGCCGGTAGGTGTGCACGTGCTCGGGCGCGCGCTCCAGCTCCGCGAACGGGGCGATCGCGCGGCGGCAGGCCTCGGCCTGGTCGTGGTCGACCTCGAGCAGGAGGGTCTTGTCGCTCTGGACGATCAGGGGTCCGTCGGTCATGCGGTGCCCGCCTCCCGGGGGTCGTCGGTTGCTGGGTCGTCGTCGGCGGGCGGCTCGGTGCCCGCCGCGTCGACCGGGGTGACCGCGGCGACGCGGTGGGCCGCGACCACGATCTCGGCGTCCCGGGCGGTGTCCACCACGCGCACCCGTCCGCCGTCGACCCGGACCGGCACGACTCGCCGCCGCTCCAGGGCGCCGCGCGAGCCGACCACGTCCAGCCACACCTCGGTGTGCCCGGCGGCCGCCTCGCGCAGCAGCCCCAACGCCTCGGCGGGGTCGGCTGTTCCCGCGGACGGGCGCGGGCCGTTCCGGGTCGCGCCCGGGCGGCCGGCGCGCGCGGCCGCGGTGGCGGCGGCCACGCCCGAGGCGCGGTCGCGCAGCGTGGGGGAGCCGTCGGCGCGCGCCGGCGCAGCGGCCCCGGCGGCCTCCGCCGCCGCGCCCCGCACCACCGCGCCCGCACCGCCGGTCGACCCGCCCGCGGCCCGGGCCTCCTCGGCGCGGCGCAGCACGCCCACCAGGGCCGCCGCCCGCTCGGCCGGGGGCTGCGCCCCGCGTGCGCCGTCCTCCGGGGCGAACCGCGGCCGTGCGGCGGCCACCCGCCGCACCGTGGGGGCGGCGTGCAGCACCTGCCCGTCCGGCGTCTCGGCGACCGGCGCCAGCCCGTGCGCCCGCAGCGCGGCGAGCAGCTCGTGCAGCGGCGCCTGGGCGGCGAGCACCGTGGGCGCGAGCCGGACCAGCCCGAGGTCGGCGTGCCGGGGGTCCTCGGCGAGCCCGGCGAGCAGCGCCGGGTCCTCGGTGCGCACGTAGGAGGACGCCGCGCCGGTGCGCAGCCGCCCGTGCCGGCGCGCGGCGTCCCGCACCAGGTACTCCAGCGGCTGGGGCACCCCGCCCCGGGCGTGCGCGGCGAGGTCGGCGAGCAGGTCGTCCGCGGTGGACCCGGCGTCCAGCGCGTCCCGGACCGACTCCGGCGTGAACCGGACGGTCACCGCGCCGCCGCGGGACTCCACCCGCGCGGAGGCGTCGAGCAGCGCCTCGAGCTCCTGGCTCGGCCGCCCCGGGACGATGCCGGTGAGGTCGGCCTGGAGCAGCAGGTCGTCGACGGCGGGCGGCAGCGCGGCGCCGAGGCCCGCGGCCAGCGCGGGTCGCGGGTCGGCGTCCGGGTCGAGCAGCGCGCGGCCCGCGACGGGTAGCGCGCCCGCGCCGAGCACGCCGAGCCAGCCCGCCTCGCGCAGCACCGTGGCGACCGCGTCCAGCGGCGGCACGGACCGCGGCGTCCGCCAGGCCAGGCCCGCGCGCACCGCGGCGGCGTCGGGGGCCGCGCCCGGCCCGGCGTCGGCGAGCAGCCCGAGCACCGCGTGCCGCAGCCGGGGCGCCCACGGCCGGCCGAGCTCCGGGCCCAGCGCGGGGCGGACCGAGCCGCGCTCGTCGCGCGTGCCCACCAGGGCGGGCCACCGGGGGGTCGCGGCCCACCACGCCGCGAGCCGGGCCCACCGGTCGGCGAGGTCGAGCGCGAGCCACTCGTCGGCGAGGGTGGTCGGCACGTGGTGCGGCGACTCCTCGCCGTCGTCGCGGACCAGGCTGCCGACGCCGGCGAGCTCGACGACGAACGCCGCCTCCTGCTCGGTGACCTCCAGGGCGCTCGCGGTGCGGCGCAGGTCGCGCACGCCGAGCCCGCCGGCGCGCAGCACCGGGGGCGGGGCCTGGCCCCACAGCCGCAGCAGCCCGGCGACCAGCCGGACGGCGCGCTCGGCGGCGCTCGCGTGCTCGGCCTCGACCAGCGACGCGTCCCGGCGCGGCAGGTCCTCCGGCGCGGGCGGCGTCGCCGGGGCGCGGTGCGTGCGGCCGTCGCGCAGCGCGAGCGCGACCGTGCGGGGGAGGACCACGTGCCGCTCGTCGGCCCGCACCAGCAGGCCGGCGCGGACCAGCTCCGTGACGGCCTCGGCGGCGGGCCCGGCCGCGGGGCGCACGCCCACCGGCGGCCCCCAGGTCAGCGCGTCGAGCACGGCGCGGCCGGCGGCGGGCGCGTCGGCCAGCAGGCCGGGGACGGCGGCGGGGTCGGGGTCGTGCGGCGCGGGGGCGGCCAGGCCGGCGGTCGCCGGGCCGAGGAGCTCGGCGACGCCCGGCGCGGGGCGCAGCACGGGGTCGACGGCCCGCCCGCCCGCGGGGTGCACCAGGGCCAGGTCGGCGGCGGTGGCCAGCGCGGCGCGGACCGCGGGGGCGTCCGCGCGCCCGGCGCCGACCGCGGCCACGACGTCCTTCGCGCGCACCCCGGTCGCCGGGTCGGTGGACCCCGCCAGCAGCGCGACGACGGCCTCGACCGCCTGGAGCACCGCGGCGTCCACGCCCGCGAGCGCGCGCTCGAGGCTCGGCCGGCTGGTGGCGCGGGCGGCGAGGGAGGCGAGCGTGGCGGGCGACGGGTGCGCCAGGTCGGGGCGCCGCAGCAGCAGGCGCACCAGCTCGTCGTCCGACCTGCCGCGCAGGTGCTCGCTGAACGTGGCCATCCGCACCACGATACGTTCCGGCGGGTCCGGCGCGGGGCCGGGTCCGCCGGGGCGAGCCGCCGGGAGGCAGCGATGGCACGGGTGCGCAGGACACGGGTCGTGGTGGCGAGCACCGCGGGGATCTTCGTCGAGTCGCTCGACTGGACGATGTACGCGCTGCTCGCGCCGTACTTCGCCGGGCAGGTGTTCCCGGGCGGCGACCCGGTGACGCGGGTGCTGGGCGCGTACGTCGTGTTCGCGGTCGGCTTCGTGGTCCGGCCGCTCGGGTCGTACGTGATGGGCCGGATCACCGACACCCGCGGGCGGCGCACCGGCCTGCTGGCGTCGGTGTCGCTCATCGCCGTCGGCGCCGCGGTCATCGCGGCCGCCCCGACCTACGCCGTCGCCGGCTGGTGGGCCGCGGTCGTGGTCGTGCTGGCCCGGATGCTGCAGGGCATCGCGATGGGCGGGGAGGTCGCGACCGCCGCGACCTACGTCGTCGAGGTCGCGCCGCCCGAGCGCCGGCACCGGTACGGCGCGTTCGCCTACTCCGGCGACGCGCTCGGCACGCTCGGCGGCACCGTCGTGCTCGCGGTGCTGCTCGGCGTCCTCGGGCCCGACGGGCTGCGCGACGGCGGCTGGCGGATCGCGTTCGTGATCGCGGCGCTGTGCGGGCTGCTGGCGCTGTGGATCCGGCGCGGGGTGCCGGAGTCGGAGGTGTTCGAGCGGGCGCGGGACGCCGGCGTCGAGCCGGCGGGACCCCTGCTGCGCCGGCACGCGGGGCGGATGGCGCTCGCGTTCATGCTGACCATCGGGTCGACCATGGGCGTGTACTTCGGGTCGGTGTACCTGCCCGAGTTCGCCGGGCACACCGGGCGGTACACCGAGACCCAGGCCGCGTCGCAGCACACCGTGGCGCTGATCTGCCTGCTGGTCGCGATGATCGCCTCCGGGTTCCTCGCCGACCGGTTCGGGCCGCTGGTGCTCATCCGCACCGGGTTCACCGCGGCGGCGGTGCTGGTGGTGCCGCTGATGCTCGGGCTGGCAGCCGGCGCGGTGCCGTACCTGGTGGCCGCGCCGCTGTTCACGATCTGCGTCGGCCTGCAGCTCGGCGTCACGCCCGTCGCCGGCGCGCGGCTGTTCCCGGTGCCGATCCGGGCGGTCGCGCTGGGCGTCCCCGCGGGCGCCGCCATCGCCCTGTTCGGCGGTACGTTCCTGTTCGTGGCCGAGTGGCTGATCTCCCGCGACGCGCTGCGCCTGGTCCCGGTGTGGGCCGCGGCGGGGCTGACGGTGTCCGCCGTCGGCTCGTGGCTGGTGAGCGAGCGGCTGCTCTACCCCGTCGAGACGCTCGCGGGGACCCGGGCCGAGCCGTCCGCGGCACCCGGCCCCGCCGGGACGCCCGCCGCCGCACCGCACACCTCGGAGGTCTGACATGCCGCTCGACCGCTCCGCCCTGGACGCCCTGCGCGCCGACGCGCGGGCGCTGCTGCCCGAGACCGCCGCGCTCCGGCACGCGCTGCACCGCACGCCCGAGATCGGGCTGGACCTGCCGCGCACCCAGGCGCTCGTGCTCGGGGCGCTGGAGCCGCTCGGGCTGGAGGTGCGCACCGGCGCCGGGCTGTCGTCGGTCGTCGCCGTGCTCCGCGGCGCGCGCCCCGGCCCCGCGGTGCTGCTGCGGGCCGACATGGACGCGCTGCCGGTGACCGAGGAGACCGGCGAGCCGTTCGCGAGCGAGGTGCCCGGCGCCATGCACGCGTGCGGCCACGACCTGCACGTCGCCGGGCTGGTCGCCGCCGCCCGGCTGCTGGCCGCCCGGCGCGACGAGATCGCGGGCTCCGTCGTCCTGATGTTCCAGCCCGGCGAGGAGGGCGACCACGGCGCCCGGCTGATGCTCGACGAGGGCGTGCTGGACGCCGCGGGGGAGCGGGTGGTCGCCGCGTACGGCCTGCACTTGCTGTCGTCGATCCTGCCCACCGGCGCGATCACGAGCCGGCCGGGCACGCTGCTCGCCGCCGCGGACACCGTGCACGTCACGGTGCACGGGCGGGGCGGGCACGGCTCCATGCCGCACCTCGCGCAGGACCCGGTGCCGGTCGCCGCCGAGATCGTGCTCGCGCTGCAGGCGATGGTCACCCGGCAGTTCGACGTCTTCGACCCGGTCGTGGTGACCGTCGGGCGGATCGAGGCCGGGACCACGGACAACGTCATCCCGGCGGACGCCCGGATCGAGGCCACCGTCCGGACGTTCTCCGAGGCGGTGCACGGCGTCGTGCCCGAGCGGGTCACCCGGGTCTGCGAGGGCGTCGCCGCCGCGCACGGGCTGTCCGTGACCGTCGACTACCAGCGCGGCTACCCGGTCACGTCGAACACGCCGGGGGAGGTCGACCGGCTCGCGCGGCTCGCCGCCGGCCTGTTCGGCGAGCGGTCCTACGTCACGGCGCCGCAGCCGCTGGCCGGCTCGGAGGACTTCTCCTACGTCCTGCAGGAGGTGCCCGGGACCTACCTCGGGGTCGGGGCGACGCCGGCCGACGCCGACCCGCGCACCGCGCCGTACAACCACTCCGCGCAGGCGCGGTTCGAGGACGGCGCGCTCGCGGTCGGGCCCGCGGTGCTCGCGGCGCTGGCGCTGGACCGGCTCGCGGAGGGGTGAGGCGCGGGCCCGCGCAGGCACCCGGGCGGGGGACGGTCCCCGCCTGATCTGCGGCTCCACCCGCGCGAGCGCTCAGGTCCGCCTCACCTGTGCCGATGACAGGTGTCGACGCGCCCGCCGACGGACGTGCTGCGCGCTCGAGCGGAAGGGACACGCATGTCGATCACGGCGGGGCACCTGCCCCCGGCCACGCGCGAGGTGTGCGTGGCGCGCCAGGGCATCTACGACGTGCTGAGCCGGCCCATCGGGCACGAGCTGCTGTTCCGGGCCAGCCCGGACGCCCTCGAGTCCGGCGTCCGTCCCGGCGTCGACGACAACCGCGCCACCGCGACCGTCATCGTCGCGACGCTCACGGAGTTCGGCGTCGAGGACCTGGCGGGCAACGGCGACCTGTTCGTCAACGTCCCCCGGTCGTTCATCGTCGACGAGCTGCCGGTCGCGCTCGACCCGCACCGCGTCGTGCTGGAGGTGCTCGAGAACGTCCCCGCCGACGAGGAGGTGGTCGCGGGCGTCGAGCGGCTGCGCCGGCTCGGGTTCGGCATCGCGCTGGACGACTTCGTGCCCGGCGACCAGCGCTGGGACCTGCTCCCGCTGTGCGACTACGTCAAGGTCGACATGTCCGACGTGGGCGACCGGCTCGCCGACTTCGCGGACGAGCTCCGCGCGGTCGCCCCGCACGCCGCGCTGGTGGCGGAGCACGTCGAGGACGAGGCCGACTTCCTCGCCGCCCAGGACGCGGGCTTCGACCTGTTCCAGGGCTACCACTTCCGCCGGCCGACGGTCCTGACCCGGCCGGCGCTCGCGCACCACGCGATGGTCGCCGGCCGGCTGCTCGTGCAGCTCGGCGACCCGCAGGTGTCCTACCGCCGGCTGGCCCGGCTCACCGCCGCCGACCCCGCGATCGCGCTCAAGGTGTTCCGGGTCGTGAACTCGGTGTCCGGCGCCGGGCGCACCGTGCGCAACCTGCACCAGGCGCTCGTGCTGCTCGGGCGGGAGCGGTTCCGCGCGATGCTCGTGCTGGAGGTGCTCGCGACCGCGGGCCACCACGACGACGAGATCCCGCTCATGGCGCTCGCCCGCACCCGCGCCGCCGAGATCCTCGCGC
Source organism: Cellulomonas sp. (assembly GCF_035634735.1). Classification (GTDB taxonomy): domain Bacteria; phylum Actinomycetota; class Actinomycetes; order Actinomycetales; family Cellulomonadaceae; genus Cellulomonas. The sequence goes on from NZ_DASQCJ010000104.1 coordinate 6,409, forward strand.
CGCAGGACCCGCTGGAGGCGTCCACCGAGGCGCTGGTCCGCATCGTGTCCGAGCTGCTCGACGTGCCCGTGGCCGAGCTGGACCCGGAGCTGCACCGGTCGCAGCCGAGCGCCCGGGTGGTCGCGGCGTGCGACGTGCTCGACGCGTACCTGGACGCCATCGCGGAGGAGGCGGTGCCGTCGATCCGGTCGCCCTACTCCGCGCTGCACGTCTCGCTCGTCTACCTGACCGCGCTCCGCGAGGCACGGGCCCTGCTCGCGACCGTCTACCAGCCCGTGCCGCGGCTGCAGGCGGTGCCGGGCGGGGTCCAGGACGTCGCGTACGGCTGAGCCGGGTCGCGCGCGGCGCCGCGCGTCCGTGGGGGGTTCGCCGGCGGCGGAGCGGCGCGCTGCGCGGGCGGTGCGACCGGTAGCCTGGTGACGTGCGGCGCGACGCCGCGCGAGTTCCGACGAGCACAGGGGATCGCAGTGCCCACCGGCAAGGTCAAGTGGTTCGACACCGATCGCGGCTTCGGCTTCATCGCCGCCGACGACGGCACCGAGGTGTTCCTGCACGCGTCCGCGCTGCCCGCGGGGATCGGCACGCCCAAGCCCGGCACCCGGGTGGACTTCGGCGTGGCCGACGGCCGCCGCGGCCCGCAGGCGCTCGCGGTCAAGCTGCTCGACCCGGTGCCCTCGGTCGCCGCCGTCCAGCGCAAGCCCGCCGACGACATGGCCGTCATCGTCGAGGACCTCATCAAGGTGCTCGACCGGGTCGGCAACGACCTGCGCCGCGGCCGCCGCCCGGAGAAGTCCCGCGCCGAGCAGGTCGCCACCCTGCTGCGCGCCGTCGCCGACGACCTCGAGGCCTGAGCATGGCGACCGCGACCCAGGACGCCGTGCTCGGCGGCGCCGTCGACCTCGCCCGCGAGGCCGCGCTCGAGCTCGCCGAGCACCCCCAGGACGTCGGCGAGCACCTCGGCTACACCGTGGACGCCGACCGGCTCGTCTCGCACCGGTTCGCCTGCACGGCCAAGGGCTACCGCGGCTGGGTGTGGACCGTGACGCTGTCCCGGGTGCCGCGCGCCCGCAGGGCGACGGTCTGCGAGGCCGTGCTGCTGCCCGGCGACGACGCGGTCCTCGCGCCCGCGTGGGTGCCGTGGGACGAGCGGCTGCGCCCCGGCGACGTCGGCGCCGGCGACGTGCTGCCGTTCCGCGCGGACGACCCGCGCCTGGAGCCCGGCTTCACCCCGACCGGCGACCCCGAGGTCGACGACGTCGCGATCGGCGAGCTCGCGCTCGCCCGCAACCGGGTGCTGTCGCCCGTGGGGATCGCCGAGGCCGCCGAGCGCTGGTACCGGTCCAAGCAGGGCCCCGCGTCCGCGGGCTCCGTGGCGTCCGCCGAGCCGTGCATGACCTGCGGGTTCCTGGTGCCGCTGCAGGGCGCGCTGGGCACCGTGTTCGGCGTGTGCGTGAACGCGTGGTCGCCGGACGACGGGAAGGTCGTCGCGCTGGAGCACGGCTGCGGCGCGCACTCCGAGACCGACGTCGAGCCGCGGCCGTCCGAGTGGCCGGACGTGCCGGTCGCGCGCGAGCTGGACGTGCTGCCGACGGCGGAGGTCGTCGGGGGCGCGGCGGGCGGTGCGGCGGCGGACGTGGCGCCGGCGGGCGTCGGCGGTGCGGCGGCCGGGGGCGACGCGGCCGAGCCGGCCGTGGTCGTCGAGGCGACCGTCGAGCAGGTCACGGTCGAGGTCGAGGTGCTCGCCGGGCAGGACGACGCCGGGGCGGCCGGGGACGCCGGGGCGGCCGAGGACGCCGGGGCCCAGGACGCGGGGACCGAGGACGCCGTGGTCGCGGACGCGGCCGTGGACGCGCCGGCGGAGGACGAGCCCCGGTCGTGACCGCCGACGTCTTCGGCACGCGCGCGCTGCGCGAGCGGGTGCTGGGGACGTGGCGCGCCGACCCGGCGCGCCTGCGCGAGGACGCGAACACCGAGGAGGACCACGCCCGCGGGTACTACCGCGACCGGGTGGTGGTCGAGCTCGCGCAGAACGCCGCCGACGCGGCGGTGCGCGCGGGGACGCCGGGGCGGCTGCTGCTGCGGCTGACGACGGCGGGCGCGGACGACGGCGACGCAGGCGGCGACGCGCGGCCCGACGACGGCGCGGGCGGGCCCGGCGACGGCGCGGGCGGGCCCGACGACGGCGCGGGCGAGCCCGGCGAGCGCGCCCCCGCCCCCGGCGGGGTGGTGCTGGTCGCCGCCAACACGGGCGCCCCGCTCGACGCCGCGGGCGTGCACTCGATGGCGGCCATGCGCGCGTCCGCCACCCGGGACTGGCCGGGGCGCGACGGCGCCGCACCCGGGCCGGGCCTGGTCGGCCGGTTCGGCGTGGGCTTCGCCGCCGTGCGGGCGGTCGCCGACGAGGTCCGGGTGCTGTCCACGTCGGGCGCGGTCCGGTTCTCGCTCGACGGCACCCGACGCGACCTGGCGCTGGCCGCGGCCGACGAGCCCCGGCTCGCCGAGGAGGTCGCCCGCCGCGAGGGGGCGCTGCCCGCGCTCCGGCTGCCCCGCGAGGACGCCGGCCGCCCGCCCGGCGGCTACGACACCGCCGTGCTGCTCGCGCTGCGCGACGACGCGGCGGTGGCCGACGTCCGGGCGATGCTCGCCGAGGTCGGCGACGCGCTGCTGCTGGCGCTGCCGGGGCTGACGGAGGTCGTCGTCGAGGACGACCTGGCCGGGCGCCGGCGCCGGGTCGCGGACGTCGACCGCCGGTGGCGGCGGCTCACCGCCGAGGGCGAGCTCGACCCCGCGCTGCTCGCGGACCGCCCCGTCGAGGAGCGGTCCCGACGCCGGTGGCGGGTGACCTGGGCGCTGCCGGCCCGCGAGGTCGTCGAGGGGTCGCCCGGCGACCTGTTCGCCGCGCTCTCCGGCCGGGCCGAGGGCGGGCCGGCGGGCGCCGCGGCGCCGTGGGAGCGGGTGCTGCACGCGCCGACGCCCACCGACGACCCGCTCGACCTGCCCGCGCTGCTCGTCGCGACCGTGCCGCTCGACCCGACCCGGCGGCGCGCCGCCCGCGGCCGCGCGACCGACGCCCTGCTCGACGTCGCCGCGGAGGCGTACGCCCGGCTCGCCGCCGCGTGCGCCGCCGACGGCGAGGACCCGCTCCGGCTGGTGCCGCGCGGGCTGCCCGCGGGCGACCTGGACGCGGCGCTGCGCGGCCGGCTGGTCGAGGCGCTGTCCCGCACGCCGCTGCTGCGTCCCGCCCGGGGCGCGCCCGCGGCGGACGGTGAGCCGGCCGGGGACCCGGCTCCGGACGCGGTCGCCGACCGCGACGACCCGGACCGCGACGACCCGGCCCCCGACGACCCCGCCGGTGCCCCCGGCCCCGACGCCCTCGTCGAGCCCCAGCGCGCCGTCGCGCTCGCCGGGCCGCACGCCCCCGAGCTCACCCGCGCCCTCGCCCCGTGGTTCGCCGGCCTCGTCGTGCTGCCCGAGGGCGGCCTCACCGCGGCCCGCGCGCTGGGCGTCGAGGTCCGCGAGGCCGCCGAGTGCGTGGAGGAGCTGCCCGCCGCGTCCGGCCTGCCGCCCGCGCGGTGGCGCGCGCTGTACGCCGCGCTCGCGCCCGCCGCGGGCGACCCGCTCGTCCGGGAGGCGCTGGCCGCGCTGCCGGTCCCGCTCGCCGACGGCCGGGTGGTGCGGGGCGCGCGCGGCCTGCTGCTGCCGGTCGCCGGCGCGCTCGACCCGGCCGGCCCGGTCGCCGGCGCGCTCGCGGTGCTCGGCCGGTGGGGAGTGCGCCTGGTGCACCCGGCCGCCGCGCACGAGGTCCTGGAGCGGCTCGGCGCCGCGCCCGCGGACCCCGCGGCCCTGCTCGCGCACCCCGGGGTGCGGCAGGCGGTGCTCGACCAGGCCGACGAGGACGACCTCGACGCCGCCGAGCAGGTCAGCGACGCCGTGCTCGCCCTCGTGCGGGCCGCGGTGGCGGACGGGGCCGTCGCGCCGGAGGGCGAGCCGGTGCCGGCCGCGCGGGCCGTCCTCGGGCTGCTCACCCTGCGCGCCGACGACGACGAGCCCACGCCCGCGCACGGCCTCGTGCTGCCCGGCTCGCCCGCCGCGCGGCTGCTCGACCCGCGGGTGCTGGCGCCGGTCGCCGCGGACGCCGTCGAGCGGTGGGGCGCCGCCGCGCTCGCCGCCGCGGGCGTCCGGGCCGACCTGGTGCCGCTCCTGCTGACCGACGTCGTGGCGTCGGCGGACGACCCGGGGCTGGGCGAGGACGACGCCGACCTCGTCACCGACGCCCTCGACGGCTGGGACGGCTGGATCGCCGAGGTCGCCGCCGCCGTGGGCGAGGGGGAGACCCTGCCCGAGGTGCTGGTGGTCGCCGATCTCGACGCCGCGGACCCGGGCGCGTGGCCGGCGGTGCTCGCCCGCCTCGCGGAGCCGGGTCCGCTGCGCCGCGCGCTGCTGGACGAGGTGCGGGTCCCGGGCGGCCGGTCGGCCCCCGGCTACACCGCGTGGTGGCTGCGGCACCGGTCCGGGCTGCCCCTGGCCGCGCCGTTCGCCGTCGCCGGCGCCGAGCCCGCCGTCGCCCGGCTGCTGCCGCCCGCGCCGGCCGAGGTCGCCGCGCTCGACCCGGTGGCGCAGGCGGCGCTCGGCGGCGTCGCCTCGCTGGCCGCGGTCCCGCCCCGCGCGTGGGACCCGCTGCTGCGCGCCGCCGCGCCGGTCGGCGGCCGGGTCGACCTCGGCCTCGCCGCCGCGGTCTGGGCGGCCTGGGCCGGGCTCGCCGCGGCCGCGGGGGCCGCCGACGCGGGCGCGGACCCGCTGCCGGACCTCGACGTGCTGCCGGCGCTGGTCGCGCCCGACCGGGTCGCCCTGGTGCACGCCGGGGACGCGGCCGTCGCCCCGGCGCCGATGTGGTGGCAGCGGGCCGACGTCGCCGCGATGGTGCCCCTGTCCGGGCGGGCCGACCCCGAGGACCTGGCCGAGGTGCTCGGCGTCCCGCTGGCCGGCGACCTCGCGGACGGCGTGGTCGACGAGCGGGACGGCGACGACGCGGGCGCGCTGTCCGCCACGCCGGACGCGGTGCGGGCCCTGCTGCCCGGCGCGCCGGACACCTGGATCGAGCACGAGCAGCTGCGGGTGGACGGGGTGCCCGTCGACTGGTGGGTGGACGGCGAGGGGGCGGACGCGATCGTGCACGCCACCCACCTGGCCGGGCTCGCGCGCGGGCTGGCGCAGGCGTGCGGGGCGTGGCGGCTGCGGCACGCGGTCGAGCTCGCCCTCGTGGAGCCGGCGCGCGCCGCCGAGCTCGCCGTGGAGCAGGTCGCCGACGACGGGGGCATGATGGACGGCCGATGACCCGCAGCCTGCTGACCTCGGCCTACCTGCCCGCCCTGCTCTACGAGACGGGGCTCGGCGCCGTCACCCCGGTCGTGGCGCTCGTCGCCGCGGGGATGGGCGCTCGGCTCGACCAGGCCGCGCTGGTCGTGGCGCTGGTCGGCGTCGGGCAGATCCTCGGCGACGTGCCCGCGGGCGCGCTCGCCGCCCGGGTCGGCGACCGCCGCGCGATGCTGGTCGCGGCCCTGGTCGCGTGCGTCGCGCTGACCATCGGCGCGCTGGCGCCGACGCTGCCGGTGCTCGCCGTCGGCGTCCTGCTGACCGGGGCGGCGTCCGCGGTGTTCCACCTGGCCCGGCAGGCGTACCTGACCGAGGTCGTGCCGGTGGTGAACCGGGCGCGGGCGCTGTCCACGCTGGGCGGGGTGTCGCGGATCGGGGTGTTCCTCGGGCCGTTCCTCGGCGCGGCCGTGCTGCACGTCGCGGACCTGCGGGCGGTGTTCTGGCTCGCGGTCGGCACCACCGTCGCGGCGGCGGCGGTCGTGGGGTTCGCCCGCGACGTCGACGACCGGCGCACCGCCGCGCGGGGCCGGCCCCGGGTGTCGACCGCGGGGCTCGTCCGGCGGCACCGGCGGCTGCTCGCGACGCTCGGGCTGGCGGTGGTGCTGGTCGGCGCCGTGCGGGCCACCCGCCAGGTCGTGCTGCCGCTGTGGTCCGAGCACCTGGGCTTCGCCCCGGCGACGACCAGCCTGGTGTTCGGCATCTCGGGCGCCGTCGACATGCTGCTGTTCTACCCGGCCGGGAAGGTGATGGACCGGCGCGGCCGGCTGTGGGTGGCGGTGCCGTCGATGCTGGTCCTCGGCGGCGCGATCGCGGTGCTGCCGCTGACGTCGACGCTCGCCGGGCTGACCGTGGTGGCGATGGTCATGGGGTTCGGCAACGGCATCGGCTCCGGCATCCTCATGACCCTGGGCGCCGACGTGGCCCCGCCGGACGCCCGCGCGCAGTTCCTCGGCGTGTGGCGGGTGTTCCAGGACTCCGGCGCCGCGGCCGGCCCGCTGGTGGTCTCGGCGGTCGCCGCGGCGGGCAGCCTCGCGGCCGGGATCGTCACGATGGGCGCCGCGGGCCTGCTGGCCGCCGGCGCCCTCGCGGCCTTCGTCCCGCGCTGGTCCGAGCACGCGACCGCGGGCACCCGCGCCCGCGCGGCCGCGGCCCGCGCCGCGGCGGGGTCGCCGAGCGGGCAGTAGACGTCCCTACCAGGGGCCGGGAGGGGACATCGGCTGCCCTCTCGGCGGGGTGGGGGCTAGCGGCCCGGGCGGCGGCGGGTCCAGGCCAGGCCCAGCACGCCCAGCAGGACGCCCGTGGCGCACGCCCAGACGCCGTGCGGGCCGGCGGCGTCGGTCAGCCACAGCACGAAGGCCACGACCAGGGCCACGAGCCACGCGCCGATGCCGACCAGGAACACGGGTCGCATGCTCACCGGGACCGGCTCCGGGGCGGGCTTGCGGCTCTCCGGGCGCAGGGCGAGGTGGATGAACGACGGCACGGCCACAGCCTAGGCGGTGCGGGCCCGCGGCCCGGCCACCCGCGCCACCGCGCGACCCCCGGACCCCGCGGCCCCGCGGCCCCGCGACAGTGGAAGGTTGTGCCGGACACGCCGTCGGCGTGTCCGGCACAACCTTCCACTGTCAGAGGTGCGAGCCGGGCAGAGGTACGAGCCGGGCCGAGGCCCGAGGCCCGAGGGGCGTGGGGCCCGGGGGCTACTCGCCGAAGGCGAGGGCCGTGGCGGTCGCCAGGGCGCTCGGGACCGCCGCGAGGTAGGCGTGCGCCACGTCCCACGGCTCGAAGCCGGTGGCCGCGACCGCCGCGGTGTCGTTCTCCTCGTGCGCGAGCACGGCGGCGAGCACCTGGCCCAGCCGGCCCTCGCGCCGCAGCAGCGCCGAGCCCAGCGCGTCGGACACGCCCGTGCGGCTCACGAGCTCCGTGAGGTCGATGCCCTGCTGGGCGGCGACCGCGGACAGCAGCCCGACGGTGTACCCGGCGTCGTCCCCGGCGATCGTGTGGCAGGTCATGGCCCGGGTGAGGATCGACCACAGCGTGCCGACCGAGGCGGGCTTGGCGTCGATGAGCGACGCGATCGCCAGCGCGTGCAGCTGCCGCGGGCCGACCAGCACGACGGCCTGCAGCACCGAGTCGATCTCGCGCCGCAGCCCGAACGCCGAGGAGTTCACCAGGTGCAGCACCCGCATGGACAGCTCGGGGTCGGAGGCCACGGTCCGCACGACGGTCTGCTGGTCGACCTGGTCCTCGGACAGCACCCGCAGCAGCTCGAGGCACTGCAGCTCGCCGGCCGAGAACGACCGGCGGGTGACCGGGGGGTCGCGGTGGAACATCGGGCCCTGGAGCAGGTCGGCGCCGATGGCCTGGGCGGTCTCGAGCCGCTCGGTGGTGTCGGTGTGCTCGGCGACGACGGTCGCGCCGGCGGCGTGCGCGCGGGCCACGAGCTCGGCGCAGTGGTCGGCGCCGCGCTGCAGGTCGACCTTGACGATCTGCACGCGGTCCAGCAGCCGGTCCTGGGCGAGCGAGCCGTCGTAGTCGGCGAGCGCGAGCCGGCTGCCGCGCCCGGTGGCGGCGGCGAGCAGCTCGTCGACGTCGGGGCGCCGCGCGAGCGACGGGGTGATCTCGAGCATCAGCCGGTCGGCGTCGTACCAGACGGCCGCGGTGCCGGCGAGCAGCCCGGCGGTCGCCCGGATCAGCACCGGCTTGTCGCCGGCGAGCCCCGCCAGGTCGAGGCGCCGGTAGGCCGTCTCGACGGCGGCCTCGGTGCTCTCGTCGGGCAGGGACGCGCCGGTGGGGCCGCTGACCAGGACCCGCACGGCGTAGCCGTAGACGGACCGGTCGTGGTGCACCACGGGCTGCCGCAGGACGGTGGTCTCGCCGCCGCCGATGGGGATCGGGCTGCCGCTCGCGGCGCGCGGGGACCCGGCGTCGGCACCGAGGGTCGAGGTCATCGCGATCTCCAGGTCGGGTCGGTCGGCGGGGGAGGCGTCAGGCGGCCGGCGCGAGCGGGGCCCGCAGCGGCCAGTCCTCGGCGAGGACGGTCTGCACGGCGGCGCCGCTCGCCGGGTCGACAACCAGCGGGGCCAGCAAGTTCGCGGTCGGCGGCTCGCCGCCGCCGGCGGGGCGCACGACCACCAGCCGCACGACGTGGGCGGCGTCCGCGCCGATCGCGGCGAGCACGTCGCCGGCGATCGCCGGGGCGTAGTCCGGGAAGAACGCGTCGGGGTCGACGACGAACAGCCGGACCGGGCGCGCGCCCGCGGGCTCGGCGCGCAGCGCGTACAGCACGCCGGCGTCGTCCAGCGGGGTGAGCGTGAAGTCCTCGTACCCGGCGAGGCCCGGCATGGGCGCGCGCAGGTGCAGGTGCTCGGGCAGGTGGGTGCGACGCGGGGCGTCGGCGAGCTCAGCGGTCATCGGAGGAAGTCCAGGAGGGTCGGCTGGAGGACCTTGGCGCCGGCGGCGAGGGCGCCCTTGTAGGCGACCTCCTGCGCACCGAGGTCCAGGATGATCTGGGCGAGGTCGATGTCCTGCACCGCGCTGAGCCGCGTGGTCGCGGTCAGCGAGTTCTGCGAGATGAGGTCCTGCGCGGCGTCGATCTGGTTCTGCCGGGCGCCCACCGAGGCGACCTCGGTCGTCATCGCGTCGAGGTGGCCGTCGATCGCGTCGAGCTGGTCCGACGGGTCGCCGCCGGCGCGCAGCGTGGCGGCGATGGAGTCCAGCAGGGCGAACACGGAGTCCGCGCCCTCGCCGAACACGGCCGCGCCGGAGGAGTCGACCCGGATGTTCGTGCCGCTCGCGACCGTGCGGGTGACGGTGCCGTCGACCCCGGAGCCGGAGAACGTGTAGGCGGGGTCCGGCGCGCCGACCGGCGTGGTGCCGTCCGTGAACGCCGCGCCCGCGGTGGTGCCCGCGAACACCGAGCGCCCGAGGTACGTGGTGTTCGCCTGGGCCAGCAGGTTGTCCCGCAGGCCCTCGATCTCCTGGGCCAGCGCGATCCGCGAGTTGATGCCGAGCGCGCCGTTGCCGCCCTGGACGGTGAGGTCGCGGGCCTTGCGGAGCGTCGACAGCGACGTGGTGAGCGCGTCGTTGATCGTGGTGAGCCAGGCCTCGCCGTCCGAGGCGTTCCGGCCGTACTGCGCCAGCTGGCGCTGCTCGCCCTGCAGGCGGAGGACGTCGGCGGTGCCGGACGGGTCGTCGGACGCGGCGTTGATCTTCTTGCCGGAGGACATCTGCGCCTGCAGGTCCGCCATCTTCTGCAGGTTGGCCTGCACGTTGTTGAGCGTCGAGTTCCGCACCGTGAAGTGCGTGACGCGGCCGATCGTGGTCATCGGCCCACCACCCCCGTCCGGTTGATCAGCGTGTCGAGCATCTCGTCGACGGCCGTGAGCACCCGGGCCGCCCCCTCGTAGGCCCGCTGGAACGCGAGCATGTTCACGGTCTCCTCGTCGGTGTCGACGGAGGTCTGGGCGAGCTGGGCGGCGGACGCGGTGGACCGCGCGGCCTCGGCGACGGTGGCCCGCGACGAGGCGCTGGCCGACTGCACGCCGAGGTCGACGACGAAGGCGGCCCAGGTCGCGTCGGCGCCGGAGGTGGACTTCGCCAGCGCGGCGAGCTCCCGGCCGACGCTGCTGTCGTGCGCGCCCTTGCCGGCCCCGGCGACGGCGACGCCGGCCGGGTCGGTGATCGCGACGGCGAGGCTGCGCGCCGGGTTCGCCGGGTCGTACGTGAAGAAGGCCCCGCCCGGGGTGCCGGTCTCGTACCCGTCGATCGTGTAGCCGGTGGTGTGCACGGCGTTGACCGAGTCGGCGAGGGTCTTCGCGACCGCGTCGATCTGGGCCGCGGCGCTGGTGAGCACGCCGCCCTCGCTCTGCGGGGCGAGCGTCGTCAGCAGGCCGGCGACCCGCCCGCCCTCGATGCCGGCGGGGTTGTCGTTGCGGGCCCAGACGATCGACACGGCCGGCGCGCCGGCCTGCATCGCGTCGCCGAGCGAGGCCGGGCTGTCGGACGACACGGCCAGCTGGTTCGCGCTGCTGCCGGAGACCAGGGCGTTGCCGGCCACCATGACGTCGACGGTGCCGTCGTCGCGGGTGCGGGCGGAGGCGCCGACCAGGCCGGACAGCTGCGTGACGAGCAGGTCGCGCTGGTCCATCAGCTCGTTCGCGGAGCCGCCCGCGTTGGTGATCGCGAGGATCCGGGTGTTGAGGTCCGCGACGTTGGCCGCGGTGGTGTTGACCTGGGTCACCAGCGCCGACGTGGTGGTGAGCGCCTGCTGCCACTGGGTGCCGACGTCCTGGTGCATCGTCGACAGCCGGTCGGCCACGGCCTTGCCGCGCTGGAGCAGCACCGACCGCGCGGAGTCGGAGGTCGGGTCGTTCACGACGTCGGACCAGGAGCTCCAGAAGGACGACAGGTCCTTGGAGAAGCCGGTGGCCGTCGGCTCGCCGATCGTGGTCTCGAGCGTCTTGTACTCGGTGGCCACCGCGGCGAGCCGGGAGGCGCCGGAGGTCTCGTTGCGCACGCGGGCGTCGAGGAACGCGTCCCCGAGCCGGTCGATGCCGGTCACGGCGGTGCCGATGCCCACGCCGTTGCTGGTGGAGAACATCGACGGCACGGTGGCGGCGGGCAGGGAGGCCATCGCGGCGCGCTGCCGGGTGTACCCGACGGTGTTCGCGTTCGCGATGTTCTGCCCCGAGACCTCGAGCGCCTGGCGCTGCGCGATCAGGGAGCTGAGGGCGGTGCCCAGTCCGGAGAAGGTGCTCAACGGGTCCTCTTCCTCGGGGTGTCTCGGGTCGTGTCGGTGGGCCGGGTCGGCCGGGTCAGAAGGACCGGTCGAGCAGCTGCGCGCTGCGGTCGGCCTCGGCGGTGGTGTGACCCTGCGGGTCGTACGTCTGCACCGACTCCTGCAGGGACATGAGCGTCTCCTGCGTGGCGCGGTGCGACATGGCGAGCAGCTCGCGGTTCCCGTCGGCCAGCTGGCCGATCTCGGTGGTCAGCTGGACGAAGGCGTCGCGGTGCGCCTGCAGCAGGTCGTCCCACGGGCTCGGGGCGTGCTCGGCGAGGGTGCGCAGCGTGGCGCCCGGCTCGAGGCCGAGCTCGAGGGCGACGGCGTCGGCCTCGGCGGAGCGGCCGAGCTCGGCGTCGCGGATCTGCTCCAGCACGGTCTCGACCTCCCGCGTGGCGTGGGCCAGCCACCGCGTGCGCCCGCTGGTGAGCACGAGCTGCTCCTCCTCGAGCTTGAACAGCAGCAGCTCGAGCAGTCGGCGCTCGGTCCACAGGACGTCGGACAGCTGGCTCAGGGCCATCGGGCCTGCCCCCCTTCGATGCGGCGGTGGTGCGGTCGGGACGCCCGGCGCGGGGTGCCGGCCGCGGCGTGATGCCTCTCCTATCGGGACGGCGCGGGGGGTCCTGAGCGAAACCGGACACCTCGTGGTCACCCGCGCGTCGGGCGGCGGGGGGCCTCCGTTGAACTGACTGGTCAGTGCCCATCCCTGACGGGACAGCGATGTCCCGGATGTGACGTGCGTCACAACTCCTCAACTCCGGCCGGAGCTATGTCGGCGGATGTCCGTTTTGTCTTTCCGGTACGTCCGAAATGGCCGCGGAAGTCGCATAGATCGGTTCCTCAGGAACTTCAGAACAAAGGCTCAAGGCCGGTTTCACCCCCGCCGACAACCGGTCCGTGAACAGCTCTGCAGCCACCCCCGCCGCCGACGACCTCGTCGTCGCGCACATGCCGATCGTGGGGTACCACGTGAGCGAGGTCCTCTCCCGGGTCCCCGCCACCGTCAGCCGCGAGGACCTCGTGTCCGCCGGCCACCTCGCGCTGGTGCTCGCCGCCCGCGCGTACGACCCGGAGACGGGCGTCCCCTTCCCGCGGTACGCCGCGCTCCGCATCCGCGGCGCGCTGATCGACGAGCTGCGCTCGATGGACTGGGCGTCCCGCGGCGCCCGGCACCGCGCCCGCGAGCTGTCCGCCGCGAGCGACCGCCTCACCGCGACCCTGGGCCGCACGCCCACCCGCGAGGAGCTGGCGAGCCACCTCGGCACCGACCTCGCCGCGGTCGACCAGGCGCGCCAGGACGCCGAGCGCCGCGTGCTGTCGATGGACGCCACCGTGCACCCGGTCGCCGACCTGGTCCGCGACGAGGCGCCCGGCCCCGAGGACAACGTCCTGATCGGCGAGCGGCTGCGCTACCTGCGCGCCGCGGTCGACACGCTGCCCGACCGGCTGCGCACCGTCATCGAGGGCCTGTTCCTGCAGGACCGGTCGGTCGCCGAGCTGGCCGACGAGCTGGGCGTCACCCAGTCCCGGATCAGCCAGCTGCGCACCGAGGGCCTGGCCCTCATGCGCGACGGGCTGAACGCGAGCCTCGACCCGGAGATGGTGCCGGTCGCGGAGCGCCCGGACGGCGTGGCCGAGCGCCGTCGCCGCACCTACTTCGCCGCGGTCGCCTCGCGCGCCGCGATGACCGCCGCCGGCCACCGCGCCGAGGAGGCCCGGTCCGTCCCGACGCCGTTCGAGGGCGCCGACCGCATCACCACCGCCGCGGTCTGAGACCACGGCGCCGGCGCACGCGCCGGCACGCAGCAGCACGTTCACGCACGACCGAGGGCGCCGTCCGCAGCACGCGGACGGCGCCCTCGCCGCGTCCGGGCGGGCGTCGGGCCCCGACGTCGCCGCCCGAACGCTCAGGAGCCGCGCGATCGCGCCGATCGGCAGGGCAGTCACCCGACCGGAGGAACGTCATGTCCGCACGCCCCACCGTCTCCGCCGTCCTCATCGTCAAGAACGAGGAGGCCGTGCTCGACGACTGCCTCGCGTCCGTCGCCTGGGCCGACGAGGTCGTCGTCTACGACACCGGCTCCACCGACGCGACCGTGGAGATCGCCCGCCGGCACACCCACGTGGTGGTCGAGGGGTACTGGGACGACGACTTCGGCGGGGCCCGCAACCGGGCGATGGCGCACGCGACCGGCGACTGGGTGCTCGTGCTCGACGCCGACGAGGTCGTGGTCGGCGACCCCGAGCAGTTCCGCGCGAACCTGGGGCGCGACGGCGTCGTGGCGCACACGATGGTCGTCCGGAACCTCACCGACGCGCCGGACCTCCCGCTCGGCCTCGCGCCGAACGAGACGGGGGTCGCGGGCACCCGGGTGTTCCGCCGGGAGCTGCACACCTGGATCGGCATGCTCCACGAGCAGCCGGTGCTGATCGAGACCGGCGTCGCCGCCGTCCCGCAGCGACCCGCCTCGGGCATCGAGATCCGGCACAGCGGCTACCTGCACGCGGTCGTCACCGCGAAGGACAAGGGCCGCCGGAACGTCGAGATCGCGCGGGCCCAGGTCGAGGCCGCCCGCGCGAAGGGCGACGCCCGCGAGCTGGAGCTGCACCGCGTCGACCTCGCCCGCTCGCTGATGCTGAACGGCCAGAACGACGCGGCGATCGCGGAGGCGGAGGAGCTGCTCGCGGAGGGCTTCGGCTGGAGCCGGCACGTCGTGCTGCTGGCGCGGGCGATCTACGCCGCCACGCGCGCCGCCGGCGACGACGAGGCGACCGACCGCTGGCTGGACCTGTGGGAGGAGCACGACGACAACCCGGCGTTCGCGCTCGCGACCCGGGCCCAGGTGCTCGCGGCCCGGGGCGACGCGGCCGGCGCGCTCGCCGCCGTGGAGCGCATCCCCACGACCACGGTCAACTCCTTCGGGGAGCGGCTGGACCGGTCGAGCGTCATCACGACCGAGCTGTGGGCCCACGCCCGGACCGGCGACCACCGCCGGGCGGTGCTCGCCGGGCTGGAGGCGATCCGGCAGGGCGTGGCGCCCGGCGCCACGGCGGGGCTGGTGCGGCTGCTGGGCGCGGACGGCTGCCGGCGGCTGCTCGCGGCGATGCCGGACGACCTGTGGCGGCAGTACGTGACCTGGTGCGCCATGGACACCACCGCGGAGGCCCGGACGTTCCTGGGCTGGATGCACGACGTCCGGCCCGGGGACCCGGCGGTGCTCGCGGGGGCCGCGCTGCTCGCCCCGACGCTGTCGCTGGAGGAGGCGGCCGAGTGGTCGGCCCGCATCCGGACGAGCGGGGCCGCCGCGCAGTGCCCGCTGGTGCTGATCGCGGCGGACCCGCAGGCGGACCCGCGCCAGCGCGCGCTGGCCGGCGCCCTGGCGTACAGCGCGTACGGCGACGAGCGGGGCCTCGCGGGCCTCGAGGACGCCCTGGCGCACGTGCGCGCCGAGGACGAGGCGGAGCTGCTCGCCGAGCTGCAGATCGTGGCCCCCGGCCTGGTCGGCGCCGCCGCCTGACGAACTTCGGATCCGTCGCGGAAAACCTCTCAGAGGTCCCGGCGGGCATCCGATGACCAGGGTGTGCCCACGGACGGGCCACCCCTGAGCCCACTCACGGAGGAAGAACCATCATGGCTCTCTCGATCAACCAGAACATCGCGGCGCTGAACTCGTACCGCAACCTGTCCAACACGCAGAACGACCTGAGCAAGTCGCTCGAGAAGCTGTCGAGCGGCCTGCGCATCAACCGCGCGGCGGACGACGCTGCTGGTCTGGCGATCTCCGAGGGCCTGCGTGCCCAGATCGGCGGCACCAAGCAGGCCGTGCGCAACGCCCAGGACGGCATCTCCGTCGTCCAGACCGCTGAGGGCGCGCTCACCGAGACGCACTCGATCCTGCAGCGCATGCGGACCCTGTCCGTGCAGGCGGCGAACGACGGTGGCCTCTCCGAGACCGCCAAGGGCAACATCCAGGACGAGATGGACCAGCTCAAGACCGAGCTGACCCGCATCTCCGACACCACGCAGTTCAACGGCACCAAGCTGCTGGACGGCAACTACTCGGGCACGTTCCAGGTCGGCGCCAACACGTCCGACCAGGACAAGATCACCGTCGACCTCAAGCGCACGGGTGGGCTGTCCTCCCAGGGCCTGGGCGTCGCCGGCATCGACGTGACCAAGATCGCGACCGACGCCACCACGGCTGCGGTCACGAACGCCACCGCGGGCACCGCCGGTACGGTCGACGTGGCCGTGACCACCACCGCGCTGTCCGACCTGCAGGCCCTGAACGGCACGGTCACCCTGGGCTCGAAGTCCTTCGACCTGGCCTCGGTGGACTACTCCGCCGTGACCGACGCGGCCGGCGCCCTCGCGGCGTTCACCGCGGCGGCCGAGAAGGCCCTGGGCGCCGGCGTGGTCACCACGTCGGCCACCGGTATCACCTTCACGGGTGCGACCCCGGCCGCCACGGCCTCGGCCTCCGAGGTCGCCGCCGCGTCGCCGACCTTCACCCAGAAGTCCGGTGCGACCGAGGCGATCGACAAGATCGACGCGGCCATCACCGACGTCTCGAAGGTGCGTTCGCAGCTCGGTGCGGTCCAGAACCGCTTCGACCACACCATCAACAACCTCAACGTGGCGGTCGAGAACCTGACCTCCTCGGAGAGCCGGATCCGCGACACCGACATGGCGTCCGAGATGGTCTCGTTCACCCGGGCGCAGATCCTCTCGCAGGCCGGCACGGCGATGCTCGCGCAGGCCAAGTCGATCCCGCAGAGCGTGCTCCAGCTCCTCCAGTGAGCCGTCCGGCGCCGGCCCGCACACCCTCGCGGTGAGCGGGCCGGGGCCGGCGTCCCGCCGAGGACGCACGTGAAGCAGGACCAGCACGACCGACGCGGGCGGTGGTGGACGCACCGTCCACCGCCGCCCGCGCCGCATCTCGGCCCCGATCCCCGGGGCACCCGCAGGACCCCGCACCAGGAGGACACCCCCCGATGGCCGGCATCACCTTCAGCACCGGGCTGATCAGCAACTTCCCCACGGCAGACCTGATCGACTCCACCATCGCGCTGGAGGCCAACCAGCAGACGCTGCTCGCGAAGAAGAAGAGCACGCTGTCGTCGCAGTCCACCGCGCTGCAGGCCCTCAACACCAAGGTCGCCTCCCTGACCGCGGCCGCCAAGGCCGCGGCCACCTCGTCGTCCTGGGAGGCCGTCAAGGCGAAGTCCTCCGCCGAGTCGGTCACCGCGACGACCACCTCCGACGCCCGCCCGTCGAGCGTCTCGTTCCGGGTCGACTCGGTCGCGGCCTCGCAGTCGACGCTCTACACGCTGCCGACGGCCTACTCCTCGGACACCCCGACCTTCACCCTGACCGGCGCCGACGGCGAGACCGTCTCGGTGAAGGCGCTGAGCAGCAACATCGGCGACATCGTCGCCGCCTTCAACGCGGAGGGCACGGGCGTCAAGGCCTCCGCCCTCAACGTCGGCACCGCCGCCGCGCCGGAGTACCGGCTGCAGCTCACCGGGACCGAGACGGGCAAGGCGAACACGTTCAGCGTCGCCGTCGACAACGCGGCCGACGGCGCGACGCTGGAGTCCAAGGCGATCCGCGAGGCGTCCGACGCCGAGATCGTCCTGTGGCCCGGCACCGGTGCCGAGCAGAAGGTGACGTCGTCCAAGAACGTCTTCGAGAACCTGGTCACCGGCGTCAACGTCACGGTGACCGCCAAGACCACCGACCCGGTGACCGTCGACGTGACCCGGGACGACTCCAAGCTCGCCGCGCTGGCGCAGGCGCTGGTCAACAACCTCAACGCGGTGCTGGGCGACATCACGTCCTACTCGACGAGCAAGACCGGCACCAACGACGAGGGCACCGCGATCGTCACCGCCGGCCTGTTCTCCGGGAACGCCACGATCCGCGGCCTGCAGCAGTCGCTGCTCGCGGCCGGGTCGAACTCCGCGAACAACACCTCGCTGGCCGGCATCGGCATCTCGCTCGGCAAGGACGGCACCTTCGCGTTCGACGCGACGGCGTTCCAGACCGCGCTCACGAACGACCCCGACGCGGTGAGCAAGGCCGTCCAGGGCGTCGCCGGCTCGCTGCAGAAGATCGGCGAGGTCGCGTCCGACTCCGCCAAGGGCACGCTGACCCTGCAGGTCCAGAGCTACGACAGCGAGGTCAAGGACCTGACCGACCGCATCGCCGACTGGGACATCCGGCTCGAGGCGCGCCGCGCCTCGCTCACCCAGATGTACGCGGCGATGGAGGTCCAGCTGTCCAACCTCAACTCCCAGTCCGACTACCTCACCACCCAGCTCAAGCAGCTCTCGGGCTCCTCCGACTGACCCGAGCCCTGCCGAAAGGACCGCCGTGTACGACGCCCGGACCCGGTTCCTCGCCGACGCGGTCGCGACCGCGGGGCCGGCGAAGCTCCTCACCATGCTGTACGACCGGCTGCTGCTCGACCTGGAGCGGGCCGAGGTCGCGCTGCGCGCGGGCGACCGCGCCACCGGGACCCAGCAGCTGGCCCACGCGCAGGAGATCGTCGCGGAGTTCATCGCGAACCTGAACGTGGGCGAGTGGGACGGCGGCGACCGCCTGCTGTCGGTGTACACGTACCTGCTGTCCGAGATGATCGGCGCGAGCATGGCGGGCGACGCCGACCGCGCCGCCGCGTGCCGCGGGCTCGTCGCCCCGCTGGCCGAGGCCTGGCGCGAGGCCGCGCAGACCGTCGCGAACGACGTCCCGACGCAGCGCCGCGCGCCGGCGTTCGACGAGGCCGAGACCGGCACCGGGGTGCTCGGTGTCGGCTGACACGGCGCTCCCGCCGGTCGAGCGCAGCACGGCCGGGACCGCGCTCGACGCGGACGCCGGACCCGGGAGGCACGCCCCGGAGCACGGGGGACCGGACCACGGCCGCGCCGGCCGGGAGGCCGCGTGGCTGGCCGCGCTCGCCGCGATGGAGCTCGGCGCCGAGCGCGCCGAGGAGCTGCTCGCCGGCGCGCAGCGCGCCGGCGCCCCGGAGGTCGTCGACGTCGCCCTCACCGCGCCCTGGCGCACCCCCCGCGGGCTCGGCCCGCTGCCCGTCTCGCTCGCCCCGCGCGCCGCCGCGCTGGTCGAGCGCCAGCGCGACCTCGCGCGCCGCACCGCCGACCAGCTCGCCGAGCACCGCCGCCGGATGCGGACCGCCGACGGCCTGCGCACCCGCCCGGCCCCGGCCCCGGCGTACCTCGACGTCGAGGGCTGAGACCCGCCCGTGCCCGCCTGGGTGGCAGCACCCAGAAAGGTCGCCGGACATTCTCCGGCAAATTCGGACAACCCGTTCGAATCGCGTCCGCCGCGCGAGTGATCTTCGACATTTCTCGGGCGCACGCCTCAGCACGACCCGCCCCCCGCCGATGGGACGCGTGAGCACGGATCGCTCGCGCAGCAGGCCACGGACTAGGCCGACCAGGACCAACCTCGGGTGAGGGTGACCCTGCATGGGCATGTTCGACTCCGTCAGCTACGTCGCGATCAACAGCGCGCTCGACGGCCTGGCCGCGCGCCAGCGCGTCATCGCCGAGAACGTGGCGAACATCCAGACCCCCGGCTACCACGCCAAGAAGGTCCAGTTCGAGGACGCCCTCGCCCGCGCGGTCTCCGCCGGCACCGGCGCCGCGTCGGCCACCACGGCCCGCTCCCTCGAGCCCACCCGCCTGGACGGCAACAACGTCAACCTCGACGAGGAGACGCTGCTCAACGTCGACACGCAGCTGCGCTACCAGCTGGCGACCCAGGCGGTCGACGGCACCTTCTCCGGCGTCCGCACCGCGATGAGGACTTCCTGATGACGACGTTCGGGGCGATCGGCATCGCCAGCACCGGCATGACCGTGTACCGCAAGTGGATCGACGCGGTCAGCGACAACCTCGCGAACATGAACAACGCGACCGCCACGTCGGAGGCCGCCTACCAGGCCAAGTACGTCGTGGCGTCGGAGATCTCGTCGGCGAACGGCGGCGGCGCGCAGGTGTCCGGCATCGCGCTCGGCCCGGCCGAGGGTCGCGTGGTCTACGAGCCCACCAACCCGCTCGCGGACGAGGACGGCTACGTGCGGTACCCCGAGGTCGACATGGCCTCCCAGATGACGCAGCTGATCATGGCGCAGCGCGGCTACCAGGCGAACGCGGCGGTCGTGGACCGCGCGAAGACCTCCTACGAGGCGGCGCTGCAGATCGGACGGAACTCGTGAGCATCCAGCCCGTCAGCGGGGTGTCCGGCGTGACCGGCCCCTCCTCCCTGTCCGAGCTGTCGGACGTCGCCGGCCTGTCCGGCCTCGGCGCGACCGGCGCGACCGGCACCGCCGGCGCCGACGGCGGGTTCGCCGCGGCGCTCGGCGCCGTCGACCACGTCCAGCAGCTCCAGTCCACGAGCAACGCGCTCGCGGTCCAGGCCGTCACCGGCGACCTCGACGACGTGCACGACTACACGATCGCGTCGTCCGAGGCGAAGCTCGCGCTCGAGCTCACCGCCGCCGTGCGCAACAAGGCCGTCGACGCGTTCACCGAGATCATGAGGATGCAGGCCTGATGCCCGCCCAGGTGAAGTCCCTGTTCGGCCGCATGAGCGGCGCGGTGAAGCAGTTCTCGCTCCCGCAGAAGACCTTCGCGATCATCGCGGTCGCCGCGATCCTGCTCGGCGGGTTCGCGATCTACTCCTGGGCCTCGAAGCCCACGCTCGCCCCGCTGTTCTCCGGCCTGTCCGCGACCGACGCGTCGGCCGTGGTCGACCAGCTGTCGGCCGAGGGCGTGTCCTACGAGCTCACGGACGGCGGCAGCACGGTGATGGTGCCGCAGGACAAGCTCTACTCGATGCGGCTCAAGCTGGCCGCCGCGGGGCTGCCCGCCAACGCGGACGGCGACGGCTACTCGCTGCTCGACGGGATGTCCATGACGTCCAGCGAGTTCCAGCAGCAGACCACCTACACCCGCGCCCTGGAGGGCGAGCTCGCCAAGACGGTCGGCGCCATGTCCGGCGTCGAGGCCGCCACGGTGAAGCTCGCGCTGCCGGAGGACTCGGTGTTCGTCTCGCAGCAGCAGGACCCGACGGCGTCGGTGTTCGTGCGCACCAAGACGGGCACCCAGCTCAGCAACGACCAGGTCGAGGCGATCGTGCACCTGGTGTCCGCGGGCATCGAGGGCATGAAGGCCACCGACGTGGCCGTCGTCGACTCCACCGGCAAGGTGCTGTCCGAGGTCGGCACCGGGCTCACCGGCGGGACCGGCGACGAGGCCACCTCGGCCTACGAGCAGCGGGTCACCTCCGCCGTGCAGGCCCTGCTCGACCAGGTCGTCGGCGCGGGCAGGTCCGCCGTGACCGTCACCGCGTCGCTGAACCAGGACCAGACGCAGCGCACCTCCGAGGAGTTCTCGGCGACCGAGGGCACCCCGCCGCTCGTGTCCTCGACGACGACCGAGGAGTACACCGGCTCGGGCTCCGGCACCGCCACCGGCGTGCTGGGCCCGGACAACATCGCGGTCCCCACGGGCGACGGCGACGGCACCGGCTCGTACACGAACACGACCGAGGACGTCAGCAACGCGGTCAACAAGGTCACCGAGGTCACCACCGTGGCCCCGGGCACCGTGCAGAAGCAGTCGCTCGCCGTCCTCGTCGACCAGAACGCCGCGGCCGGCATCGACCTGAACCAGCTCACCGCGACCCTGACCGCGGCCGCGGGCATCGACCCGGCGCGCGGCGACACCATCGCCGTGCAGGCCATGGCCTTCGACACCACCGGTGCCGACGCCGCGGCGGAGGCCCTCGCGGCCGCCGACGCCCAGGCCGAGGCCGACCGCCGCGCCGACCTGCTGCGGCAGGCGGTGATCGCCGGCGCCCTGCTGCTGATCGTGATCGTGGTCGCGATCGTGCTGGCCCGCCGCTCGCGGCGCAGCAAGCGCGAGGCGCTGGACATCGGCGAGCTCCCGCTGATGGACGGCCCCGACCCGGCCGCCGAGCTCGACGAGCTGCCGGAGATCCCGCCCGCCCTGCCCGGCCCCGCCGAGCTGGACCCGGTGCAGGAGTCCCTCGCCGTCAAGCGCGCCGAGATCGCCGCGCTCGCCGACGAGCAGCCCGAGGAGGTCGCGGACCTCCTGCGCGGCTGGCTGACCCCCGCCGGGCGGCGCTGATGTCCACCGCCACGCTGACCGGCACCCAGAAGGCCGCCATGCTGCTGCTGCAGCTCGGCCGGGAGCGCGCCGCCAAGGTCATGGCCAAGCTCGAGACCGCCGAGATCGAGGAGCTCACCGCCGAGATCATGCGGCTGGAGCGCGTCGACGCGACGATCGCGGACGAGGTGGTCGAGGAGTTCTACGCCGCGTCGGCCATCGGCCCGAGCGTCAACGGCGGCCTCGGCTACGCCACCCAGCTCCTGGAGGGCGCGCTCGGCCGCGACGAGGCCGCGGGCATGATCGAGCGCCTGCAGACCTCGATGGCCGGTCAGCCGTTCGAGTTCCTGCAGCACGCCGACGCCCGCCAGGTGCTGTCGCTGCTGAACGGCGAGCACCCCCAGGCCGTGGCCCTGGTGCTCGCGCACCTGCGGCCCGAGCACGCCTCCGCGATCCTGGCGGGGCTGCCGTCCGACCAGCAGTCCGAGGTCGCGCACCGCATCGCCCTGATGGAGCGCGCGTCCCCGGACGTCGTCGCGGTCATCGCGGAGTCGATGCAGCGCAAGGCGTCCACGGTGCTGACCCCGAACGAGCTGTCCGCCGTGGGCGGCGTGCAGCCGCTGGTCGAGATCATCAACCGGGCCGACCCGACCACCGAGAAGCTCATCCTCGAGGGGCTGCAGAGCCGCGACGAGGCGCTGGCCGACGAGGTGCGCAGCCGGATGTTCGTCTTCGGCGACATCGTGCTGCTCGAGGACCGCGCGATGCAGCTGGTGCTGCGCCAGGTCGAGACCAACGAGCTGTCGGTCGCCCTCAAGGGCGCGACGCCCGAGGTCCGGGACAAGATCCTGCGCAACCTGTCCGAGCGCGCCCGCGAGAACCTCGAGGAGGAGATCGAGCTGCTCGGCCCGGTCCGCCTGTCGCAGGTCGAGGAGGCGCGCGCCGGCATCGTCCAGGCGATCCGCCGCCTCGAGGAGTCGGGCCAGATCGTGATCCGGCGCGAGGGCGAGGACGAGTATGTCTCCTGAGCCCCGCACCTTCACCCAGGCGTTCGGGGGCTCCGCGGCCGGGGCCGCCACGGCCGAGCCGTCGCGCGCCGAGGGCTACGCCGCCGGGTACGCGGCCGGCTACGCCGCGGGCGCCCGCGAGGCCGCCCGGGCCGCCGAGGCCGAGGCCGCTCGCGTGCAGCGCGAGCGCGCCGAGGCGGACGCCCGGCGCGCCGCCGAGCACGCCGACGCCCTCGCCGTGCTGGCGCGGAGCGCCCGCGCCGCGGCCGACCGGAGCGTCCCGGTGCTCGCGTCCGCGGAGCACACCCTGCACGCGGCGGCGCTCGACCTGGCCGCCGCCGTGCTCGGCGCCGAGCTCGCGGACGGCCCGACGTCCGCCGCCGCGGCGCTGGCCCGCGTCCGCGCGCTGGACCCGGCCCGCGAGGTGCACACCGTCCGGCTGCACCCGCGGGACCTCGCGGTCGTGCGCGCCGCGCTGGCCGGCGGGGCCCCGGCCGCCGGCGACGTCCTGGCCGGCCTGCCCGACCTCACCGGCGTGGAGCTCGCGGCCGACCCGGCGCTCGCGCCCGGCGACGCCGTCGGCGAGTTCCCCGACGGCCACCTCGACGCGCGCCTCGGCGCCGCGCTCGACCGCGCCCGCGCGGCCCTCGCCGCCGGCGCGGGAGAGGCCGGCGCCGCATGAGCACGCCCACCACCGCCGCCGTGCTGCCGACGCCGCGCGCCGGGGCCGCCGGCGCCGCGCCCGCCGTGCCCGCTCCCGCGCCCGCCCAGCCCGACGCCGCGCTGCTGCGCACCCCCGCGTGGGGCGCGGCGCTCGACGCGGCCCGGCCCGAGCGCGTCGGCACGGTGCGCGGCGTCGTCGGCCTGACCGTCGAGGTCGCGGGCACCGGCGCGGCCGTGGGCGAGCTCGTGTCCATCGACCCGGGCGACGGCACCGAGGTGCCCGCCGAGGTGGTCGCCACCGGCCGCGGCTCCGCGCAGGCGATGCCGCTCGGCCCCACCCACGGCCTGCGCGCCGGGATGCCGGTGCGCCCGCGCGGCACCGCGCTGACCGCCCCCGTCGGCCCCGGCCTGCTCGGCCGCGTGCTCGACGGGCTCGGCCGGCCGATCGACGGCAAGGGCCCGCTGCTCGGGGTGGGCGCCGCCGAGGTGACCGGGCACGCCCCGCACCCGCTGGCCCGCGCCCGCGTCGCCCAGCCGCTCGACCTCGGCGTGCGCGTCCTCGACACCCTGGTCACCGCCGGCCGCGGCCAGCGCCTCGGCCTGTTCGCGGGCTCCGGCGTCGGCAAGTCGTCCCTGCTGTCGATGATCGCCCGCGGCACCGACGCGCAGGTCTCCGTGATCGCCCTGGTCGGTGAGCGCGGGCGCGAGGTGCGCGAGTTCCTCGAGGACGACCTCGGCCCCGAGGGCCTGGCGCGCTCGGTCGTCGTCGTGGCGACCTCCGACGAGCCGCCGCTGGTCCGGCTGCGCTCGGCGTTCGTCGCGACCCGGATCGCGGAGTGGTTCCGCGACCGCGGCGACGACGTCGTGCTGATGATGGACTCGCTCACCCGCGTCGCCATGGCGCAGCGCGAGATCGGCCTGTCCGTCGGCGAGCCCCCGGCCACCCGCGGGTACCCGCCGAGCACGTTCGCGTTGCTCGCCCAGCTGCTGGAGCGCGCGGGCACCGGCGCCACCGGCTCCGTCACCGGCCTGTACACCGTGCTGGTGGACGGTGACGACCACAACGAGCCGATCGCCGACGCCGCCCGCTCGATCCTCGACGGCCACGTGGTGCTGGAGCGGTCGCTCGCGGTCGCCGGGCACTTCCCGTCCGTCGACGCGCTCGCCTCGATCTCCCGCGTCGCGTCCCGCGTGACCGGCCCGGACCAGAAGGCCGCCGCCACCCGGCTGCGCCGCGTGATGGCCGCCCGCCGCCAGGCCCAGGACCTGCTGGACGTCGGCGCCTACGTCGCGGGGTCGAACCCGCTGGTGGACGCCGCGGTCGCGCACGGCGCGGCCATCGACGCCTTCCTCCGCCAGGGCATGGACGAGCGCGCCCCGTCCGCCGACTCCTGGGCGCGGCTCGCCGCGCTCGTCGCCGCGATGGGGGACCTGCCGTGAGCCGCGCGTTCCGCCTCGCCGGGCTGCTGCGCCTCCGGGCGCTCGCCGAGGAGCAGGCCGCCGCCCAGCGGGCGACCAGCGCCCGCGGCCGCGACGCCGCCGTGGCGCGCGCCGCCGCGACCGAGGCCGCGCTCGGCTCCGCCGTCTTCCCGCCCGGGGCCGACCCCCGCGGCGTGCAGGCCGTCGTCGCCAGCCGGCTCGCGCTGTCCGCGCTGCTGGTCGACCGGCGCGCCCAGGTGCTGGTGGCGCAGGACGAGGTCGACGCCGCCGACGCGGCGTGGTCCGCCGCGCGCACGCAGACCCGCACGCTCGAGAGGCTGCAGGAGAAGCACGAGGCCGTCGTCCGCGCCGAGGAGCAGCGGGCCGAGCAGGTCGTGCTGGACGAGGTCGCCGGGCGGCGCCGCGCAGCGGTGCCCGCCGGGGCCGACGCCGGGGAGGCGGACCGGTGACCGGGGGAGTGGCGGCCGTGCAGGCCCGGATCGCGGAGATCCGCGCGTACGTCGAGCCGGCGACGGTGTCCGTGGCGGCCGCGTCCGCGTCGTCGTCCGCCGGGACGTCGTCGGTGGCCGCGTCCGCGCCCGCCGCCGGCACCGACTTCGCCGCCGCGCTCGCGCAGCTCACCGGCGCCGCCGGCGCCGACCTCGGCACCGTGCCGGAGAACGCGCTGTCCACGACCGTCACCGGCCAGGACCTGGTCGAGGCCGCGAAGAAGTACCTCGGCACGCCCTACGTGTGGGGCGGGGAGTCGCTGGCGGAGGGCGGCCTGGACTGCTCCGGGCTGGTGCTCCGGTCGCTCGCCGACCTCGGCATCACCTCGGGGGTGCCGCGGGTCGCCCGCGACCAGGCCACGCTCGGCCAGGAGGTCCCGTCCCTCGACCAGGCGCTGCCCGGCGACCTGATCGTGCTGAACGGCGGCAAGCACATCGGCATCTACGTCGGCGACGGCCAGATGATCGACGCCCCGAAGCCCGGGAAGTCGGTGACGATCCGCGACGTGTACGCGGAGCCCACGACCATCCGGCGGGTGCTGCCGCAGCAGGCCGCGTCGGGCGCGTCGACCGCCTCGTCGTCGCTGTCCTCGGCGCTCGCGAGCACCGCGGCCGGGCAGAACGCGCTCGCGCTGCTGACCGGCACCTCGGGCGCCGCCGGCGCGGCGGGCGCGACCGGCTCGACCTCGTTCACCTCGGCGCTCGGCGCCCTCGGCTCCGGCTCGGCCGGCGCCTCGACCTCGTCCCTGCTCACGTCCCTCTGGGGGGCCGCCTCGTGACCATCAGCACGCTTCCCGCCGCCCCGGCGCGCGCCGCGACCGCCGCGGCGGCCGGCGCCGCCGCGCGCACCGCGTCGACCGGGTTCGACGCGGTCCTGCAGGGCGCGCTCGCCGCGGGCCCGCAGGACCGGGCCGCGCAGCCGGACCGCTCCGACCGCACCGCGGCCGACCGGCCGGGTGCCGACCGCGCCGGGGCGGACCGCTCGCGCGGCACCGACCGCGCGGACCGCACCGACCGCGCCGCCCGCCCGGACCGCCCGCGGGGCGCCGACCGCGCCGCGACCGACCGTCCCGGTGCCGCCGACCGGCCGGCCGCCGACGGCACCGCGGGCGCCGCCACGGGCACCGCCACCGACGCCCCCGCGGCCGACGGCGGCGCCGACCTCGCCACCGTCGTCGCGCAGCCGGTCGCCCTGCCCGCGGCCGCCGCCCCGGCGCCGGCGGTCGCCCCCGAGGTCGCCGCCGCGCTCGCGGCGCAGGCCCCGGTCGCCACCGCCCCGGCGGACGCCGCCGTGGAGCCGGCCCTCGCCGTCGCCGCCGCGACCGCGCCCGCCGCCGCGACCCCGGCCGGCCCGGCCGCCGCGCCGGCGCCCGCCGCCCCCGCCGACGCCGCGCCCGCGACGCCGACCGCGCCCGCCCCGGCCGCGGCCGACGCCGCACCGGCGACCCCGGCCGCCCCCCAGGGCGCCCCGGTCCCCGCGCCGGCCGGCACCCCCGCGACCCCCGCCGCCCGCGCCGACGCCGCGGCCGCCACGCCCACCCCGGCGACGGCCGCGACGACGGCCCCCGCAGCGGAGGCGGCGGCCCCGGCCGCCGAGCCCGCCCGGGCCGCCGCCCCGGCCGACGACGCGGCCCCCGCCCCGGCACCCACCGCGCCCGCCGCCGCACCCGCGGCGCTGCAGGTCGGCACCGTCCAGCACCGGGTGGCCGCGGCCGCCGCCCCGCCCGCGCCGCTGTCCGACCAGCTGACCACCAAGATCGGCGAGCAGCTGCCCGCGCTCCGCTCGGCCGGCAGCGGCCAGCACGTGCTCACGCTGCACGTCGACCCGGAGCACTTCGGGCCGGTCAAGGTCGTCGCGCACATCTCGGCCGACGCCGTGCGCGTCGAACTCGTCGGCGCGACCGACGCGGCCCGCGACGCGCTCAAGCAGTCGCTGCCCGACCTGCGCCGCGACCTCGCCGCCACCGGCCTGTCCTCGGACGTCCGGCTCGGCGCCGACGGCTCCGGCACCGGCGACCGCGCCGGCGCGGACGCCGCCGGCCGCCGCGAGGCGGGCCGGCCGGACGGCGCCCGCACCGGCGCCGGCCCCGCCGCGGCCGACGCCCCCGCACCCACCCGCACGTCGGCGCACGCCGGCGGCCTCGACCTGCTCGTCTGACCGGAGGGAACCCCCGTGACCGCCATCCCCGTCTCGTACATCGGTGGCTCGACCGCCGACGCGACCGCGGCGACGACCAGCACCCCGAGCAAGTCGCTCGACAAGGACACGTTCCTCAAGCTCCTGGTCGCCCAGCTGTCCAACCAGGACCCGAGCAGCCCGATGGACACCAGCGACATGATGGCGCAGACCACGCAGCTGTCGATGATGGAGTCCCTCTCGGAGATCCAGGCGTCGTCCCGCGAGCAGTTCGGGCTCCAGATGCGGATGGCCGCCGCCGACCTGGTCGGCCAGCAGGTCACCTGGACGGACGCCGACGGGAAGACCCAGACCGGCGTCGTCTCCGGCGTCGACTACTCCGCCAGCGTCCCGACCCTGACCGTCGGGAAGACCCAGATCCCGCTCGACGCCGTCGCGACCGTCACCCCGGCCGGGAGCACCCCGCCCGCCGCCGAGGACGACGACGCGACCACCCCCACCGACTCCACGACCACCGCCTGACCGCGGTCCGGCCCACCCCACCCGAAGGGAACCACCATGCTCCGCTCCCTCTTCTCCGGCATCAGCGGTCTGCGCAGCCACCAGACGATGCTCGACGTCACCGGCAACAACATCGCCAACGTCAACACCACCGGCTTCAAGGCGTCCCAGATCCAGTTCCAGGACACCCTGAGCCAGATGCTCAACGCGGCCTCGGGCCCGCAGGACGGCGTCGGCGGCCAGAACCCGGCGCAGGTCGGCCTGGGCGTCCAGGTCGCCGGCATCACCACCAACTTCACGCAGGGCGCCTCGCAGCTCACCGGCCGCAGCACCGACATGATGATCTCCGGCGACGGCTTCTTCGTCGTCCGCCAGGGGACCCAGCAGTACTACACGCGCGCCGGGTCGTTCGACTTCGACTCGACCGGCCAGATGGTGCTGCCGGGCGACGGCGCGATGGTCCAGGGCTGGGCCGCGGACGCCACCGGCGTCATCGACACCTCGCGCGCGGTCGGCGACATCAAGGTCGGCGTCGGCACGGTGATGCCGGCCAAGGCGACCACCACCACGCCGTTCTCCGGCAACCTGCAGGCGGACGCCGAGACGGGCAAGACCAAGACCGTCTCGGTCAAGGCCTACGACGCGCTGGGCAACGCCCGCGAGGTCGAGCTCGAGTTCGTCAAGGGCGCCACCGGCTGGACGATGACCGCCACCGACGGCACCGCGTCCTACCCGGCGACCGGCTCCGTGGCGCTCACGTTCGACGCCGCGGGCAACCCGACGTTCGCCGACACCACGTTCGCGCTCGGCGGCGTGACGGTCGACCTGACCGGCGTCACCGGCATGGCCGGCGTGGACACCATCGCGGCCGACAAGCAGGACGGCTACGCCGCGGGCATCCTCGAGTCGTTCACCCTCGGCTCGGACGGCACGATCACCGGCTCGTTCAGCAACGGCCTCAAGCAGGCGCTGGGCAAGATCGCGATGGCCTCGTTCACCAACCCCTCCGGCCTGTCGAAGGCGGGCGGCTCGCTGTTCACCACCACGGTGAACTCGGGCGACCCGCAGATCGGCTCCGCCGGCACCGGCGGCCGCGGCACCATGTCGTCCGGCACGCTCGAGATGAGCAACGTGGACCTGTCCACGGAGTTCACGCAGCTGATCATCGCGCAGCGCGGCTTCCAGGCGAACTCC
Organism: Cellulomonas sp.; assembly: GCF_035634735.1. Taxonomy (GTDB): domain Bacteria; phylum Actinomycetota; class Actinomycetes; order Actinomycetales; family Cellulomonadaceae; genus Cellulomonas. Next base: position 35,146 of record NZ_DASQCJ010000104.1, read on the forward strand.
CGCGTCATCACCACCTCGGACGAGGTGCTCCAGGAGCTCGTCAACCTCAAGCGCTGACGCGCACCGCCGCCCCCGCCCTCGACCGGGCGGGGGCGGCGGGCGTCAGGCGTGCCACGGGTCGACGACGGCGACGCCGGTGCCGACGAAGTCCTGCACGTTGCGGGTGACGACCGTCTTGGCGTGCACCAGCGCGGTGGCCGCGATGAGCCCGTCCGAGAACGGGCGGGCGTCGGGCACCGAGAGGGCAGCGGCGCGACGGGCCACGTCGCCGTCGACGGCCAGCACGCGGCCGTCGAACTGCGGCAGCACCTGCCCGGTGAACCACGCGCGGAGCAGCGCTCCCTGGACCGGGTCCTTGCGCTCGCGACCGAGGATGCCCCGCTCCAGCTCGTACAGCGTCATGGCCGAGACGAACAGATCCGCCGTGGGTCGCGCGTCGACCCACGCGACCACGCCGGGGTCGGCCGAACGCTTGCGGAGCTCGGAGACGACGTTCGTGTCGAGGAGGAACGTCACAGGTCGACCTCGCGGTCGGCCAGTGGGACGCGCGGCGGGTCGAACTCGATGTCCTCGGCGTCGGGCCGCATGCGCAACGCCTCGGAGAGCCCGGTCCGTGCACCCGTGAGGGCGCGCCAGGCCTCCACCGTCAGCAGCACGTGGGACGGGCGTCCGCGGTCGGTGATCACCACCGGACCGTCGGCCGCCGCCCGTTTCGCCGCCGACACGTCGTGGTTGAACTCGCGGGACGTCATCGCGGTCTCGGCCATCTCGACCCCCTTGTAGGTACGTACCTACATCGTACGACGCCATCGCTCTGCGCGGCAGGGCGGAAACCACTCTCCGACCGCCGCAAACCCCTCAGCGACCGGGCCCCGCGTCCGATGGGCAGGGGGAGCGGCACACGGACGGGCCGCGGCGGCGCCACGCCGCACACGCACCACCAGGGACGGGACACCGCTGTGATCATCGTGACGCGCCTCAACGGGGCCCAGTTCGGGGTCAACCCCGACCTGCTCCAGCGCGTCGACAGCGCGCCCGACACCATCCTGACCCTCATCGACGGGACGAAGTACATCGTCCGCGAGTCGATGGCCGAGGTCATCGCGCGGGTCAACGAGCACCGCGCGCAGCTCCTGGCCCGCGCCCAGGAGATCCAGGCCGCGCCGACGCCCACGGTCGAGCTGGTCCGCGACACCGCCGCAGGCGGCGCGCCGGGCCCCGCCGAGGACGACGGCGACGCGCCCCTCGCCGACCCCGTTCCCCTCCGACCGAGGAGCCGCTGATGGATCCCGCCGGCTTCATCGGGCTGGTCGTCGCCTTCGGTGCGATCTTCGGGGCCCTCCTCATGGAGGGCGCCGACCCGATGTCCATCTTCCTGCCCGCGCCGCTGCTGCTGGTGTGGGTCGGCACGATCGGCGTCGGCATCGCCGGCCACACGATCAAGGACGTCATCGAGTCCTACAAGGCCGTGCCCCGGGCGTTCCTGAACAAGGTGCCCGACCCGACCAAGACCGTCGACACCCTCGTCGACCTGGCGGACCGCGCCCGGCGCGAGGGCCTGCTGGCGCTCGAGGACGCGGCCAAGGACATCGACGACCCGTTCCTGCGCGGCGGCCTGCAGGCCGCGATCGACGGCACGGACCCCGACGACCTGCGGATGATCCTCGAGGACAAGATCGCGACCAAGCGGACCAAGGAGAAGGTCTGGTCGAAGTACTTCCAGGACATGGGCGGCTACGCGCCGACCGTCGGCATCATCGGCACGGTCATCTCGCTCGTGCACGTCCTGGAGAACCTGTCCGACCCGGCCTCGCTCGGCCACTCGATCGCCGCGGCGTTCGTCGCCACCCTCTGGGGCATCCTCTCCGCCAACGTGGTGTGGCTGCCGATCGGCACCCGCATCAAGCGGTTCTCCGACCTGGAGTGCGCGCAGATGGAGGTGACGCTGGAGGGCCTGCTGGCCGTCCAGGCCGGCGCCAACCCGCGCCTGGTCGGCGAGCGGCTGCGCAGCCTGCTGCCCGACGAGCCCGCGGCCAAGGAAGCCGCGTGAGCTCCGGTCACGGCGGCCGCGGCCGCCGCGGCGGGGGGCACGAGGAGGAGCACGTCAACCACGAGCGCTGGCTCGTGTCCTACTCGGACATGATCACCGTGCTCATGGCGCTGTTCATCGTCCTGTTCGCCATCAGCCAGGTCGACCAGGAGAAGTACGTCGCCCTCAAGGCGTCGCTCGCGGCCGGGTTCGGCGACGGGTCCGTGAACCAGTCGATCCTCGACGGCACGGACGGCGCCCTGGACGGGCTCGCGATCACCGAGGACCAGCCGGACGCCGGCACCTCCGGGATCGTGGACGCCGACGAGGGCCTCGGCCTGCAGGCGTCCGACCCGTCCCCGCAGACCTCCGCGGACCCGACGCAGGTGGACGCGAGCGTGCTCGCCGCGGCGCAGGCCGAGGCGGCGCACCTCGAGGAGGTGCGCGAGCACATCCTCGCCGCGCTCACCGGCCAGGGTCTGCAGGACCAGGTCCGGTTCCGGGTGGACGAGCGCGGGCTGGTGCTCGGGCTGGTCGCGGACGACGTCTTCTTCGCGCAGGGGTCGGCGACGCTGACCGCGACCGCGGGGCAGGTGCTCGACCTGGCGGCGCCCACGCTCGTGGGCCTCCAGGAGCAGATCTCGGTCGAGGGCCACGCGAACACCATCCCGATCTCGGGGCGGTACGCGACCAACTGGGAGCTCTCGTCCGACCGCGCGACCCAGGTGCTGCGCTACCTGGTGGAGCGCGACGGCATGCCGGGCACCCGCATCCAGGCGGTGGGCTACGGCGACACCCGGCCCCTGGTCCAGGGGACGGGTGAGGACGCGATGACCGCCAACCGGCGGGTCGACATGGTCATTCTCAGCGCGGCACCCGAGGCGGTGCGCGCCCTGCTGCCCGCAGTGGCAGCCGGAAGCACGACGGGAGGGTAGGGGCGATGCCCATCGAGCAGCGTGTGGTCGGCGGCGGTCAGAAGATCGGCGGTGGCCAGAAGATCGGCGGCGGGAGCACACCGGCTCCGGCGCCCGCCGCGGAGCCGGAGAAGAAGAAGGGCGGCAAGAAGAAGCTGCTCCTCATCATCGGGGCGGTCGTCCTGGTGGCGGCCGGGGCGGCGGCGTACCTGCTGCTGGGCCGCGGCAGCGGCGAGCCGGCGGCGGAGCCCGAGCCCGAGCCGGGCGCGGTCGTCGCGGTCGAGCCCGTGAGCCTGAACCTGGCCGACGGCCACTACCTGCGGCTCGGCTTCGAGCTGCAGTTCACCGTCGAGGCCGCCGGCCACGGCGACCCGGAGACCGGCCCCGCCGTGGACGCGGCGATCGCCCTGTTCTCCGGCCGGAGCGTGTCCGAGGTCAGCGACCCCGCCCAGCGGGAGGCGCTCAAGGCCGAGTTCAAGACCCAGCTCGACGAGCTCTACCACGGGGAGGTCTACGACGTCTTCCTGACGAACTACGTCACCCAGTGACGGCGCGCGGCGACGCGCTTCCCGTCCGGCCGGACGTCCCGCGCCCCTGACCAGGGGCGTCACCCGATCCGGTGAACCACGGCGCCACGGAGGGCGCCACATCGCTCCGCAGCACGCCGGCCCACGACGGGCCGAGGGCGGAGAAAGTCCGGCCGCGACCCCTCACATCACCCGGTCGCGCGCCGATCAGGGTGGGCGTGACGGTCCACACCACGGGTCAGGCCCCCGCGCGCTCCAGGCGGCGCACGCACGTGCCCGAGCCCTACGACTTCCGCCGCCCCATGACGATGGCGCGCGAGCACGCCCGCGTGCTCGAGATGGCGTTCGAGACGTTCGCCCGCCAGTGGGGGAACCAGCTCACCGCCCGCCTCCGCGCGATGGCCCAGGTGACGCTCGACGGGCTGAGCCTGCAGACGTACGACGAGTACGTGCGCGGCCTGCCCGGCACCACGGCGATGATGCTGTGCACCATCGAGCAGACCCGGCAGACCGCCGTCGTGCAGGTCCCGGTCAGCGCCACGATGGTCTGGATCGACTACATGCTCGGCGGCCCCGGCTCGGGCGACGCCCGCGAGGACCGCGAGCTCACCGAGATCGAGCTCACCCTGCTGCGCGGCGTCATGGGCGCCGCGCTGGGCGACCTCGGCTACGCGTTCTCCTCGCTGACGCCGCTCGACGTCACGCTGCGCTCCGTCCAGTACAACCCGCAGTTCGTGCAGGCCGTCCCGGCCTCCGACGCGGTGCTGGTCGCCACGTTCCTCATGCGGGTCGGCGAGCGCGAGGACGTCGCCACCGTGATGTTCCCCGCCGAGGTGCTGCTGGCGGCCGTCCGCCAGGCCGACGGCGCCGGCAGCCGCTCCGTCGAGGACCAGCGGGCCCACGAGCTCGCGGTGCTCGACCTGGAGGCCGCCGTCGAGGACGTGCCCGTCGAGGTCGCCGTCCGGTTCGCGCCGGTCGTCGTCCGCCCCCGCGACGTCGTCGGCCTGGCCGTCGGCGACGTCGTCCCCCTGTCCCACCCGTCGTCCCAGCCGCTCGACGTGGTGGTGGACGGGGTCGTGCTCGCGCGAGCCGCCGCGGGGAACAACGGTTCCCGCCTCGCCTGCATGGTCGTCACCGTCGAGGAGAAGCCCTGATGAACGCCGTCCCCACCGCCGAGACCACGGACGCCGCGGTCGCCCTCGCCGCCGCCACCGCCGCCGCGCGCCTGCTGCCGGCCGCCGCCCCGCTGGTGCCGGCCCCTGCCCCCGCCGGTGCGCGCCCGGACGCCGACGCGCTCGCCGTCGTCGCCTCGTTCGTCGGCCCGAACAGCGCCGACGTGGTGCTGGTCGCCGACGAGGCCGTGCGCGACGCGCTCGCCGCCGGCGCCCCCGACGGCAGCCCGCTCGACCTCGCCGCCGCGCTGCGCCCGGCCCTCGAGGCCGCGGTCGCCGAGCTCGGCGCCGGCGTGCTCGAGACCGCCCGGACCGAGCCGGTCGGCACCGCGCTGCCCGCCGACGCGCACCTGGTCGCCCTCGGCACCGAGGACGGCGTCCAGGCCTGGTTCGGCCTGCGGCTGCGCACCGAGCCGAGCGCCAAGGCCCCCGGCGTCCCGACCCAGCGCGCCAGCCTCAACGTGCTCTACGACGTCGAGATGACGCTGACCGCCGAGCTCGGCCGCACCAAGCTGCCGGTCCGCCAGGTCCTCGAGCTGACCCCGGGCGCCGTCCTGGAGCTCGACCGCGCCGCCGGCAGCCCCGCCGACGTCATGGTCAACGGCCGGCTCATCGCCCGCGGCGAGGTCGTCGTGATCGACGAGGAGTTCGGCATCCGCATCACCGAGATCGCGCGCGAGGACGGCACCATCTGATGGACACCCTCGTCCTGGGCCTGCGCGTCCTCCTGGCGCTCGCGTGCGTGATCGGCCTGATCTGGGTCCTCGCGCGCCGCGCCGGGTGGGGCAAGGGCCGTCGCCGGCCCGCGGGCCCGGCCGTCGAGGTCGTCGGGCGCCAGGCGCTCGGCCGCCACGCCGGCGTCGTGGTGGTCGCGGTCGGCGACCGCCGGCTGCTGCTCGGCTACGGCGAGCAGAACGTCACGATGCTGACCGAGCTCGACGCGGTCGCCGAGGAGGAGGCCCCCGAGGAGGAGGCCGCCGCCGCGCCCGCGGCCGTTCCGCTCACGCTCGGCGCGCTGGCCGCCGCCGTGCTGCCGACGCCGCGGCGGACCCGGGCCGCCGAGCCGGCGGTCGCCCCCGCCGCGCCGGCGCCCGCGTTCGAGGACGCCCTCGCCGAGGCCGCCGCGGCCCCGGTGCCGGGCCTGGTGGGCCTGGAGGTCGCGGACGTGGACGCCGCCCGCATCGAGCGCCTCACCGCGCCGGCCGCGGGTGAGGCCCCGGCCGCCGCCGCGCACGGCGCGCTGCACGGCTCCGTGCTGGCGCCGTCCACCTGGAAGCAGGCCGTCGCGGTGCTGCGGGAGCGGACGGTGCGCCGGTGACCGCCGACCTGGCCGCGCGCCCCGCCGGCGCCGCCGCCCGCCCCGCCCGCCCCGCCCCCGAGACCGCCGACGTGGACCTCGTCCTGTCCGGCGCCCGCGCCGAGGCCCTCGCGGCCGCCGACCGCGCGGACCGCCGCCGCTGGCCGCTCGTCGTGCTGGCCGTCCTGGCCCTGGCCGTCGCGCTGGTCGTGCTCGGCTCCGGGATGGCGCACGCCGCCCCGGTCCCGCCCGAGGGCCCCGCCGCCCCGACCGGTCCCGCCGACCCCGCCGCCGGCGAGGTGTCCGTCGCGATCAACGGCGTGAACGGCACCCCCAGCAGCTCGATCGTGGTGCTCATCGGCATCACGCTGCTGTCGGTGGCGCCGTCGCTGCTGCTGATGATGACCGGCTTCACCAAGATCTTCGTGGTGCTGTCCCTCACCCGGAACGCGCTCGGCCTCACGACCGTGCCGCCCAACCAGGTGATCGCCGGCCTCGCGCTGTTCCTCAGCCTGTTCGTGATGGCCCCGGTGCTGTCCGAGGTGAACACCGACGCGGTGCAGCCCTACCTCGACGGCAGCATGGACTTCACCACGGCGCTGGACGCCGGCTCGGTCCCGCTGCGCGAGTACATGCTCGGGCACACCCGCGAGGCCGACCTGGCGCTGATCACCCGGGCGGCGGACCAGCCGAACCCGGAGGACCCGGCCTCGGTCCCGATGCTCACGCTCATCCCCGCGTTCATGCTCTCGGAGCTGCGGTCGGCGTTCATCATCGGGTTCGTCATCTTCATCCCGTTCCTCGTCATCGACCTGGTCGTGTCCTCGGTCCTGATGAGCATGGGCATGATGATGCTGCCGCCCGTCATGGTCTCCCTGCCGTTCAAGCTGCTGCTGTTCGTGCTGGTCGACGGGTGGGGCCTGATCGTCACCGCCCTGGTCGGCGCCGCGTCGGGCGGGGGTGGCTGATGGACACCTCGGCCGTCCTCGACATCGGGCTGGACGCCCTCATCATCGCCGCGAAGCTGTCCGCGCCGGTGCTCATCACCGCCCTGGTCGTCGGGTTCTCCGTCTCCCTGGTGCAGTCCGTCACCCAGATCCAGGAGGTGACGCTGTCCTTCGTGCCGAAGGCCATCGCCGCCGCCGTGGCGCTGCTGGTCTGCGGGCACTGGATGATCGCGGAGCTGGTGACGTTCACGCACCAGCTGTTCGAGCGCATCCCGGCGCTGCTCGGGGGCTGAGGCGCGCGATGGACGTGACCCTCTCCCTGGCCGCCGTGCAGACCGCGATGCTCGCGGGCGTCCGGTTCGCCGCGTTCCTGATGATCGCGCCGCCGTTCGCGCACCGCGGGATCCCGGGCGCCGTGAAGGCGATGCTGTCGGTCGGGCTGGCGATCGCCGTGCTGCCCCGCCTCGACCTGGTCGCGACGGAGTCCACGGGCGAGTTCGTCGGGGACCTGGTGCTGGAGGCCGTCGTCGGCGCCGCGCTGGGCTTCCTCGTGTCGCTGGTGTTCTCGGCCGTGCAGGCCGCGGGCAACCTGATCGACCTGTTCGGCGGCTTCCAGCTCTCGCAGGCGTTCGACCCGCAGAACATGACGTCCGGCGCGCAGTTCGCCCGGCTCTACAACATGACCTGCCTGGTGCTGCTGTTCGTGTCGGGCGCCTACCAGCTGCTGATCGGCGGGCTCGCCCGGTCGTTCGACGCCGTGCCGCCCGGCACCGGGCTGGACCTCGCGGCCCTGGCCCAGACGGTCACCACCGGCCTGTCCGACATGTTCCTCGCGGCGCTGCAGATCGGCGGCCCGCTGCTGGTCGTGCTGTTCCTCACCGACGTGGGCCTCGGCCTGCTGACCCGGGTGTCCCCGGCGCTGAACGCGTTCGCCATGGGCTTCCCGCTGAAGATCTTGATGAGCGTGACGTTCGCCGGCTTCGCGTACCTGGCGCTGCCGGGCGTCGTGAACGACCTCGCGCGCCGCGCCGTCGAGGCCGTCCTCGGGGTCGCCTGATGGCCGGGGGAGGGGACGGCGGGGAGAAGACCGAGAAGGCCACAGCCCAGCGGATGAAGGAGGTCCACAAGGACGGGAAGCTCTCCCGGTCCCAGGACCTCACCGCGTGGATCGGCCTGGCCGCCGCCGCCGTCATGCTGCCGAGCACCGCGTCCCGCGCCGCCGACGCCGCCCGCGACCAGCTCGCCGCCGTCCGGGAGGCGATCGCCGCGCCGGACGCCGGCACGGTCGTCGACCTGCTCGGCGACGGGCTGTGGTCGATCGTCGCGACGCTCGGCCCGCTGATGGCCGTCGTGGCGTTCGTGGTCATCGCGGTGGCCGTCGCCCAGGGCGGCGTGCACGTCAAGAAGTTCAAGCCGAACGTGAAGCAGTTCAACCCGGTGTCCGGGGTCAAGCGGCTGTTCGGCGCGAACGCCTGGTGGGAGGGCGCCAAGACGCTGCTCAAGACCGCCGTGGTCGGGGTCGTCCTCTACGCCGCCGTGCAGGCCCTGGTGCCGCAGCTCATGGGCACCGGCCGCATCCCGCTGGAGCACATGCTCGGCGTCGCCGCCGGCGGCGTGAAGCAGCTGATCATCTGGGGCATCGGGGCGGGCGTGCTGCTCGCCGCGATCGACCTGCTCGTCGTCATGCGCCGCAACCGCAAGCAGACGCGCATGTCGAAGCAGGAGATCAAGGAGGAGAACAAGCGCACCGAGGGCGACCCGCTCGTCAAGGGCCACATCCGGTCCAAGCAGATGGCGATGAGCCGCAACCGGATGATGGCCGCGGTCGCCGACGCGGACGTGGTGATCGTGAACCCGACGCACGTCGCCGTCGCGCTGAAGTACGTCGCGGGCACCGGCGCCCCGCGGCTGGTCGCCAAGGGTGCGGGGGCCGTCGCCGCCAAGATCCGCGAGCAGGCGGCCGAGCACCGCGTCCCGATGGTCGAGGACATCCCGCTGGCCCGGTCGCTGCACGCCGCGTGCGCCGTGGACCAGGAGATCCCCGCCTACCTGTTCACCGCCGTCGCCCGGGTGCTCGCCTTCGTCATGCAGCTCAAGCGCCGCGGCGCGGCGATGGGGAAGCACACGATGCCGGGCGGTTCGGTCGCCCCGGACGACGCACCGACCACCGTGGCCGCCGCCCGGCGGCGAGCCCGGCAGGAGAAGGTCGCATGAACGCGCCGCGCCTGCCGATGACCAGAGCAGTACCGCACACGACTGACGAGGACCTCCGATGAAGAACCGGCAGATCTCCCAGCTCGCCGTCCCGGTGGGCGTCGTGGGCATCGTGCTGCTCCTGGTGGTGCCGCTGCCCGCGGCGCTGCTCGACGTGCTGATCGCCGTGAACATCACGGCCGCGCTCGTCATCCTGCTCACCAGCATGTACGTCCAGAAGCCGCTGGACTTCAGCGTGTTCCCGTCGCTGATCCTGGTGTTCACCCTGTTCCGGCTCGGGCTGAACGTCGCGTCCACCCGGCTGGTGCTGCGCGACGGGTACGCCGGGGCCGTGATCGACGCGTTCGGGCACTTCGTGGTCGGCGGGTCGCTGGTCATCGGCCTGGTGATCTTCCTGATCCTGGTCGTCATCCAGTTCGTCGTCATCACGAACGGCGCGGGCCGCGTGGCCGAGGTCGGCGCGCGGTTCACCCTCGACGCGATGCCCGGCAAGCAGATGGCCATCGACGCCGACCTGAACTCCGGCCTGATCGACGAGGACACCGCGCGCAAGCGCCGGGCCGAGGTCACCGCGGAGGCCGACTTCTACGGCGCGATGGACGGTGGCTCGAAGTTCGTCAAGGGCGACGCCATCGCCGGCATCATCATCACGCTGATCAACCTCATCGGCGGGTTCGTCATCGGCATGGTGCAGATGGGCCTGTCGGTCACCGAGTCGCTCGAGCGGTTCAGCCTGCTGACCATCGGCGACGGCCTGGTCACCCAGATCCCCGCGCTGCTGCTCTCGGTGTCCACCGGCATCGTCGTCACCCGGGCCACGGCCGAGGGCGACATGGGCACCGCGGCGTCCAAGCAGCTCTCCCAGTCGCGCACGGCCCTGCTGATCGCCGGCTGCGGCGCGCTCGCCCTGGCCCTGCTCCCGGGCATGCCGAAGCTGCCGTTCGTGCTGGTCGGCGCCTCGCTGCTGATCGTCGCGCAGCGGATCAAGGCGTCGCAGGCCAGGGAGGCCGCCGCCGCCGAGCTCGCCGCCGCGTCCAGCGCCACCGTCGCGCCCACCAGCAACGACACCCCCGAGGCGCTCATCGAGCAGATGCGGGTGCACACCCTGGAGATCCTGCTGGCGCCCGACCTGGTCGACATGGTCGGCAACGGCCCGGACCAGGACCTGCTGCACCGCGTGCGCGGCCTGCGCCGCAAGATCGCGATGGAGCTCGGCATCGTGGTGCCGCCGGTCCGCACCCGCGACTCCGTCGACCTGCCCCGGTCCACCTACGTGGTGCGGATCGCGGGCGTCGAGGTCGGCCGCGGCGAGGTGCCGCCGGGGCGCATCCTGGCGCTCGGCGACGACCTGGCCGCGCTGCCCGGGCAGTCCACCGTCGAGCCGGTGTTCGGCCTGCCGGGCAAGTGGGTCGCCGCCGAGCTCCGGCACGCCGCCGAGATGGCCGGCGCCACCGTCGTCGACCGGGTGTCCGTGCTGATCACGCACCTCGGCTCGATCATCACGCGGAACGCGCCGCGGCTGCTCGGCCGCGAGGACGTCCGCGTGCTCACGGAGGGCGTCAAGCAGGTCAACCCGTCCGTGGTCGAGGAGCTCGTGCCCGGGCTGCTCACGCTCGGCGAGGTGCAGCGGGTGCTGCAGGGCCTGCTCGCCGAGGAGGTGCCGATCCGCGACCTGGGCCGGATCTACGAGGCGCTCACGCTGCGCGCGAAGGTCAGCACCGACCCCGAGGGCCTGGTCGAGGCCGCCCGCGGCGCGCTCGGCCCGGCGCTGTCGGCGCAGTACGTGCAGGACGGCGCGCTGCGGGTGCTCACGCTCGACCCCGTGTTCGAGCAGTCGCTGGTCGAGGCGCTGCGCCCGTCCGAGCAGGGCACCCAGATCGTCACCGACCCCACCCGCCTGGAGGCGATGCTCGAGCGGCTGCGCGCGCAGGTCGCCGACGCCGAGGCCACCGGCCGGTCCGTCGTGCTGGTGTGCGCCCCGGCCCTGCGGCCCGCGCTGCGCAAGGTCGTCATCCTGGCGCTCGACCGGCTGCCCGTGCTGTCCTACGCCGAGGTCACCGGCGGCGGCGTCCGGATCGAGACCGTCGGGGTGGTGAGCGGTGCCCACGCGATTGCTGCTTGAGGGCGCCGACCTGGCCGAGCTCATGGTGCACGTGCGCGCCGAGTTCGGGCCGACCGCGCGGATCGTGCGGGCCGAGCGGGTGCGCACCGGCGGGCTCGCCGGGTTCTTCGCGCGCGAGCGGTACGAGCTGACCATCGACGTGCCGGACGCGCCGGCCGCGCCCACGACCGGGCTGCTGCGGCGCCGCGGCGTGTCGGTGGCGGCCGCGGGGGCCGGCGCCGGCGGGATCGACGCGCTGCTCGCGGCCGCCGACGCGGCGGACGCCGGGCTGGACGGCTTCGGGCCGCCCGGGCCCGACGTGCTCGCGCCGGCGCGCGCGGGCGCGGTGCCCGAGGCGCCCCCGCGGGTGTCGACGGGCGAGGAGGCGTTCGCCTCCGTGCTGGAGCAGATGCGGGCGATGACGGGCGCGGTGGCGCCGGACCACCACCTGGAGGTCCCGCCGGCCGCCGACGCCGCCGTCCCCGCCCCCCGCGCCGCGGGCCGGGCGGACGCCGCCGGGCGGACGTTCGAGCCCGCCGCCCCGCCGGTGCTGCCCGCGCCCGCGCCCGCGCCGGCCGTCGAGCGCGTGCTGCCGGCCGCCGGCGCCGCGTCGGGCGGGGTGCCGCGCGACGCGCTGGCCGAGCTCGGCGTGCCCGCGGCGCTGCTCGCGGCGGTCGGGGACGGGCCGGTCGAGCTCGCGCGGCTGCTGGCCGCCGTGCCCGCGGCGCCGCCGGTCCCGCGGGACCCGGGGACGGTGCTGGTCGTGGCCGGCCCGCCCGAGGACGCCGCGCGGGTCGCGGAGCTGCTGGCGCTGCGCGGGGGCTCGGGCCCGGTCGTGCTGGCGGGCGACGCCGAGGCGGGCCCGGGTGCGGCGGGCGCCGGGGCGGGGGTCGCCGCGCGCCGGCTGACCACCGCGGCGGCCGCGGCCCGGTGGCGCGCCGAGCTGTCCGGCGGCGACGGCGTGACGGTCGTGGCGCTGGGCGTCCGCCCGGGCCGCGCGCGGGAGGACGCGGCCGCCGAGCTGCTGGCCGCCCTCGCCCCCGACCAGGCCTGGGGCGTCGTGGACGCGCGCAGCAAGACCCGGGACTGCGCCCGGTGGATCGCGGGGGTCGGTGCGCGCCGGCCGCTGGACGCGCTCGCCGTGGGCGGGCTGTTCGACACCAGCGAGCCCGGCACCGTCCTGGGCCTCGGCGTCCCGGTGGCGTGGATCGACGGCGTGCCGGCCTCGCGCGTCGCGTGGGCCGCGGCCCTGGGCGAGCACCTCCCCGAGGGCACCGTCTGGGGCTGACCCCGGTGGCCGGCTCCCGGGGGTGGCCCGTCCGACAGTGGAACGTCGTGACGGACACGCCGACGGCGTGTCCGTCACCACGTTCCACCGTCGGTGGCGGGCGGTGCATCCACCCGCCCGGAGGCCCCGCGGGCGTGGGCGGTGCACCGGCCGCTTGCGCGCGGAAGGTAGGGTCGGCGCCATGCTGGTGCTGAGCAGGCGCGTGGGCGAGCGTCTCGTGATCGGGGACGACATCGTCGTGACCGTGATCGAGGTGCGGAGCGACGGCGTCCGGCTCGGCATCGACGCGCCGCGCTCCGTCGCCGTGCACCGCGCCGAGGTCCTGGAGGCCGTCACCGCGGCCAACCTCGCCGCCACCGACGCGGCGACCGACGCCGGCGACGACGCCGTCGAGTCGCTGCGCGGCCTGGTCGCGGGCCAGCCCGCCCCGGCGCCGGCGGCCGACCCGGGCGCCGACGAGGACCGCCCCCGCCGCTGACGGCCGGCGCGCCGCGGCGCGCTCCCGGGCGACCCCACCCGGCTCGGCAGGTCGCGGCCCGCCCCCGGCTTCGCCCGCGCGCCCCCCGGGGTGGAGCGTCCTGCCCGACACGCCGGCGCGTGTCCGGCGGAACGCTCCACTCCTGCCCGCCCCGGGTCGCCGGGGCGCGTCGAGCGGAACGGGGTGGAGCGTCCTGCCCGGCACGCCGGCGCGTGTCCGGCGGAACGCTCCACTCCCGGCCAGCCCGTGCCTCGACGGCGGGGGAGGGCGCGCGCCCCGCGGCCACCCGGACGGGTGACTCCCGCGCCTTCACCCGGCGTGCGGGCCCCGTCGCCCGCCAAAAGCCTCACGCGGCCCCCGGACCCGCCGATCCTCACGTCAGACGGGTCCGCACCCGGTAGGAGGCAGCAGTGGAGGACATGGACGAGATCGTCCGCGAGTTCCTCGTGGAGAGCCACGAGAACCTCGACCAGCTCGACCAGGACCTGGTGGCCCTGGAGAGCGAACCGGGGTCGCGCTCGCTCATCGCGAGCGTGTTCCGGACGATCCACACGATCAAGGGGACCAGCGGGTTCCTCGCGTTCTCGCGCCTGGAGCGCGTGGCCCACGCGGGGGAGAACCTGCTGGTCGAGCTGCGCGACGGCCGCCGGTCGATGGACCAGGCGACCACCGACGTGCTGCTGCGGCTGGTGGACACGATCCGCGAGATCCTGCGCGCGATCGAGGTCGAGGGCGGCGAGGGCGGGGTCGAGATCGACGCGGTCATCGCCGCGATCGAGGCGATCCAGGCGATCGAGCCCGGCGCCGAGCCGGCCGCCGAGGCAGCCGCGCCCGCCGCCCCGCCCGCCGCCGCCGAGCCCGAGCCCGCGCCCGCCCCGGCCGCCCCCGTGGCCGCCGCGCCGGCGGCCCCGGCCGTGGTCCCGGCGCCCGCGCCGGCCCCCGCCGTCGAGGCCGTGGCCCCCGCGCCGGCCGCCGCCGCGGCCGCGCCCGCCCCGGCACCCGCGCCCGCCCCGGCCCCGGCCCCCGCGCCCGCCCCGGCCCCCGCCGCGACCGCCGCCCCCACCGAGGAGCTCGGCTCCCTGCGAGGCGGCGCCGCGGACGCGTCGATCCGCGTGGACGTCGACCTGCTCGACGCCCTCATGCGCCAGGTCGGCGAGCTGGTCCTGGCCCGCAACCAGATCAGCCGGCTCGCGACGGGGACCGACGACGTCGACCTCGCCCGCTCCGCGCAGCGCCTGAACCTGATCGCCGGCGAGCTGCAGGAGGGGGTCATGAAGACCCGCATGCAGCCGATCGAGCACCTGTGGTCGAAGATGCCGCGCATGGTGCGCGACGTCGCGGCCGCGTGCCACCGCGAGGTGCAGCTGGAGCTGTCCGGCGGCGACACCGAGCTCGACCGCAGCCTGCTGGAGGCCGTGAAGGACCCGCTGACGCACCTGGTGCGCAACGCGGTCGACCACGGCATCGAGGCGTCGGCGGACCGCGTCGCCGCCGGCAAGGCGCCCAAGGGCGTCCTGGGGCTGCGCGCGTACCACGCGTCCGGCCAGGTGGTCGTGGAGGTCGCCGACGACGGCCGGGGCATCGACCCGGAGAAGATCGGCGCCAAGGCGGTCCAGAAGGGCCTGCGCACGGCCGACCAGGTCGCGTCGATGGGCCAGGCCGACCTGCTCCAGCTGCTGTTCCTGCCGGGCTTCTCGACGGCCGAGGTCGTCTCGAACGTGTCCGGCCGCGGCGTCGGCATGGACGTCGTCCGCACGAAGATCGAGGCCATCGGCGGCGCCGTCGAGGTCGACTCGGTCGTGGGCCGCGGCACCACGTGGCGGCTGCGCATCCCGCTGACGCTGGCGATCATGCCGGCGCTGACGGTGGAGTGCAGCGGCGACCTGTACGCGATCCCGCAGGTCAACCTGCTGGAGCTCGTGGCGCTCGACTCGCAGCGCTCGGAGTCCGGCATCGAGCACATCCACGAGGCGGCCGTGTACCGGCTGCGCGGGGAGCTGCTGCCGCTCGTGTCGCTCTCGGAGGTCCTCGAGGTCGGCGGCGAGCGCCCGGAGAACGCGGTCATCGCCGTGGTCCAGTCGGACCAGCAGCGGTTCGGCCTGCTGGTCGACCGGGTGCTGAACACCGAGGAGATCGTGGTCAAGCCGCTGTCCGCCCGCCTGAAGGCGATCGGCGCGTACTCCGGCGCGACCGTCCTGGGCGACGGCCACGTCGCGCTGATCCTGGACGTGCAGGCCATCGCCCGCCGCGCCCTGGCCGGCGAGCTCGACGTCGCCGCCCGGGACGCGCACGACAAGGCCGCGGCCAACGCGATCCGCGACACCCAGCAGGTCCTGGTCGTCGGGATCGGCGGCGGCCGCCAGGTCGCGATGCCGCTCGCGTCGGTCGCCCGCCTGGAGCACGTGCAGGCCGACCAGGTCGAGTACGTCGGCGGCCGGGAGGTCGTCCAGTACCGCGGGACGATCCTGCCGCTGGCCCGCCTCGACCGGATCCTCGGCGCGTACGGCTCGGAGGAGTCGTCCGAGCTGCTGCTGGTGGTCTACAGCCGCGCGGGCCGCAGCGTCGGCCTGGTGGTCAAGGAGATCGTGGACATCGTCGACGACGACTCGGCCCGGCACTCCGACATCGAGGACGCCGGCCTGGTCGGCTCCACGGTGCTCGGGGACAAGGTCACGGAGCTGCTCGACGTGCGCCGCGCGATCCTCGCCGCGGACGCGGCGTTCTACGACGAGCGGCCCGAGCACCGCTCCACGTACGACGACCTCCCGACGCAGGTCGGCGGGTCCGAGCTGGTGGGAGCCACCCGATGAGCCAGTACGTCACGTTCAGCCTCGGCGGCAGCCTGTACGGGGTCGACGTCACCCGGGTGCAGGAGGCGCTGCGCTCGCACGTCCGCACCCGCGTGCCGCTGTCCCCGCCGGCCGTCGCCGGCCTGGTGAACCTGCGCGGGCAGGTCGTCCTCACGGTCGACCTGCGGCCCCGCCTCGGCCTGGAGCCGCTCGGCGAGGACGCGGAGCCGATGATGGTCGTCGTCCAGGTGGCGGGGGAGCCCGTCAGTCTGCTGGTCGACGAGATCGGCGACGTCATGGAGGTCGGCCCCGAGACGTTCGAGGCCCCGCCGGAGACGCTCGACGCCGCGCTGCGCCCGCTGATCCTCGGCGCGCACAAGCTGGACGGCCGGCTGCTGCTGGTCCTGGACGTGGACCAGGCCACCGCGGCCTGACCCCGCGCACCCGACGGGCCCGCGCCGTCCCCCACGAGGGGAGGGCGCGGGCCCGTCCGCGTCGCGCCGGGGGCAAGCGCTTCACTTCACCCGGGACGATGGTCATGCAGGTCAGCGGCCTGCCGATGGGGTGGGCGACCCGGCGACGCGCCCGGCCCGCGCGCAGCCGCGCGGGTCGCGTCGCCCCGCACGCGCCTGGAGCGTCCATGTCCCGAACCGCCACCGCCCCGTCCCGCTCCCGCGGGCTGCGGCTGTCCATCGCCGGCAAGGTGCTCGGCCTGCTCGCCGCCTCCGGCCTCGTGGCCGTGCTCGTCGTGGTCGCCGCGGCGACCAGCCTCGTGCAGCTGCGCGACGAGGTCGCGAAGGAGGGCGCGTACGTCGCCCAGCTCGGCCAGGTCAGCGACCTGCAGCGGGCGCTGCAGGCGGGCCGCGCGCGGATGGTGGAGTACCCGGCGGCCTCGACGGACGTGCGCGCCGACCTGCGCGACCAGCTGGCGGAGTACGTGACGAAGATCCAGGAGCAGCAGGCCGCGTACGACGACCTCGCGGTGAACGAGCAGGCGTGGTCCGACTTCGACTCGGGCTGGAACGAGATGGTCCGCCTGGCGCAGGACGAGCTGTTCCCGATGGCCGACGACGGCGACGTGGCCGGCGCCGCGGCGTTCTACCGCGCGCAGATCCTGCCGCAGACGACGGTCGCGGCGGACGCGATCGCGCTGGAGAACGCGTCGGTGGCCGAGGTCGCCGACGCGAGCACCGACGAGGCGTCGGCCCTGGTGACCCGCACCCTCGTCACGGTGGTCGTGCTGCTGGTCGTGGGCCTGGCGCTGGTGCTGGCGATCGGCTTCGTCGCGTCGCGGCGGCTCGCGCAGGGCGCCGGCCAGGTCCGGCACGCGCTCGAGGCGATGGCCGAGGGCGACCTCACCGTCCGCGCCGACGTGCGCACCGCCGACGAGCTCGGCGACATGGCCCGCTCGCTCGCCACCGCCCAGGGCAGCCTGCGCGGCGTGGTGTCGGGCGTCGTCGAGACGGCCCAGACGGTCGCCGCGGCGGCCGAGGAGCTGTCGGCTGCGTCGACCCAGGTGGTCGCGGGCTCGGACGAGACCAGCGCGCAGGCGGGCGTGGTCGCGGCGGCGGCCGAGCAGGTGTCCCGCAACGTGCAGACCGTGGCGGCGGGCGCGGAGCAGATGGGTGCCTCGATCCGGGAGATCGCGCAGAACGCGTCCCAGGCGGCCAAGGTCGCCGGGCAGGCCACGGACGCGGCGGCGGTCACCAACGAGCAGGTCTCCCGCCTGGGGACGTCGTCGCAGGAGATCGGGAACGTGGTCAAGGTGATCACCTCGATCGCAGAGCAGACGAACCTGCTGGCGCTGAACGCCACGATCGAGGCGGCCCGCGCGGGCGAGGCCGGCAAGGGCTTCGCCGTCGTCGCCGGGGAGGTCAAGGAGCTCGCCCAGGAGACGGCCAAGGCGACCGAGGACATCGCGCGCCGGGTCGAGGCGATCCAGGCCGACACCAGCGGTGCGGTGGGGGCGATCGGCGAGATCTCGCACATCATCGCGAGCATCAACGACTACCAGCTGACCATCGCCTCGGCGGTGGAGGAG
>NZ_DASQCJ010000105.1:0-22002 GCF_035634735.1 Cellulomonas sp.
TGGCGTCCTGGCTGTCCGACCCGAGCACCGGGCGGGACACGGTGGTGCAGGGCCTCGACGCGGTGCCCGCGGACGAGCGGCCGACCACCCGCGAGGTCAACACGGTGCACCTGGCCTGGGACGTGATGGTCGGGATCGGCACGCTGCTCCTGCTGCTCGCGGTCTGGTACGGGGTGGTGTGGCTCGTGCGACGCCGGGCACCGCGGGGCCGGCTGTTCCTCGCGGCGGTGTCCGCCTCCGGCGTGCTCGCGGTGCTGGCGATGGAGGCCGGCTGGATCGTCACCGAGGTCGGCCGGCAGCCGTGGATCGTCTACGAGGTGATGCGGGTCGAGGACGCCGCCACCGGCAACGAGGGCGTGTGGGCGACCTTCCTCGGCGTCGTGCTGCTGTACCTGGTGCTCGGCACCACGACGGTGCTGGTGCTGCGGGCGATGAGCCGGCGGTTCCGGCGGCAGGCGGCGTTCCGGGACGACGACACGCCCTACGGCCCGACGCCGGACGGGGTGGGCCGGGTGCCCGACGACGCCCGCGCCCCGGAGCCCGCGGCGGGCGGCACGGCGCCCGACCACGACGCCCGGGGGCCCCGGTGAGCACCGCCGTCGCCGTCGTGCTGCTGCTGGCCCTCGCCGCCTACGCGGCGTTCGGGGGTGCGGACTTCGGCGCGGGCTTCTGGGACCTGACCGCCGGCGGCGCCGAGCGGGGCGCCGCGCCCCGGGCGGTGGTCGAGCGGTCGATCGGGCCGGTGTGGGAGGCCAACCACGTGTGGCTGATCTTCGTCCTGGTGGTGACGTGGACCGCGTTCCCGGAGGCGTACGCGGCGATCTGGCTCACCATGTTCGTGCCGCTGACGATCGCGGCGGTGGGCATCGTGCTGCGCGGCGCGAGCTTCGCGTTCCGCAAGGCCGTCGTCGGGCCGCGGGTGCGCCGGGTGTTCGGCGGCGGGTTCGCGCTGTCCTCGGTGCTGGTGCCGTTCTGCCTCGGCGCGGTCGCCGGCGGCATCGCGGCGGGGGAGGTGCCGGCGGGCGGCCGGGCGGGCGACCCGGTCACCAGCTGGCTGAACCCGGTGTCGGTCGCGGTCGGCGTGCTGGCGGTGGCGCTCGCGGCCTACCTGGCGGCGGTCTACCTGGTGCGCGACGCCCGGCACGGCGACGACCCCGCGATGGTGGGCTACTTCCGGCGCCGGGCGGTCGGCGCCGCCGTGGTGGCGGGCGTCGTGGCCGCGGTCGGGCTGGTCGTGGTGGACCGCGACGCGCACCCGGTGTTCGAGGGCCTCGTCACGACGGCGCTCCCGCTCGTGGTCGCCGGGACGCTCGGCGCGGTCGGCGCCCTGGTGCTGCTGGTGCGGGACGCGCCGCGCGGCGCCCGGGTCCTGGCCGTGCTCGCCGTGACGAGCGTGATCGCCGCCTGGGGCGTCGCGCAGTGGCCCGACCTGCTGCCCGGCGCGCTGTCGGTCGCGGACGCCGCGGCCCCCGACGGGACCCTCGTGGCCCTGGTCGCGGCGGTGGGCCTGGGCGTGCTGCTCGTCGCCCCCGGCTTCGTCCTGCTGTACGTGCTGGCGCAGCGCCGGCTGCTCCCCGAGGAAGGTGTCGAACCATGAGCGTGTCCCCGTTCCCGCCGATCGCCGACTACGCGTTCCTGTCCGACTGCCACACCGGCGCGCTGATCGCGCCGGACGGCTCCGTCGACTGGCTCTGCCTGCCGTCGTTCGACTCGCCGGCCGTGTTCGGCAACCTGCTGGACCGGGGGGCGGGGTCGTTCCGGTTCGGGCCGTACGGCATCAACGTCCCGACGTCCCGGGCGTACGTCCCGGGCACGAACGTCATGACGACGACGTGGCACACCCCGGGCGGCTGGCTGCTGGTGCACGACGCGCTGACGATGGGCCCGAGCACCGGCCACGACGCCGTCACCCCGCACACCCGGCCGCCGGCCGACGACGACGCCGAGCACCTGCTGGTCCGGACCGTGAAGTGCCTGAGCGGCAGCATCGAGGTCGAGCTGGTCTGCGAGCCGGCGTTCGACTACGGGCGCACGCCGGCCACCTGGACCCCGGTGGGCGAGGACGGCCACGCGGCCGACGCGACGGGCGCGGGGCAGACGTTCCGGCTCGCGACCGACATGCGGATCGGGATCGAGGGCGGGTCCGCGCGCGCCCGGCACGTGCTCGCCGAGGGGGAGACGGCGTACTGCGTCGTGTCCTGGGCGGACGGCCTCGCGGTGCCCGCCGACGACGCCGACGCGGAGGGCCGGGTGCGGGCCACGGTGGACTTCTGGCGGAACTGGCTCGCCCGGGCCCGGGTGCCCGACCACCACCTGCGCCCCGCGATCGAGCGCTCCGCGCTGACCATCAAGGGCCTGACGTACATGCCGACGGGTGCCACGGTCGCCGCGCTCACCACCTCGCTGCCCGAGACCCCCGGCGGCGAGCGGAACTGGGACTACCGCTACACCTGGATCCGGGACACCACGTTCACGCTGCAGGCGCTGCACTACCTCAACCTGGACTGGGAGGCGGACGAGTTCATGCAGTTCGTCGCCGACCTGGAGCCGGCCGAGGACGGCGGGCTGCAGATCATGTACGGCGTCGACGGGCGGCGGGACCTCACCGAGTCCACCCGGGACGAGCTGACCGGCTACGAGCACGCCCGCCCGGTGCGGATCGGCAACGCGGCCTTCGACCAGCGGCAGAACGACGTCTACGGCGCGGTGCTCGACTCGATCCTGCTGCACACCGTCCGCAGCCGGCACGTGCCCCGGCGCCTGTGGCCGCTGGTCGAGTCGCAGGCCGCGGCGGCGATGGCCACGTGGAAGGAGCCGGACCAGGGCATCTGGGAGGCGCGCGGCAAGCCGCAGCACTACGTGTCCTCCAAGCTCATGGGCTGGGTCGCGATGGACCGGGCGGCGCAGCTCGCGGGCATCCGGGACGACCGGGAGCACGCGGAGCAGTGGCGCGCGACCGCCGACGAGATCCGGGCCGACATCCTGGAGCACGGGCTGCGGGACGACGGCGCCCTGCGGCAGCACTACGACACCGACGCGCTGGACGCGTCCACGCTGCTCGCGCCGCTGTTCGGGTTCCTGCCGCCGGAGGACCCGCGGATCCGGGCCACGGTCGAGGCGGTCGGCAGCGAGCTGACCGAGAACGGGTACGTGCTGCGCTACCGCACCGACGAGACCGACGACGGGATGTCGGGCAAGGAGGGCACGTTCCTCATCTGCTCGTTCTGGCTGGTGTCGGCGCTCGCGGCGATCGGCGAGTCCGAGCGGGCGAACGACCTGATGGAGCGGCTGCTGCGGATCGCCTCCCCGCTCGGCCTGTACGCCGAGGAGTACGAGGTCGAGCGGTCCCGGCACCTCGGCAACGTGCCGCAGGCGTTCTCCCACCTGGCGCTGATGCAGGCCGCGGGCCGGATCATCCTCACCGACTTCCGCAAGGAGATGTCGCTGTGACCGCCGGCGGCGCGGTGGGCCTGCCGCAGGAGCCGGTCGTCGTCCTGGGCGGCGGCCTCGCGGGCGTCGCGTGCGCCCACGTGCTCGGGGACGCCGGGGAGCCGGTCGTGCTGGTCGACCGGAACGACTACCACCAGTTCCAGCCGCTGCTCTACCAGGTGGCGACCTCCCAGCTGCCGGCCGAGGACGTCGCCCGGCCGCACCGGGTCATCTTCCACCAGCACCCGACGGTGCGGGTGCTGACCGCCGAGGCGGTCGCGGTGGACGCGGCGGCGCACCGGGTGACGCTGGGCGACGGCACCGACGTCGCGGGGGCCCAGCTGGTGCTCGCCGCGGGGGCGCAGCCGGAGTTCTTCGGGGTGCCCGGTGCCGCCGAGCACGCGTTCCCGCTGTACTCGGTGGTGGACGCCGAGCGGCTGCGGCGGCACCTGGGCGGGCTGGTGCGCGAGCACGCGCGCGGGCCGGGCTCCCCGGACCCCGGCCCCGGCGCGCTGGACGTGGTCGTGGTCGGCGGCGGCCCGACGGGCGTCGAGACGGCGGGCGCGGTGGCGGAGCTGATGGCGGCGCTGACCCGCACCGGCCGGCTGGCCGCGCCCGCCCGGGTCACGCTGGTCGACCGCGGGGCCGCGCTGCTCGCGCCGTTCACCGAGGCGGCGCACCAGTACGCGCACGGCCACCTCACCAGCGTCGGCGTCGACGTGCGGCTCGGCACCGGGGTCGCGGCCGTGCACGCGGACCGGGTGGAGCTCGACGACGGGACGACGCTGCCCACCCGGACCGTCGTCTGGGGCGGCGGGGAGTCGGCCGCGCCGATCGTGCTCGGTGCCGGCGTGCCGACCGGCCGCGGCGGGCGGGTGGACGTGGCGGCGGACCTGGGCGTGCCCGGGCTGCCCGGGGTCTACGCGGTCGGCGACGCCGCCAACGTCCCCGGCGCGGACGGGCGGACGCTGCCGCAGCTCGGCTCGGTGGCGCAGCAGTCCGGCCGGGCGGCGGGGGCGAACGTGCTGCGCGAGCGGCGCGGCGCACCGACCGAGCCGTTCCGGTACAAGGACAAGGGCATCATGGCGATGATCGGGCGCAACGCCGCGGTCGCCGAGGTCGGCCACCGGCACCACACGGTCGAGGGCCCGGTCGCGTTCGCCGCGTGGCTCGGGGTGCACGCGATGCTGCTCAGCGGCGCGCACTCGAAGACCGACGCGTTCCTCTCCTGGGCGTGGGACTACTTCGACCGGGACCACGCGGCGCTCGTCGAGATGACGGACGCCCCGCACCGGATCGCGTGGGAGGACGCGACGGCGGACGTCCCGCACATCGACCCGGGGGCGTGACGCCCCGGGCCGATGTGCGCCGCCTCAGACCCAGGGCCCGCGCCAGCCGCCCGACCGCTCGGTGAGCGCGTCCGCGGCGGCGGGCCCCCAGGTGCCGGGCTCGTAGGCGTGCACCGGCGGCGGGTCGTCCAGCAGCGGCTGCATGATCCGCCAGGTCTCTTCGACGGCGTCCTGGCGGGCGAACCGGGTGCTCACGCCGTCGAGCGCGGCCTGGAGCAGCACCTCGTACGGCGTCGGACCCTCGCCGCCCTCGTCGGCGAACTGCATGTCGAGCTCGATCGGGGCGGCCAGGCGGGCGACGTCCGCCCGGTGCGCGTCGACGACGATCCGGATCCCGGTCGACGGGTCCAGGCGCACGATCAGCTGGTTCGGCTCGACCACGCCGCCGCGCGGCCCGAACCCGAGCCGCGGCGGCCGCTGGAAGACGAGCCGCAGCTCGGTCTGGGTCGCGCGCAGCCGCTTCCCGGTGCGCAGGTAGAACGGCACGCCGGCCCAGCGCCAGTTCTCGATCTCGAGCCGCAGCGCGGCGTAGGTCTCGGTGGTGGACCCCGGCGCGACGCCCGCGACGTCGCGGTACCCCGCGTACTGCCCCCGGACGTAGTGCCGCGGGTCGGCCTCGACCACCGCGCGGAACAGCGCGGCCTCGGAGTCCTTCAGCGTCGCCGGGTCGCCGCGCGACGGCGGCTCCATCGCCGAGGCCGCCACCACCTGCATGAGGTGGTTGACCACGACGTCCCGCAGCGCGCCCACCGGGTCGTAGAAGTGCCCGCGGTCGTCGACGCCGAAGTCCTCGGCCATGGTGATCTGCACGCACTCCAGGTAGCTGCGGCTCCACAGCGGCTCCAGGATCGCGTTGGCGAACCGCAGGTGCAGGATCTCCTCGAGCCCCATCTTCCCGAGGTAGTGGTCGATCCGGAACAGCTGCGACTCGTCCAGGTGCTCGTGCAGCTGGTCGGCGAGCGCCCGCGCGGACGCCAGGTCGTGCCCGAACGGCTTCTCGACGACGACCCGCGCGTGCGCGGTGAGCTCCGCGGCGGCGAGCCCGTCGACGACCCGGCCGAACAGCGACGGCGGGATCTCCAGGTAGAACACGGGGGTCGCCGCGCCGTCGACCGCCTTCGCGACCCGCTCGTAGGTCTCCGGGTCGGTGAAGTCGCCGCTGACGTAGGACAGCCGCCCGGCGAACCGGGCGAACACCTCCTCGTCGATCGGCTGCCCGGTCGCCTCGATCGACGTCCGCGCGCGCTCGACCAGCCGCTCCAGCGGCCAGTCGTCGACCGCGACCCCGACGACCGGCAGGTCCAGCAGGCCGCGGCTCTCCAACCGGTACAGCGACCGGAAGGTCATGACGCGGGCCAGGTCGCCGGTGATGCCGAACACGACCAGGACGTCGGCGGGTCGCGGCTCCGTGGCCGCGCGGGATCCACTCATCGCTGCCTCCTCGGCTGGCGGGCCGGGTGGCGCCCGTCGCGTCACCGGGTCCGGTCCGAGCCAACTCCGGGCGCAAGGCGGCGTCCTCATCCGCCGCGGGCGATGCGCGGCCGGGCCGCGCGGGCCGCGACGCCCCCGGGCCGCGAGGCCCCCGGGGTCGGCCCCCCGGTTCAGACGAGCGCGCGCCGGTCCGGCGCCGGTCCGACGTCCGTGGCCCCGACGAGGCCGCCCCGCAGCACGGCACGCCCCGCGGCGAGCGAGGCGGGCGCGTCCAGCACCCGCTGGTTCGGGCTGCCCCGGAACGCCAGCGTGAGGTCGCGCTGCGCGAGCTCGAACCGGCCGTCGACCAGCACGTCCAGCTCGCCGAGCAGCTCGGCCTTGTCGGCCTGCCCCGCCCGCGCCTCGGCGAGCAGCTCCTCGAACGTGTAGCCCGACCAGCACCACACGTCCTTCGCCCGCCCGTGCTCGGCGCGCAGCCGGCGCACCACCCGGAGGCACGCGCCGGTGTTGAGGAACGGCTCGCCGCCGAGCAGCGAGAGCCCCTGCACCGCCTCGTGGGCGAGGTCGGCGGCGATCCGGTCGGCGAGCGCGTCGTCGAACGGCGTCCCGTACCGGAACGACCAGGCGGCCTCGTTGAAGCAGCCGGCGCAGGCGAACGGGCAGCCGCTCACGTACAGGCTGCACCGCACGCCCTCGCCGTCGACCATGACGAACGGCTTGTAGTCCGCGACCCGGTCCTGGCTGAGCGCCGCCGCGCGCCACTGGCCGACGGCGGGGGTACGGGCCACGTCAGGCGTCCCGGGCGTCGCCCGCCGCCCCGGCGCCGCCGCCGTCCCCGACGGCCGCCGCGAGCGAGGTCGCCCCGGGCAGGTGCTTGACCCGGGACGAGATCTCGACGTGCCGCCCGTGCACCATCGGCCGCTGCTGGGGGTTGCCCAGGTAGCCGCAGGTCCGCTTGACCACGTCGCAGCTGCGCGGGTCGCTGTTGCCGCAGCCCGGGCACGCGAAGCCGCGCTCGGTCGGGGTGAAGTCGCCGGAGAAGCCGCACTCCAGGCAGCGGTCGATCGGGGTGTTCGTGCCGAGGTAGCCGACCCGGTCGTAGGCGTAGTCCCACACCGCCTCGAGCGCCTTCGGGTTCTGCTGCAGCACCGGGTACTCGCAGTAGTGGATGAACCCGCCGGACGCGTACTGCGGGTACTCGGCCTCGAAGTCGAGCTTCTCGAACGGGGTCGGCGCCTTGCGGACGTCGTAGTGGAACGAGTTCGTGTAGTAGTCCTTGTCGGTGATGTCCGGCACCAGCCCGAACTTCTTGGTGTCGAGCCGGCAGAACCGGTCGGTCAGCGACTCGGACGGCGTGGAGTACACCGAGAACTGGTAGCCGTGCCGGGCGGTCCACTCCTTCGCACGGGCGGCGAGGGTGCGCAGCACCCGCAGCGTGAACTCCTTGGCCTCCGGGTCGCCCTCCCAGTCGCCGCCGTAGAACGCGGCCGCGGCCTCGTACAGCCCGATGTACCCGAGCGAGACGGTCGCGCGGCCGCCCCGGAACAGCGCGTCGACGTCGTCGTCCGGCGCCAGCCGCTGCCCGAACGCGCCGTGCACGTACAGGATCGGGGCGTTCGCGGGCACGGCCTCCTTGCACCGCTCGACGCGGTACAGCAGCGCGTCGTGCACGGTCTCCAGCCGCTGGTCGAGCAGGGCCCAGAACGCGTCGAGGTCGCCGCGGGTCTCCAGGGCGATGCGGGGGACGTTGAGGGTGACCACGCCGAGGTTCATCCGGCCCTCGACGACGTCGTTCCCGTCGGCGTCCTCCCAGCCCTGCAGGAACGACCGGCAGCCCATCGGCACCTTGAACGAGCCGGTGATCTCGACGATCTTGTCGTAGCTGAGGACGTCCGGGTACATCCGCTTGGTGGCGCACTCGACGGCCAGCTGCTTGATGTCGTGGTTCGGGTCCTCGGCCGCCAGGTTGACCCCGCGGCGCAGCGTGAAGATGAGCTTGGGGAAGATCGCGGTGCGGCGCTCCTTGCCCAGGCCGTGGATGCGGATCTGCAGGATGGCGCGCTGGATCTCGCGCTCGAACCAGCCCGTGCCGAGGCCGAACCCGACCGACGTGAACGGGGTCTGCCCGTTCGACGTGAACAGGGTGTTGATCTCGTACTCAAGCGACTGCATCGCGTCGTAGATGTCCTTGCGGGTCTTGTCCTCCGCGTACGCGCGGCGCCGCTCGGGCTCGGAGACCCACTGCTCGGCGTCGGCCAGGTGCTTGGCGAAGTTCCGCTCCGCGTACGGGGCCAGCAGCTCGTCGATCCGGTTGACCGAGCAGCCGCCGTACTGGCTGGACGACACGTTGGCGATGATCTGCGAGATCTGCGCGGTGGCCGTCTGGATGGACCGCGGCGGGTCGACCTGGGCGTTCCCGATCCGGAAGCCCTCGGACAGCATCGTCCGGAAGTCGATGAGGCAGCAGTTCGTCATCGGGGCGTAGGGGTGGTAGTCGAGGTCGTGGTAGTGGAGGTCGCCCTTGGCGTGCGCGTTCGCGACGTGCGGCGGGAGCATCCGCAGGCCGATCGCCTTGCCCACCGCGCCGGCCGTGAGGTCGCGCTGGGTGTTGAAGACGTCGGCGTCCTTGTTCGCGTTCTCGTGGACGACGGAGGAGTCCTTGCCGACCAGCTGGCCGATCGAGTGGTTGACGTCGAGGGCCTTCGACCGCGCGAGGTCCCGCTGCACCCGGTAGTCGATGTACGCCTCGGCGACCTCGTACTCGCGGGCCTCCAGCAGGGTGTGCTCGACGACGTTCTGGATCTCGTAGATCCGCACCTCGCCGGTGAACCGGGCGGCGAGCTCGGCGTCGATCCGCTCGACGAGCTCCGCGATGGTGAGGTCGTGCAGCGGGCCCAGCAGGCCGTGCACGTGCGCGAACGCCCGGCCCAGCGCGCTGTGCACCCGGATGGGGTCGAACGGCAGCGCGCGGCCGTCCCGCTTGCGCACGACGAGCCCCGCGGCGGCCGAGGGGGAGTGCGGGGCCTGGGCGGCCTGCGGGGCCGGCGCGGCCCCCGCGAGCTCCGGTGCGTGCGGTCCCACCAGCGTCATGCGTATCCACTCCCGATCTGCTCCCGGCACTAGATGTAGTGCCTGGGCCAGCCTCGCAACCCCACATGTGGGGTGCAATGGGACGAACGTCCCGGCGGAGCGCCGTCCTGCGGGGTACGGCGGGGGCGTTCACCCGATCGGACCAGGGACGGCCGTCAGGCGAGCAGCCGGAGGTCCGCGACGCTCCACCACGGGTCCGCGTCGGCGGTGAGCCGGATCCGCAGGTACCGCACCTCCGCGCCGTCGAGGGCCGCGGCGGCGACCTGGCCGGCCCCGGCGCGCGCGGCCGCCGCGGGGCGCCACGACGCGCCGTCCGGGCTGGCGAGCACCTCGTAGCCGCGCGGCCAGTCGCCGGCGCTCCCCGCGCCCGCGTCGAGGACGACGCCCCGGACCGGGACGGTGCGGCCGAGATCGATCTCCAGGGCGTCGCCGGGGCGCTGCGGACGGCCGGTGGACCACCGCGTCCCGGGGTCGCCGTCGACCGCGCGGGTGGCGACGTCGCCGGCGCAGCACGGGTCGTCCGGCGCGGCGGGCTCGGCGGTGGCGGTCGCGCCGGACAGGTCGACCTCGGCGGGCAGCGCCGGGGCGTCGGGGGTGGCGGCGCGGGCCGCGTCGGGGTCGGCCGGCGCGCGGGCGTCCGCGTCGCCGACGACCACCGTGCTCAGCGAGCGCGGCGGGAGGCGCACGGGGTACCGCGCCCCGGCGGCCAGCACGTCGACGGTCGCCTCGTGGTCGCCGTCGTGGGCCGCGAGCAGCACCGTCGCGCCGGCCGGCGTCCGGAGCGCCACCTCCGCGACGGCGTCGCCGGCCGTCGACGCCGAGCCGACGAGGGTCGAGCCGCGCGGCAGGAACCGGGCCGCGTGCGCGAGCACGTCGCGCTCGGCGTTCGGCGTCGCGTCCGCGCCGTCGACCGTGACCACCCCGGTGCAGGTGCCGCAGCCGCCGACGTGCGGCCCGCCGCGCGGGTCGAGCGCCAGGTTCCAGGTCAGCACCGCCGACGCCCCGTGCGCGAGCGACGCCACCAGCAGGTTCCGGGACTGCCACGCGAGCGTGTCCGCGAACACCCGGTCCGGCGGCGTGCCCGGGGCGTGCGAGCCCGAGCACTCGGTGACCCAGACCGCCGCGTCCGGGAACTCGTCGCGGACCGCGTCCTGCGCCGACGCGTCGCCGGAGTAGCAGTGGAAGGCGACGCCGGCGACCCATCGTGCGGCGTCGCTGCGCAGCACGCGCAGCGGGTAGTCGGCCTCGGGGTCCGCGCCCTCCGGGGCCGAGGCGGCGTCGGCGGGGTGCAGCGCCCAGTTGTGGTCGTACGCCAGCACGTCCGGGGCGAGGCCCGCGTCCGCCAGCGCCGGGCCGAGCGCGTCGAGCAGCCGCACCTCGTCGGCGACCGGCAGGTCCGTCCCGGGGTAGCCGTCGGGGTGCCGGGCCTGCGGCTCGTTCTGCACGGTGAGCGCGTCGACCGGGACGCCCGCCGCGTCCCACTCCTGCAGGGCGCGCACCAGGTAGGCCGCGTACGTCGCGTACGCCCGGTCGTCGTCGAGCAGCCGGCCGCCCTCGAGGCTGCCCGGGGTCTTCAGCCAGGCGGGCGGGCTCCACGGCGACGCGATCACGGTCAGGTCCGGCGCGAGCACCCGGATCTCGCGGAGCAGCGCGCGGACCGGCTCGTCGCCCGCGCTGCTGAACCGCGCGAGGTCCCAGTCCGCCTCGCCGGGCGGGAGGTCGTCGTAGGTCGCGGCGGGCCCGGGGCCGGGGACGAAGTCCGAGCCGCCCAGCGCGACCCGGACCACGGACAGCCGCACCGGGCCGGCGGGGTCGAACAGCTCGGTGAGCAGGGCGCGGCGGTCGTCCGCGGGCATGGCGAGCAGGAGCGACGCCGAGGACAGGGTCAGGGCGGCGCCGAAGCCGGTGACCTCGGGGCCTGGGGCGTCGCGGGCGGCCGTGTCGGCCGCGTCGGGGGTGCCGGGGTCGGCGGGGCCCGGCGCGTCGACGGTGATCGTGGGCGTGCCCGGGTCGGGGGTGCCGGTGGCGGGGTCGACGGTGGCCGTCCGGTCGAGGCGGTGCGCCCCGTCGGCCGTCGTGGTCCACACCTCCGCGACCCGGGCCGCGGGCGAGGCGCCGCCGTCGGGGGCGCGGTCCGGTCCGGCGCGGGACAGCAGCAGCGGCACCGCGACCGCGAGCGCGGCGGCGAGCGCCGCGGCGACCAGGACGACGCGCCGGGTGCGGCGCCGGGGCGCGTCCGCGGTGGCTGGCTCCGGCATCGTCGCCCCCTCGGGTCGGCTCCTCCGCCCGAGTGGAAGGTCGTGACGGACACGCCGACGGCGTGTGGGTCACAACCTTCCACCGTCGGGCCCGCGCGGCGATCAGAGCGGGCCGGAGCCGCGCGGTGCGGGGCGTCCGGGCGGGCGCGCCCCCGCCGGCGTCGCGGGGTCGGTCAGGCCAGGCGCTTCTCGTAGCACCGGGACTGCAGCGGCAGCGCGGTGTCGTACGGCGGGTAGGTCGGGATCCGGGTCCAGCCCAGCGCGGCGTAGAGCGCCTCGGCCTCGGGCTGGCGGTCGCCGGTCTGCAGGATCACGCGGTCGGCGCCGGCGGCGCGGGCGACCCGCTCGACCTCGGACATGACCGCCCGCCCGACGCCCCGGCCGCGCTGGCCGGCGGCCACGACGACCCGCTTGACCTCCCACTCGCCGCCGTGGTCCCGCAGGGCGGCGTGGCCGATCGGGGCGCCGTCGTGGTCCACGGCGAGCACGACGTGCCGGACCGTCGCCGGGTCGACGGTGAGCGCGGCGCTCGCGGCGGCGCTCATCGGGCCGGCCGACGCGTAGCGCGCGCCCATCTCGGCGTCCATCGCGTCGCGCAGCGCGGCGGCGCGCGGGTCGGCCCAGTCGACGGACTCCAGCGCGTAGGACGCGTCGGGCGTGGTGGTCATGCGGCTGGTCCCTCCCCGGTGCGCGCGGTGCGGCCCCGCCCCGGGGTCGCGCGCGCCGCGCAACGTAGCACGCGGGTGCGGCGTGGGCCGCGGGGCGTCCGGCGCGGTCGCGGGCCGTCCGGGGCGGGCGCGCGCTACGCGCCGCGGATGTCGCCGGACTCGTGGGCGTCGGGCGCCTCGGCTCCGGCGCACGCGGCCGAGACGGTCGTGTCCGCCGCCGAGCAGGCCGGCAGCAGGTCCGCGACGTCGGGCGCCGCGTGCCGGACGACGGTCAGCGCCGCGTCGCCGAGCGCCGCCATCCGGTCCGGCCCGAGCGCGTCGACCACGAGCCGGCGCACCTCCCGGACGTGGCCGGGCGCCGCGCGGCGGAGCTGGTCCTCACCGCCCGCGGTGAGCCGGGCGCTGGTGCGCTTGCCGGCGGCCACGCAGGACCCGCGGGTGACCCAGCCGGCCTGCTCGAGCCGGGCGACGGCGTGCGACAGCCGGGACGGCGAGCTCTGCGTGAGCCGCGCGAGGTCGCTCATCGGGATCTCGCCGTGCGGCCGCTCGGACAGCGCGACCAGCACGTTGTACTCGTAGAGGTTCATCCCGGCGTCCCGCTTGAGCTGCGCGTCGAGCGCGGCGGGCAGCGTCGTCAGCAGCGCGACGACGGCCTTCCAGTCCTCGACCTGGGCGTCGGAGAGCCAGGGCGTGGCGTCCTCGACCCGCTGGCTCATGCCGACGATGGTACCGGACTTGAACATTCAACACCTGGGTGCCTAGGGTGCGTGTTGAACATTCAAACTCACGCCGCGCACCCGCGGCGCCGTCCCCCGGGAGTCCCCATGACCGTGCTGCGCATCGACGCCTCCATCCAGGGCGCGAACTCCGCGAGCACCGCGCTCGCCGACCTCGTCACCGCCGAGCTCGCTGCGGCGCGCCCCGACGAGGTCGTCGTCCGCCGGCACCTCGGCGAGCAGCCGCTGCCCGCCGACGCCTGGGCCACCGCGGTCGGGGCCGGCTGGACCCCCGCCGAGCAGCGCACCCCGGAGCAGGCCGCCGCCGTGGCGCTCGCGGTCGAGGTCGCCGACGAGCTGCGCGCGGCCGACGCCGCCGTGCTCGCGCTGCCGCTCTACAACTGGGGCGTCTCGCAGCACGTGAAGACCTGGATCGACCTGGCGATCGCCGGCGGCACCCCGGGCGACGCGTACCTCGCGGGCAAGCCGGTCGTGCTGATCGTGACGCGCGGCGGCGGCTACGGCCCCGGTACGCCGAAGCACGGCTGGGACCACAGCATCGACTACCTGCGCCGGATCGTCGGCGAGGTCTGGGGCGCCGACCTCACCGTCATCGAGCGCGAGCTCACCCTCGTCGGCGTGAACCCGGCGATGGACGCGCTGGCCGAGCCGGCGGCGCTCATGCGCAAGGAGGCCGAGGCGGCCGCCGCAGCCGCGGGCCGGGCGCTCGCGGCGCGCTGACGCCTGCCGCTCGCTCCGGCTCGCACCGGGAGCGCGTCGACGTCGAGACGGCACTCGTCGCGGGGCTGGGGGACTCGGGACCCCGCAACGAGTGCCCTCTCGTCGAGGTGGACGCCGAGGTCGAGGTGGCCGGGTCAGGCCGGGACCGCGTCCAGGCGGAAACCCCGGGCGCGCAGCCGGTCGACCAGCGCGTCGCCCAGCGCGGTCGCCGGGGTGAGCGAGCCCGCCCGGTCCGGGAGCGCGGGGCCGTCGAGCGCGAGGGCCAGCGCGGCCTCGCCCAGCATCACCGCGGTCGCCGCGTAGCCCGGGTCGCCCGAGGCCTCGATCCGCGCCGCGTACCGCCGGCCGGACGCGGACGTCGCGAGGAACCGGTGCCGGAACCAGCCCGCGGCGCGCGTCGCGGCGTCCGGGCCGTCGCCGGCGGCGGGCAGCGCGCGCTCGACCAGCGCCCGGGTCGGCGGCAGGGCGAGCGCGGCGGCGCCCAGCGCGGTCGCCCCGGTGAGCGCGGCGGCGCGGAGCAGCCCGGCCGGGCCGCGCCCGGCGTCCAGGTGCTCGGCGTACCGCAGCCCGCGGCCGTAGGCCCAGCCGGTGAGCGCGTTCGACCGCCGGACCACGTGCGCGTCGAACGGCGCCATCACGGACGGCGCCGCCCACCGGCCCGCGACCCGGTGCGGCGGGGTCAGCAGCCGCGGCTGCGGCGTGCCCGGCTCGGCGACCCGGTCGGGGGACAGGGCGTGCGGGTCGGCGTGCAGCCGCCGCACCCGCGGGTCGGTGCGCACCGCCTCCGCCTCGCCGAGCAGCGACGCCACCGTCCCGCCGGACACTCCGCCGCGCGCCGCGACGAGCGCCCGCACGTCCGCCAGCCCGCCGTCGTCGCCCGCGGCCGCCGCGGCCCGGTGCAGCAGGTGCACGCCGAGGTCGGACGGCACCGAGTCGTAGCCGCACGCGTGCACGACCCGGGCGCCGGTGCCCCGGGCGCGTGCGTCGGTCGCGTCGGCCGCGGCCCGGACGAACGCGAGCTCCCCGCTGAGGTCGGCGTAGTGCGTGCCCGCGGACGCGCACGCCTCGACGACGGGCAGGCCGTGCCGGCCGTACGGGCCGACCGTGGTGGCGAGCGCGGTGGCGGACCCGGCGGCGCGGCGCAGCGCCGGCGCGTCGGTGACGTCGACGACGACCAGGGGCCAGTCCGCGGCGGCGGCCGGCAGGTGGCGGCGCACCGCGGCCAGCCGGTCCGGGTCGCGCCCGGCCAGCGCGACCCGGGTCCCGGGCGGGGCGGCCCGTGCCAGGTGCTCGGCGGTGAGCGCGCCGACGAAGCTCGTCGCGCCCAGCAGGACCAGGTCGTGCTCGCGTTCGGCCATGCGCGGCACCGTAGGCACGCCCGGGTCGCCGGCGCGCGCGGGGTGTCCATTGGTACACGTTTCGCTGTACTGTCGCGGCCATGGAGAGGGTCACGCTGACGCACACGGCGGCGCTCGCGCGGCTGGGCCACGCGCTGTCCGACGAGACGCGCGCCCGCATCCTGCTCGCCCTGCGCGAGGCGCCCGCGTACCCGTCGGACCTGGCCGAGGCGCTCGGCGTCTCCCGCCAGGTCATGTCGAACCAGCTCGCCTGCCTGCGCGGCTGCGGGCTGGTCGAGGCGATCCCGGACGGCCGGCGGGTCGGGTACCGGCTGGCCGACCGTCACCTGGCCCCGGCCCTCGGCGACCTGCTGGCGCTGGTCGTCGCGGTCGACCCGGACTGCTGCGGCCCCGACTGCGCGTGCGCATGACCGCGGCCGCCCCGGCCCTCGGGCCCGCCCGCCGCGCGGTGCTCCAGCGGCGCATCCGGGTGGTCGTCGCCGCGACCATCGCCTACAACGTCGTGGAGGCCGTGATCGCCCTGACGGCCGGCCGGGCCGCGTCGTCGGCGGCGCTGGTCGCGTTCGGGCTGGACTCGGTGGTCGAGGTGCTGTCGGCCGCCGCGGTCGCCTGGCAGTTCGCGGCGCCGGACCCGGAGGCCCGCGAGCGGACCGCGATGCGCGCGATCGCGGTGTCGTTCCTCGGGCTCGCGGCGTTCGTGACCGTCGACGCCGCGCGGGCGCTGCTGGGGGCGGGCGAGCCGGAGCACTCCACGGTCGGGGTCGTGCTCGCTGCGGTCAGCCTGGCGGTCATGCCCGGGCTGTCCTGGTTCGAGCGCCGCACCGGCCGAGAGCTCGGGTCGGCGTCCGCGGTGGCCGACTCGAAGCAGACGCTGATCTGCTCGTGGCTGTCGGCGGTGCTGCTGGTCGGGCTGCTGCTCAACGGCGCGCTGGGCTGGTGGTGGGCGGACCCGGTGGCTGCGCTGGCGATCGCGGGCTTCGCGGTGCGCGAGGGCGTCGAGGCCTGGCGCGGCGACGCCTGCGGCACCCCCCTGGCGGAGCTCGTGGGCGGCGACGCCCCCGGCGCCCCGCGCGACGACTGCTGCTGAGCCGTCGCCGAGGTCGGCAGTGCCCGGCCGGCGTCGGCACCTCCAGGTGCCGAGCCCGTCCGCGGAGTGCCGAGCTCGGCGTCACCCCGGGTGGGGGATGCCCTCCGCGCCGGGGCGCGCCAGCGTGGCGGGATGGACGAGCTCGCGCGGTGGACCGACTTCCACGTCGCCGTGGCCGGCGCGAGCGCAGCGCTCGGCGGGCTGCTCGTGGTCGCGCTGTCGGTCAACGTGCGGCAGATCGCGGAGTCCCGCGGGGTGGCCGCCCGGGCCGCCGCCGCGATCGCGGCTGTGGTGGTCGGGGTGGTGCTCGCGGCCGTGGCGCTGATGCCCGGGCTGTCGCTGCCGGGGTACGGGGTGGTCGCGCTCGTCGGGGCCGTGCTGGCCGGGGCCGCGGCGCTGGCAGCCACCCGGCGGGTGCTGCTCGGCGGCGAGGGCGCGCCGTCGCCCGGGCGGCCGGCGGAGGCGCTGCGGGTCGTGCTGCTCCTGCTGCCGGTGCTGGCGTACTTCGTCGGGGGCGTGCTGCTGACCGCGGGGGTCGCGGGCGGGGTCGTCGCGGTGGCGGTCGGCATGCTCGCGGCGCTGGTCGGGGCGGTGGTGTTCAGCTGGGTGGCCCTGGTCGAGGTCCTCCGCTGAGGCGACGAGGGGCCGTCAGCCCGGGCCGTACGTGCGGCGACGCCACGCGACGTACTCGCGCTGCCGGCGCGTCCGCAGCCGCCCGCCGACCCGCGCGCCGGCGACCGCCCCGCCCACCGCGCCGACCGCGGTCCCCGCGCCGACCAGCACCGGGTAGGACGGCGTCTGCTCGCCGCGCCACACGCTGACGCCCAGGTTCGTGCCGAGGTCCGCCGGCCGCGGCTCGAGGGACACCGAGATCACGACGCCCCCGCGCCGGGCGAGCACGTCCGTCGCGCCCGCCGGAGTCCGCTCGACCTCGGTGAGCTCCCACCCGGCGTCGGTCAGGGACGCGACCAGCGCGTCGGCGTCGGGCGCGGTGCCCGCCTGCGCGCGGCTGAAGACCTGGCCCCGGAAGAACGCGGGCGCCCACGCGCCGTCGACGAACGGCGGCTCCAGCACGGCGAACCCGTCAGGGACGACCTCGGTGGCCGCCCCGAGCAGCTCGTCGTCGCTCGGCTGCACGAGCACGTAGTGCGCCGCGGCCGCGGCACCGCCGCCCAGCGCGGCGGCGGGCAGGGAGAGCGCCACGGCGACGGCGGTCCGGAGGGCGGCGCTCACCTGGGCGACGCTAGCGCGGTCGCCGGCGCCCCGGGGCCGGTTCCGCGCGCACCGCCCGATCGGCGGACGCGCGGGGCCACCGGCGCGCGGGTTCACCGGCGCGCGGGGCCGCCGGCGCCCGGGGACGGCGTCAGCCCGCGGCGACCTCGTCCAGCAGGGCGAGGCTCGCGGCGACGATCTCGGCCTGCGCCTCGGCGCGCGGCACCGTCGGCGTGCCGTCGCCCGGCTGCGGCCCGTAGTCGGCGAAGAACGCGTGCACCGCGCCGTCGACCACGGTGTACGTCGTCCCGGCGGGCAGGTTCGCGCGCGAGGCCTCGACGTCGGCCGGCGTGGTCAGCCCGTCCTCGGAGCCGGACACCGACGCCACCAGCAGGTCGGCGTCGGACATGTCGCCCAGCGGGTAGGACGCGTGCAGCAGCAGCCCGTCGACGTCGCCGTCGTGCGCGGCCGCGAAGGACGACGCCGCCACCCCGCCGAGCGAGTGCCCGCCGACCGCCCACCGCTCGACGCCGTCGAACGCCGCCATCGCGGACGCCGACTGGTCCGGCGAGGTGAGCGCGATGCCCAGCGGCTCCTTGAGCGCGACGACGAGGTATCCCTCCTCGGCGAGCGGGCGCAGCACGGCGGCGGTGGCCCGGACGTCGACGCGCGCGCCGGGGGAGTAGACCAGCCCCGTCGTCGGCTCGGCCCCGCGCGGGACGAACGCGTACCAGCCGGCCGACTCCCGGACCTCGACGGCGTCGTCCCCGCGCAGGGCGTCGAGCGCGGCGTCGGTGGCGGGGAACGGGCGGAGCCAGGCGGTCGCGGCGGCGAGCACGGCGAGCAGCGCGAGCCCGACGCCGGCGCCGGTGGCGCGGAGGGCGCGCCGGGCGCGGGGACGGTCCGGCGCGGCGTCGGGCGCGGCGTCGGTCGTCGGGGCGTCGGCCGTCGGGGCGGCCGCAGCGCCGCCATCGGCAGCGCGCCGCCGGTCGCGGCGCCAGGCCAGCACGGTCGTGACCAGCAGGACCAGCCCGGCGAGCGCGCTCACCGCGAGCAGCGCGCCGAGCGTCCAGTGCTGGTGCGGGACGGCGCCCGCGGCGGTCGCCAGCACCCACGCGGGGGCGGCGAGCAGGGCGAGCGCCACCAGCGCGCGGAGGGTCAGCCAGGCGGTCCGTCGGGTCATGCCGCCCAGTCTAGGCGATCCTCAGCATGCTGAGGAGTTTCGTCCGCCGGGCCCACCCCGCAGCCCGCGTCCCGCTCTCGCGACAGTGGATGGTGGTGACGAACACGCCGTCGGCGTGTCGGTCACCACGATCCACCGCCGGACCCCGGCGCGGCGGCCGGGCCGGTAGCGTGCGGTCCGAGCGCGGGCGGTCGGCCCCGCACCGGCAGGGGGAGACGGCATGGGACCGCGCGGCGAGGTCGAGGGCTGGCGGCTGCTGATCCCGGCCTCATACGACGTGCTGTGGACGGCCGTCGTCGTCGTGCTGGTCGCGGTCACGGCGGCCGCCCTGCTCGTGTGGTCGCGCCGCCGGGAGTCGGCGTCGCGCGCCCTGGTGGACCTCGCGCTGATCCTCCTCGTCCCGGTGCTCGGCCCGGCGGCGTACCTCGCGGGCGCGCTGCGGGACCGCCGGTCGGGCCGGGCCGCTGCCGCCGCGTCGACGGAGGGCTGAGCGGGTGGGCGCGTGGGTCCCCGAGCTCGTCGTCCCGCCGGGCGAGACGCTCGCCTGGCGCGCGGCGGTGAACTGGACGCACCGGGGTCTCGCGCGCGGCGGTCACCTGGCGCTGACGTCGCAGGCGCTGCTGTTCCAGCCGAACCGCGTGGACGCGGCCACCGGCGCGGGCGCCTGGCGGCTGCCGCTCGCCGCGGTGCGGTCGGTCGGGGTGCAGCCGGTGACCTGGTCGGACTTCTTCTCCGGCGGGCTGCGGCGGCGGCTGCGGCTCGACCTCGTCGACGGCAGCGTGGCGCTGCTCGTGATCAACCGGCTCGACCGGCGGGTGCGGGAGATCGGTGCCGCGGTCGACGCGGCCCGCCCGAACGGCTGACCGCCCGGACGGCCGACCACCGGGACGACGGACCGCCCGGACGACGGACCGCCCGGACGACGGACCGCCCGCCCCCGGGTCTGCCGGGGACGGGCGGTCGGTGCCGCGGGCGGCGGTCAGCCGCGGGCGCGCAGGGTGACGACCACCCGGTCGAGCAGGTCGTCGACCGCGTCCTGGTCGTAGCCCTGCCGGAACTTCGTCGCCTGGAACCGCTGGTTCAGCACGTCCGCCGGGGCGAGCGGGTCGCCCCGCCCGTCGAACGCGGCGGCGACCCGCGCGGCGAAGGCGTCCACCTCGTCCTGGTCGTACCCCTCCCGGAACGAGGTGACCGGCAGCGCCCGGACCAGGCCCAGCAGCTGCTCCCCGGTCAGGTCGGCCGGCAGCGGCTGAGCCTCGGGCCGGCGGAACAGCCCCGACAGCCAGGACATCCCCGGGCCCTCAGTCCGCGGAGCCGTCGGCGCCGGCCGCGGGCCGGTCGGCCGGCGCGTGCACCGGGGCGACGGCCGCGTGGCTCTGCGCCGGGACGGCGTGCGCCGGGGTCGCCGAGCCGCTGCCGCCGAGGCCGCGGACCAGGTCGAGCAGGTCGATCCCGGTCTGCGCCTTGAGCATGGTCGCCAGCTCCTGCACGCCCGTCGACACCTGGCCGGGCAGCCGCGAGGCGCCGTCCTTGTCGATGATCGTGATGTCGTCGATCTTCCCGAGCGCGTCGGCGTACGGCTGGGCGACCTTCGGCAGCGCGTCGAGCACCATCTGCAGCCGCGCCGACTCCGGGAACGCCTGGTACGCGTCGGACTCCGCCTTGATCGCGGCGGCGCGGGCCTCGCCCTGGGCGCGCTCGGCGGCCGCCTCGGCCTCGCCGCGCGCCTGGATGCCGTCGGCCTCGGCCCGGGCGATCGCCAGGGCACCCTCGGCGCGGCGCTGCTGCTCGATGAGCGCGGCCTCGGCGCGGGCGCGGGCGGCGGACGCCTCGGCGTCGGCCTGCGCGGTCGTGCGCTGGGCCTCCGCCTCGGCCTTGCGGATGGCCGACGTCTTGAACGCCTCGGCCTCCTGCTCCGCGGCGTACTTGCGGGCGTCGGCCTCCTGCGCGGCCTCGTACTTGCGGGCCTCGGCCGGCTTGCGGACCTCGGTCTGCAGCTCCTGCTCGCGCAGGGCCGCGCGGCGCAGCGCCACCTGCTCCTGCTGGACCAGGACCTCCTGCTGCGCCTCGGCCTGCGCGCGCTCCTGCGCGGCGGCGGCGTCGGCCTGGGCGGTGGCGGTCTCCTGCGCGATCGTCGCGTTCCGCAGCGCGAGCGCCTTGTTCGACTCGGCGATCTGCACGGCGGCCTCGTTCGACCGCTCGGTGCTCTCCTGCCGGGCCTGCGCCTCGGCGATCTCCGCGTCGCGGGCGACGGCGGCGGCGCGCGGGCGCCCGAGGTTGCGGATGTACTCGCCGGTGTCCTCGACGGTCTGGATCTCGAAGTTCTCCAGGATCAGGCCGCGCTCGGCCAGCATTGGCACCGCGATGTCCTTGACCTCCTTCGAGAACTCCTGGCGCTCGTAGAGGATCGACTCGACGGTCAGCGTGCCGGCGATGGTGCGGAGCACGCCGACGAGGACCTCGGAGGTCTGCTGCTCGATGACCTGCTCCTGGCTGCGGCCCGCGAACCGCTGCGCGGCGGCGCGCACCATGCGCTCGGTGCCGCCGACCTTGACGACCGCGATCGACCGCAGCGTGACGCCGACGCCCGACTTCGTGGTGGCGTCCTCGGCGGCGACCGGGAAGCTCTGCGACGCCAGCGACAGCCGGACGACCTGCTCGAAGATCGGCTTGACGAACGTGCCGCCGCCGATGACGACGCGCTGCCCGGACAGGTCGGTCGTCTCGTCGCCCGTCTCCGGGTTGATGACCGGCTTGCCGCTCTTGCGGCCGGTGATGATCAGCGCCTCGTCGGGCGTCGCGATCTTGAACCGGACCTTGGCGTAGATGGCGCCGACGATCGCGACCGCGATCACGATCACGACGACCAGGACGACGATCAGGGCTGTTCCTGCGAGCTCCATGGGACTCCTCGGGCGCGGCCGCGTGCGGCCGGTCGGGCGGGTGGCTCCCTCGACCCTAGGGGGATTTCCGGCCGGCGGTCAGGCCTTTCGTGACACGTCATCCCCTCGCGCGCCGAGGTCGGCACGTCAGTCCCGGAGCTCGGCGTGTCGCGCGGGCGTGTCGTGCGGAAGTGCCGACCTCGGCAGCCCGGCGCCCGCCGCGCCTACGTCGGGCCGACCTGCAGCGCGCCGTCCGCGCCGTCCGCCGCCCACTCCTCGTCCGTGAGGAGGCGGCTGCGGATCAGGAAGCGGACGCCCTCCGGGGCCTCCAGCGAGAACCCCGCGCCCCGGCCCGGCACCACGTCGATCGTCAGGTGGGTGTGCCGCCAGTACGCGAACTGGCTGCGGCTCATCCACACGGGCACGGCGAACCCCTCGCCGGCCGGGGCGTCGGCGTCCGCCGCCACGTCGAGGTCGCCCAGGTGGACGTCGGCGTCGCCGGTGAGGAACTCGCCCGCCGGGTAGCACATCGGCGACGACCCGTCGCAGCACCCCCCGGACTGGTGGAACATCAGCTCCCCGTGCTGGTCCCGCAGCC
>NZ_DASQCJ010000106.1:0-23774 GCF_035634735.1 Cellulomonas sp.
GCCTCGATGTTGTCCCGGACG
The DNA here is from genome assembly GCF_035634735.1 of Cellulomonas sp. Lineage (GTDB taxonomy): Bacteria > Actinomycetota > Actinomycetes > Actinomycetales > Cellulomonadaceae > Cellulomonas. The sequence continues at coordinate 22 of NZ_DASQCJ010000106.1, forward strand.
AACGAGATCGTGCCGAGCAGGTAGCCCAGCACGGTGACGCCCACGCCCCAGAGCAGCGCGCCGACCACGTTGTAGGACACGAACGTCCGGTACCGCATGCCGCCGACGCCCGCGGCGACCGGCGCGTAGGTGCGCACGATCGGCACGAACCGGGCCAGGATCACCGTCCGGCCGCCGTACTTGTCGAAGTACGCGTAGGTCTGGTCGATGTACTGCTGCTTGAAGATCTTCGAGTCCGGCCGGCGGAACAACCGGGGCCCGACCTTGTTGCCGATGAAGTAGGCGACCTGGTCGCCGAGGAACGCCGCCGCGAACAGCAGCACGCACAGCAGCCAGAGCGGGAAGTCCAGCGCGTCCTGCGCGACGAGCGCGCCCGCGGTGAACAGGAGCGAGTCGCCGGGGAGCAGGGGGAACAGCAGCCCCGTCTCGATGAACACGACGACGACGATCCCGATCAGCGCGTACGAGCCGAACGAGGAGATGAGGTGCTCCGCGTCGAGCCAGTCCGGCAGCAGCGCGGGCTGGGCGCCGAGGGCAGGGACGAGCGACACGAGCGCGGCTGACGCAGGCATGGACCTCAGCGTACGGGGCGACGGCCGGGACCCCGGGCGTCCGGGGTGCAGGTCCTGTGTGGGCTCCGCGGGCGGGGGAGGGGTGCGGCGGGTGCGGCGGCGGTGCGACAGGATGGCCGTCGTGACGACCTCCCCGCAGGCCGGCGAGCCCGGCGTCCTCGGCACCCCGCTCACGCCCGGCGCGACCCGGGTCCTGCTCCTCGGCTCCGGCGAGCTGGGCAAGGAGGTCGCGATCGAGCTCCAGCGGCTCGGCGTCGAGGTGGTCGCGGTCGACCGGTACCCGGACGCCCCGGCGATGCAGGTCGCGCACCGGTCGCACGTCGTCGACATGCTCGACCCGGCCGCGCTGCGCGCGGTGCTCGACGCGGAGCGCCCGCACGTCGTGGTGCCGGAGATCGAGGCCATCGCGACCCACGTGCTCGCCGACGTCGAGGCGACCGGGGTCCGCGTGGTGCCGACCGCGCGCGCCACCGTGCTGACCATGGACCGCGAGGGCATCCGGCGGCTCGCCGCCGAGGAGCTGGGCCTGCCCACGTCGCCCTACCGGTTCGTCGACGACCTGGACGCGCTGCGCGCGGCGGTGGCCGAGGTGGGCGTGCCGTGCGTGGTGAAGCCCGTCATGTCGTCGTCCGGCAAGGGGCAGTCGGTCGTGCGGACGGCGGCGGACGTCGAGGCGGCCTGGGACTCCGCGCAGTCGGGCGCCCGGGCCGCGGCCGGCGAGGGCGGCGCGGTGCGGGTGATCGTCGAGGGCTTCGTGCGGTTCGACTCCGAGATCACCCTGCTCACCGTCCGGCACGCCGGGGGCACCACGTTCTGCGCCCCGGTCGGGCACGTCCAGGTCGACGGCGACTACCGGGAGTCCTGGCAGCCCGCACCGCTGCCGCCCGGCACGCTCGCGGAGGCGCAGCGGGTCGCGGTCGCGGTGACCGACGCGCTCGGCGGCTGGGGCCTGTTCGGCGTCGAGTTGTTCGTCGTCGGGGACCGGGTGCTGTTCTCCGAGGTCTCGCCCCGACCGCACGACACCGGGCTGGTCACGCTCGCGTCCCAGGACCTGTCGGAGTTCGCCCTGCACGCCCGCGCCGTGCTCGGGCTCCCGGTGGGCGAGGTCCACGAGCTGGGGCCGGCCGCGTCCTGCGCCGTGCTCGCCGAGGGCGACGGGGTGCCGCGGTTCGCGGGCGTCGACGCGGCGCTCGCGGTGCCGACCGCGCAGGTGCGGCTGTTCGGCAAGCCGTCCGTCGCGGGCCGGCGGCGGGTCGCGGTGACGGTCGCCCGCGGCGCGGACGTCGCGCAGGCGCGGGAGCGGGCCCGGGCGTCGGCGGCGGCCCTGACCGTGGACCTGGTGTGACCGGACCCGGCGACGGCGGCCCGATCGACCCCCGGGACCCCGAGGAGGTCGGCGTCGGACCCTGGCCGGGCGGCCCGGACGCCTGGCCCGCCGACCCGCGGCTGGACCCCGAGCTGCTCGCGCACGGCGACCGCCGCAACGTCGCCGACCGGTACCGCTACTGGTCCGTCGAGGCCGTCGTCGCCGACCTGGACACCCGGCGGCACCCGTTCCACGTCGCCATCGAGAACTGGGCGCACGACCTCAACATCGGCTCCGTCGTCCGCACCGCCAACGCGTTCAACGCCGCGGGCGTGCACGTGGTCGGCCGGCGCCGGTGGAACCGCCGCGGCGCGATGGTCACCGACCGCTACCTGCACGTCCACCACCACCCGGAGGTCGGCGACCTCCTCGCGTGGGCCGCGACCGCCGGCCCGGACGGCGGCGCCCTGCCGGTGCTCGGGATCGACAACGTGCCGGGCTCCGTGCCGCTCGACGGGTACCCGGTGCCGCGGGCGTGCGTCCTGCTGTTCGGCCAGGAGTCCGCGGGGCTGTCCGACGCCGCGCGGGCCGGCGCCGACGCCGTGCTGCACATCGACCAGTACGGCTCGACGCGCTCGATCAACGCCGGCGCGGCGGCGGCGATCGCGATGCACGCGTGGGCGGTCCGGCACGCGGGGCCGCCCCCGGCCTGACCTCGACGGGCGTCTCGTGGGCAGGACGTCCCGCCCGGCCTGCGCGCAGGACGTGCCAGACTTGGGGAGAAAGCGAAACCCCACTCTCTTTGGAGCTGCTGCGATGCCCATCGCCACCCCCGAGGTGTACGCCGAGATGATCGACCGGGCGAAGGCGGGCAAGTTCGCCTACCCGGCCGTGAACATCACGTCCTCCCAGACCATCACCGCCGCGCTGCAGGGCTTCGCCGAGGCGGAGTCGGACGGCATCCTCCAGGTCTCCGTCGGTGGCGCCGAGTACGCGTCGGGCTCCACGGTCAAGGACCGCGTCTCGGGCACCCGCGCGCTCGCCGCGTACGCCACCGAGGTCGCCAAGGGCTACGGCATCACGGTCGCCCTGCACACCGACCACTGCGTCAAGAAGAACCTGGACTCCTGGGTCCGCCCGCTCCTGGCCCTGGAGGCCGAGGAGGTCAAGGCCGGCAAGAACCCGACCTTCCAGTCGCACATGTTCGACGGCTCCGACATCCCGCTGGACGAGAACCTCGTCATCGCGGCCGAGCTGCTCGAGCTGTCGCAGGCCGCGCGGACGATCCTCGAGATCGAGGTCGGCGTCGTGGGCGGCGAGGAGGACGGCCACGAGGCCGAGATCAACGAGAAGCTCTACACCACGTCCGAGGACGGCCTCGCGACGGTCCGCGCCCTCGGCGCCGGCGAGAAGGGCCGCTACCTGACGGCCCTGACCTTCGGCAACGTGCACGGCGTGTACAAGCCGGGTGCCGTCAAGCTGCGCCCGTCGATCCTCGCGGACATCCAGAAGGCCGTCGGCGCGGAGATCGGCAAGGAGAACCCGTTCGACCTCGTGTTCCACGGCGGCTCGGGCTCCACGGCCGCGGAGATCTCCGAGGCGGTCGACAACGGCGTCATCAAGATGAACATCGACACCGACACCCAGTACGCGTTCACGCGTCCCGTGGTCGGCCACATGTTCAGCAACTACGACGGCGTGCTGAAGATCGACGGCGAGGTCGGCAACAAGAAGGCGTACGACCCGCGCGCCTGGGGCAAGCTGGCCGAGGCCGGCATGGCCGCCCGCATCGTCGAGGCCGCGCAGCAGCTGCGCTCGGCAGGCCAGCGCCTCCGCTGATCCGCCCGACGGCCCCGCGGGGCCGGCGACGCGACGAGGGCCCGGTCACCACCACGGTGACCGGGCCCTCGTGCGTGCGGGGACGTGCGGGCGGCGCGGGTGCGCGCGGGCGGCGCGGCGGCCCGGCAGCTCAGGCCCGGTGGTCGTCCTCGACCACGTCGAGCAGCTCGCCGATCCGGGTGACCTCGAGCAGGAACTGCACGGTCGGCGGCACGTGCAGCAGCCGCACCCGGTGCGGGGTCCGCATGGCCAGGCGCGCGAGGAACGCCACGCCCGACGAGTCCATGAACGTCACGTGGTGCGCGTCGATCTCGATCGGCACGCCCGCCTGCTCGGCGTCGGTCGTGGCCTGCGCCAGGTCCGGGCCCAGGTCGGCGTCGACCTCGCCCGACAGGACGATGGTGGTCCGGTCGGGGGACAGGATGACGTGCACCGAGCCCGGCTCCCCGGCGGCGTCCCCGGGACCGGGTACGGTCGGTGCGGCGGGCGCTTCCGCGCCCTGGTCCCCGGCGAGCCCGCCCGGGGGTGTGCTGTTACCGTCGCGCACGATGCTCCCTCCCGTCCGGGTGGCGGCCGAGCCGGCCGCGCCGGTCATCGGCCACCGTCCCGGCGGTGTGCTCCACCGGGACCTGTCGGGAACGCTAGACGATCGGAGGCGGTGGTGGTCAACTCCACGCCCGGGGACGGCGCCGAGGAGACCGTCGGCTCGATCGGGCGCGCGGTCGGCCAGATCGTGGGGATGCCCGTCCTCGTGGTCGCCGCGGAGCCGCCCCGCTGGCCCGTGGTCTGGGTCAACCACGCGTTCACCGAGACGACCGGCCTCACGCTCGACGACGTCGCCGGGCCGGCGGTCGACCTGATCGCCCTGTCCGCCGAGGACTCCTCCGGCCTGCACCAGCTGCAGGACGCGGTGCTCGACCGCCGCGCCACGTCCGCGCTGCTCCGGCTGCGCCGCGCCGGCGGCGACTGGTTCTGGGCGCGCACCGTCGTCACCCCGGTCGTCGCCGAGGGCGCCGAGGAGCCGACGCACTGGGTCGCCGCGCTCGTGGACGTCACCGACCAGGTGCACCGCGACGCCGCCGTCGCCGCCGAGGTCGAGGTGGTGCGCCGGGATAGCGAGGACCTGGCGCTGATCGGCGCGGTCTCGGACCTGGTGATGGACCTGGACGACCCGTACGGCCTGCGCGCCATCGCCGAGCTGCTCGGGCACCGGGTGGTCGCCTGGGCGGGCTTCTACGTCGACGAGGACGGCCTGCAGGCCGCGGACGGCGTCGACGTCACCCGGGCCCCGCGCGCCTCGGGCCGCCGGCACGGACCCGGCGGCACCGGCGTCCCGTTCGTCGCGCGGCGCGGCGCGCGCCCGGAGGGCGACGACCCGGTCCAGCGGCTGCTCGACGGCGAGGGGGAGACGCACCTCGTCCTCGACCTCGACACGGACGCCCCGCACCCGCCCGGCACCGCGTCGGCGTGGCTCGCGGCGGACCTGCGCGCCCGCGTGCCCGGCGGCGCCGGCGTCGGGCACGTCGCGGTGCTGCCGCTGCCCGGCCGGCACCGCGTCCTCGGCCTGCTCGCGGTCGTCCCGCGCGCGGACGCCGCCCCCGACCTCGTGCACGACGCCCCCGCCCGCGGCGGCGTCGACGAGCGCACCCGGACGATCCTGTCCCTCACCGCGCGCCGGGTCGGCCTCGCGATGGAGAACGTGCGGCTGTACGCCCGCGAGCACCGCGTCGCCGAGACCCTGCAGCGGGCGATGCTGCCCGAGCAGGCCGAGATCGAGGGCCTGGACGTCTGGTCGTACTACGCGCCGAACGTCGTGTACGCGCAGGTCGGCGGCGACTGGTACGACGTCGTGCAGATCACCCCCGAGGTGGTCGGCGTGGTGATCGGCGACGTCGTGGGCCACGACGTCGAGGCCGCCGCGGCCATGGGCCAGCTCCGCTCGGTGGTGCGCGCGTACGCCTTCGAGGTCACCGAGCCGGGGCCGGTGCTCGAGCGCGTCGACCAGCTCGTCGCCGGCATGCGGATCCCGCGCTCGGCCGGGCTCGTGCTCACCACGCTGACCCGGACCGACGCCGAGGACGGCGGCTGCGCGCGCTGGCACCTGGACTACTCGCGCGCGGGCCACCTGCCCGCGCTGCTCGTCCGGGACGGCGAGGTGGTGCTGCTGGACGAGGCCGGGGGTGCGCTCATCGGGTTCGGCGACCAGCCCCGGCGGACGGCGCGGCAGGACCTGCTCCCCGGCGACGTGCTCGTGTTCTACACGGACGGCCTCATCGAGCGGCGGGACCGCGCGCTGCTCGACGGGCTCGTCGCGCTGCGCGAGGTCGCCGCGGGCGCGACCGCCGTCGACGCCGCGGGCATCGGCGAGGAGCTGCTCGCCCGGCTCGCCGACAGCCCCGAGGACGACGTCGCCGTCGTCGTCGTGCGGATCCCCGACCTGACCGACACGTCGGGGCACGGCGGCAACGTCCGGAGCCGGCGCTGGCAGCTGCCCAGCGAGCCCGGGTCCATCGCGCGCGCCCGGCACGCGGTGCTGCGGACCTCGCACGCCTGGGAGCTCGGGGACGCGTCGAACGCGGAGCTCGTCGTCTCCGAGCTGGTCGCCAACGCGGTGCTGCACGGCTGGGGCCGGGTCACCCTGCGGCTGCACGACACCGGCGACGGGCTGCGGATCGAGGTCGAGGACTCCAACCCGACGCCGCCCGTCGCGACCGAGGGCCACCCGGGGCGGATCGGCGGCTTCGGCATGCGGATCGTCGAGCGGCTGGCGGACTGGGGCTGGCGGCCGTCGCGCGGGGGCAAGGTCGTGTGGGCCCGCGTCCGGCCGAGCGCGCCGTCGGTGCTCGACGGGCCTTCCTCCACGGTATAACCGTCGTTATACTCCCAGGATGAAGACGGCGATCTCCATCCCGGACCACGAGGCCGAACGGATCGATGCGAGCGCCCGGCGCCACGGCATGACCCGGTCCGAGTTCTACCGCCGCGCAGCAGGTCGGTACGCGGACGAGCTGGACAAGCAGGACCTCACCGCGCGCATCAACGACGCCATCGCGTCGGCGGGGCAGCCCGGTGCGGACACCGAACCGTTCCGCCGGGCCGCCGGCGACCTGATCGGGGAGTCCGACTGGTGATCGCGCGCGGCGACGTCTGCTGGGTCGACTTCGGGATGCCGCGAGGGAGTGCGCCCGCGAAGCGCAGACCCGCCGTCGTCGTCCAGGCGGACGACTTCAACCGCTCCGCGATCCAGACCCTCGTGGTCGTTCCTCTCACCTCGAACACGGCGCTCGCGGCCATGCCCGGCAACGTCCTCGTCCCCGGAGAGGTGTCGGGGCTCCCGAAGGACTCCGTGGCGAACGTCTCCCAGGTGACCGTCGCGTCCCGCGAGTACGTCGAGCACCCCGTCGGCGCGCTGCCGCTCGGACTGGTGCGCCAGGTGGACGAGGGACTGCGAAGCGTGCTCGGTCTCTGACCTCAGCCGGTCGTGGACGCGTCCTCGGCGACCTGCCCGGCGCCGCCCTCGGCCGCCTGGCAGCGGTGGTCGGCGTCGATCCGGAACAGCTCGAGCGCCCCGCAGATCTCCAGCACGAACAGGTCGCGCGGGTCGGCGCCGCGCAGCACCGTCGCGCCGCCGCGCTTGCGGCTCGCGTCGGCCAGCGAGATGAGGAACGCCGCGCCGGTCGAGTCCATGAACGTCACGTCGCACATGTCGATCACGAGCAGCTGCCGCCGCAGGCCGACCACGCGGGCGGCGATCTCGGGGAACTGGTCGCGCTCGGCCAGGTCGAGGTCGCCGGCGATGACGAGGGTGGTCGTCGCGGCCGAGGTGGCGATCTCGATCATGGGGGGGACCTTCGACGTGGGGGCGCGGATCGGAAGACTGTAACCACGTGCCGCGCGCCGGCGCATGCCGGGACCACCCACGGACCGCCTGACACACTGGGCGGCATGACCGGAGCCAACCTCCTCGGACCCGAGCCCACCCGCCTCCCGGACGGGGCCGACGCCGACGCGCGCGCCGTGCTCACCGCCGGGGGCGACCCGCGCGACGCCGCCCGCCGCGCCCCCGCCTCGTCGCTCGCCTGGGCGCTGCTCGCCGAGCGCGCGCTGCGCGACGAGGGCGACCCGGTCGCCGCCTACGCGTACGCCCGGACCGGCTACCACCGCGGGCTCGACGCCCTGCGCCGCGCCGGCTGGCGGGGCCAGGGGCCGATCCCGGCGGACCACGAGCCCAACCAGGGCTTCCTGCGCGCGCTGCTCGCGCTCGCCGAGGCCGCGGAGGCCATCGAGGAGGACGAGGAGGCTGCGCGCTGCGCGCAGTTCCTCGTCGACTCCGGTACCTCCGCGGCGGAGGTCGCGGGCCTGCGCTGACCGCGCGCGGGCGGCGCCGGCACCCGGGGTGCGGGCGTCGCCCGGACGGTGATCACGCGGCTCCGGTAGCCTTTCGGAGGTACTGGGGTCGCCTGCCGCCCCGTGCCCGGACCTCCCGCGCCCGAGCCACGCCGCTCGGCACCGCTGCGGGTGCCGCCGCGAGGCAGGGTGGGAGTGGTGATCACATGCCGGCCGTCGTGGTGCTCGGGACCCAGTGGGGCGACGAGGGCAAGGGCAAGGCGACCGACCAGCTCGGGTCGCGGATCGACTACGTGGTGAAGTTCAACGGCGGCAACAACGCCGGGCACACCGTGGTCGTGAACGGCGAGAAGTACGCGCTGCACCTGCTGCCGTCGGGCATCCTGTCGCCCGGCGTCGTGCCGGTCATCGGCAACGGCGTCGTCATCGACATCGAGGTCCTGTTCGAGGAGATCGACGCGCTGCAGGCCCGCGGGGTCTCCGCCGAGCGGCTGCTGGTGTCGTCCGCCGCGCACGTCATCGCCCCGTACCACCGCACGATGGACAAGGTCTCCGAGCGGTTCCTGGGCAAGCGCAAGATCGGCACGACCGGCCGCGGCATCGGCCCGGCGTACGCGGACAAGATCAACCGCGTCGGCCTGCGCATCCAGGACCTGTTCGACGAGAACATCCTTCGGCAGAAGGTCGAGGGCTCCCTCGACCAGAAGAACCACCTGCTGGTGAAGGTCTACAACCGCCGGGCCATCACGGTCGACGAGACGGTCGAGGACCTGCTCGGCTACGCGGAGCGGCTGCGCCCGTACGTCGCGGACACCCCGCTGGTGCTCAACCAGGCGCTCGACGCCGGCAAGACGCTCGTGTTCGAGGCCGGCCAGGCCACGATGCTCGACATCGACCACGGGACCTACCCGTTCGTCACGTCGTCGTCGGCGACCGCGGGCGGCGCGTGCACCGGCTCCGGCGTCGGCCCGACGCGCATCGACCGGGTCGTCGGCGTCGCCAAGGCGTACACCACCCGCGTCGGCGAGGGCCCGTACCCGACGGAGCTGTTCGACGAGGACGGCGAGTGGCTCCGGCAGACCGGCGGCGAGTTCGGCACCACCACCGGCCGGCCGCGCCGCACCGGCTGGTACGACGCCGTCGTCGCCCGGTACTCCTCGCGGGTCAACGGGCTCACCGACCTGGTCGTCACCAAGCTCGACGTGCTGACCGGCCGGGACAAGATCCCCGTCGCGGTCGCGTACGACGTGGACGGCCGCCGGTTCGACGAGATGCCGGACGACCAGAGCGACTACCACCACGCGAAGCCGGTCTACGAGTACCTGGACGGCTGGACCGAGGACATCTCCGGCGCGCGCGAGCTGGCGGACCTGCCGGTCAACGCGCAGCGGTACCTGGCGCGGCTCGAGGAGATCAGCGGCACCCGCATCTCCGCGGTCGGCGTCGGGCCGGGCCGCGAGGCCACCGTCGCGATCCACGACCTGCTGGGCTGACGCCCGCGGCGCCGCCCGGCTCAGGCGGGCGGCGCCGGGGTCGTGGGGGCGCCCGGCGCGGCCGGCTCCGCCGCGTCGACCGCGCGCTGCCGCACCCGGAGCAGGGACGGCGCCAGCGCGACCAGGGACAGCCCCGTCGCCCCCAGCAGCACCGGCGCGAGGCCCCACCGCTCGGCCGCGGCACCGGCGAGCAGGGCGCCCAGCGGCATCAGGCCGTACGCGAGCGTCCGGCCGGCCCCGCCGACCCGGCCGAGCATCGACGGCGCGACCAGGCGCTGCCGCATCGACTGGGACAGCACGTTGGCGATCGAGTTGGTCAGGCCCACGGCGAGGAACGCCCCGCCGATCGCGAGCGGGTGCGGCGCCAGCACCGGGACCACCAGCAGCGCGGCCATCGCGACCCAGCAACCCAGCAGCAGCCGGACCTCGCCGACCCGGCGCACGGCGCCCTCCGCGGCGAACGAGCCCGCGACCGCGCCGACGGCCAGCGCCACCCCGAGCAGCGGGTAGGCCGCCGGCGGCATCCCCACCCGCGAGCCCTCGCCGACCACCCAGAGCACCAGCACCGCGGTGTAGCCGGTGAAGCACATGTTGACCAGGCTGCCGCTGATCAGGAGCGGCCGGAGCACGGGGTGCCGCACGAGGAACCCGACGCCCTCGGCGACGTCGCGGAGCGGGCCGCGCAGGCCGCGGGCGTCCGGCCCGTCCCCGTCCGCGGGCCGCGCCTGCCGGTACCGCCCCGGCACCCCCCGCAGCAGCGCGAGCGCCGCCAGCACCGCGAGGGCGGCGGGCAGGCCGAACGCCCAGCCCGCGCCGACCGCCACCAGCAGGCCGCCGACGGGCCCGCCGACGAACGTGCCCGCCACGTGCTGCGCGGCGACCACCCGACCGTTCGCGGCCTGCAGCCGGGACCGGGGGACCAGGTCCGGCACCAGCGCCGACTCGGCGAGGTCGACCAGCACGTCGGTCGCGCCGTAGAGCAGGACGAGCGCCACGAGCGCGGGGACCGACATCCCGCCGGCCGCCACGAGCACCGCGGCGGCGACCAGCAGCGCCGCCCGGGCGGCGAGCGCGACCACCTGCACCCGGCGCCGGTCCGTGCGGTCGACGACGACGCCGCCGAGCAGGCCGAGCAGCAGCCACGGCAGCCAGGTCGCGGCGGTGACGAGCGCGATCAGGCCGGGGGAGCGGGTGAGCGTCAGGGCGAGCAGCGGGACGGCCGCCTGGACGACACCGTCAGCGAGGTTGGCGAGGGTGGTGGAGGCGAGCAGGGCGCGGAACCGGGGGCCGAGCGCCGCGGGGGCGGCGTCGGGCGCGGCGTCGGCGGGGGCGGCGTGGGCGGTCGGGTGCGGCACGGTCGGGTCCCTCGGTAGAGTGGGCAGAGGAAGTTATGCAAAGAAGTCTCTGCAAAGGTAGTTCTGCATCATGGACGACGTCAACGCGCCCCGGCCCCGGACCGTGGGCGCCGACGCCCTCAAGGCGTTCACCCACCCGCTGCGGATGGCGATGATCGACCGGCTCCAGGACCACGGCCCGGCCACCGCCACCCAGCTCGCGCGCGCCCTCGGGGAGAGCACGGGGCAGACCAGCTACCACCTGCGGCAGCTCGAGCGGCACGGCTTCGTCGAGGACGACCCGGGGCACGCCGGCGGCCGGGAGCGGTGGTGGCGCGCGGTGTCGTTCTGGGTCGACGGCGCGACGCTGCGCGACCAGCCCGGCGGCGAGTCCGCGCTGCGCGACACCATGCGCTGGTCGGTCGCCGAGCGCACCCGCGTGCTCACCCGGTGGGCCGAGCAGGTCGAGCCCGACCCCGCGTGGGCCGAGGCGGGGACGAGCTCGCGCGCCACGTCCGACCTGACTCTCGCCGAGGCCGACGCGCTGGCCGCGGAGCTCGAGGCCGTCGTGCACCGGCACCTCGACGCGGCGAAGGCGCGGCGGGAGGCGGAGGAGGGCGCCGGCGAGCCGCGCCGCCGGGTGCGGGTCTACCTGGACGTCCTCCCGCTCCCGGCCGACGACCCGGCGCCCGGGGCGCCCGGCCACGCCGCGGACTGACGGGGCGCGTCCAACCAGCGGCGCGCGCCGCCGCGGGCGCGGGGACGGTCGGTAGGGTCGGCGTCGTGAAGATCCTCGTCGTCGGGACCGGCGCCCGCGAGCACGCCCTCACCCTGGCCCTGTCCCGCGACCCGCAGGTCGCCGAGCTGCACGCCGCCCCCGGCAACCCGGGGATCGGCGCGCTCGCCACGCTGCACCCGGTCGACCCGCTGGACGGCGCCGCCGTGGCCGCGCTCGCGACCGCGCTGGGCGCCGACCTGGTCGTCGTGGGCCCCGAGGCGCCGCTCGTCGCGGGCGTCGCCGACGCCGTGCGCGCCGCGGGGGTCCCGGTGTTCGGGCCGAGCGCCGAGGCCGCGCGGCTGGAGGGGTCGAAGGCGTTCGCCAAGGAGGTCATGGCCGCCGCCGGAGTGCCGACCGCCGACCCGGTCGTCGTCACCGAGGCGTCCGCCGCCGAGGCCGCGCTCGACACGTTCGGCGCCCCGTACGTCGTGAAGGACGACGGGCTCGCCGCGGGCAAGGGCGTCGTCGTCACCGCGGACCGGTCCGTCGCGCTCGAGCACGCGCTCGCCTGCCTGGCCAAGCCCGGCGGCCGGGTCGTCGTCGAGGACTACCTGGACGGACCCGAGGTCTCGCTGTTCGTGCTGTCCGACGGCACGCACGTCGTCCCGCTGGTGCCCGCGCAGGACTTCAAGCGCGTCGGCGACGCGGACACCGGCCCGAACACCGGCGGCATGGGCGCGTACACCCCGCTGCCGTGGGCGCCCGAGGGGCTCGTCGACGAGGTCGTCGCCCAGGTCGCCCAGCCGACCGTGGACGAGATGGCCCGCCGCGGCACCCCGTTCGTCGGCGTCCTGTACTGCGGGCTCGCGCTGACCAGCCGCGGCACCCGGGTCGTGGAGTTCAACGCCCGGTTCGGCGACCCGGAGACCCAGGTCGTGCTGGCCCGGCTGGCGACGCCGCTCGCGGGCGTGCTGCTCGCCGCCGCGACCGGCGGGCTCGGCGGGCTGCCGCCGCTGGAGTGGACCGACGAGGCGGCCGTGACCGTCGTCGTCGCCTCGCACGGCTACCCGGAGTCCCCGCGGACCGGGGACGTCATCACCGGCCTGGACGACGCCGCGGCGGTGCCGGGCGTGCACGTGCTGCACGCGGGCACGGCGGCGGGCGCCGACGGCGCGATCGTCTCGGCGGGCGGCCGGGTGCTGTCCGTCGTCGGCACGGGGGCGGACCTGGCGGCGGCGCGCGCCACGGCGTACGCGGGCGTCGACCGGATCGCGCTGCCGGGCTCGCACCACCGCACGGACATCGCCCGGGCGGCCGCGGAGGGCTGACGGCCGGTCAGCGACTGTCGGGCAGGAACGCCGGCATGCTCCCGACGAGGCGGGCGCAGACCTCCACCAGGGCGCGCGAGTCCTCGAGGTTGTCGGCGACGTCGCTCGCCGCGAGCCGCAGCTCGTAGCTCGCGTAGTCCGCCCCGTGCCGGAGTCGGCGGACGACCTCGTAGACGAACAGCTCGGGCCGTGCGGTCCGTGCGGTCGTACGGAGCTGCGCCTTCGCGGCCTCGTACGGCGCGGTGTGGCCGCCGTCCCGGGTCGTCCGCAGCCCCTGGTCGAGGAGCACCGCCTCCAGCGCCTTGCGGTTGGCGTTGTGCAGGGCGTCCATGCCGATGTCGGGGTCGGTCGGCGCGACCGCCTCGGCGGTCACCAGGTGCTGGCGCGCCTTCGTGATGAGCGCCCGCGCGTTGTCGGTGCTCGGCGGGACCTGCTCGAGCCGGCGGCCACGCAGCAGAGCCTCGACCTCGGCTCGGCCGTGGGGCCACTCGGCGGGCGTCATCCGCCGACGATATCGATCGTCGGGCGGCTGCGGATCTCGTCCACAAGGGGATCGTCGCTGTGCGCCCACCGGTCCTCGCTGAGGATCGTGGGGTTGATGGGTCGCCCGACCCGCGCCTCCAGCTGGGCGAGCTCGGCGAACAGCCGGCGGCGGTCGACGGACCCGACGACGAGCAGGTCCACGTCGCCGGGCGACGGCCCCGGCTCGCCGGACGCGCGCGCGGCCCACGACCCGAAGACCTTCGCGACGACGACGCCGGGCACATCGGCGAGCGCCGCGCGCAGCAGCTCGACCGGCCCGTGGGAGATCAGCACCAGCTGGCGCAGCGGTGCGACCGCCGGGTTGTCCTCGTCCGCCCGGTACAGGATGGTGCGCCCGCGGTGCTCGCTCCGGAGCAGCCCAGCGGCGGCCAGCCGGGTGACCTCGCGGTGCACCGTCGGCACGGGCGCGCCGGTGGCGCGGGCGAGGTCGCTCGCCGAGTCGCCACGGTCCGACGTGAGCAGGTGCAGGAGCAGGCGCGCCTGGAGGTCGGAGCGGAAGATCGGGAGGACCGCGGGCGCCGACGTTCTCATATGACTGAAGATATCACTCGCCAAACGAGAAGTGGCCCGACTGCCCGGCCACCGGCCGGGGGATACTCGCCCGCATGGAGCTGCCCCTCGCCTGGTCCCTCGTCCTGGTCGTCGCCGGCGCCTGGAGCCTGCTCGTCTGGCCCCGGTTCGGCGCGCGGATCGCGAAGGACCCGCGGGCCCGGGACGCGCAGGGCCGGCCCACCCGGTTCCTCACCGTGCACCTGGTGCTCATCACCGTGTCGATGCTGCTGGGCGCCGCCGTCGCGCTGCTCGGGGTGCTGACGCTCGTCTGACGGGCGCGCGCCGGGCCACCCCCGCGGCTGCGGCAGGATGGCCCCATGACCGCACCCGCGCTGCCCGGCTGGACGCACACCTACTCCGGCAAGGTCCGCGACCTGTACGTCCCGGACACCACGCAGGAGGCCGGGGCCGCGGTGGCCGCGGCGCACGGCGACGTGGTGCTGGTGGTCGCGAGCGACCGGGTGAGCGCGTTCGACCACGTGCTCAGCCCCGGCATCCCGGGCAAGGGCGTGGTGCTCACCCGGCTGAGCCTGTGGTGGTTCGACCAGCTCGCCGACCTGGTGCCGAATCACGTCGTGTCGGCGGAGGCGCCGGCGGTGCCGGAGGCGGTCCTCGGCCGGGCGATGGTGTGCCGCCGGCTGCAGATGTTCCCGGTCGAGTGCGTCGCGCGCGGCTACCTCACCGGCTCGGGCCTGGCGGAGTACCGGGCCTCCGGCGAAGTGACCGGCATCCCGCTGCCGGCCGGCCTGGTCGACGGCTCGCGGCTGCCGGAGCCGATCTTCACGCCCGCCACCAAGGCCGAGCTCGGCGAGCACGACGAGAACGTCAGCCTGGACGTCGTCGCCGGGCAGCTGGGCCGGGAGCGCGCCGAGGAGCTGCGCGACCTCACGCTGGCGGTGTACGCGCGGGCCGAGGGGATCGCGCGGGAGCGCGGCGTGATCCTGGCGGACACCAAGCTGGAGTTCGGCGTCGACCCGACCACCGGTGCCGTGACGCTGGGCGACGAGGTGCTGACCCCCGACTCCTCGCGGTTCTGGCCGGCGGACGCGTGGGAGCCGGGCCGGCCGCAGCCGAGCTTCGACAAGCAGTTCGTCCGCGACTGGCTGGCCTCGCCGGCGTCGGGCTGGGACCGGGCCGCCGACGCCGAGCCGCCGGCGCTGCCCGTCGACGTGGTCGAGCGGACGCGGGACCGGTACCTCGAGGCCTACGCACGGCTGACGGGGACGCCGCTCACGGTGTGAGCGGCGCCCCCGCCGGGGTCGTGCGCGGGCGCGTCGCGGCTCAGGAGCCGAGCGCGTCCTCGATGAGCGGCACCAGGTTGTCGAGCGCGTACTGCTGGGCGCCGACCGTGCCGAGCGAGTACGCCGACTGCAGCTCGCTGCCGAGGACCACGGCCCGGCCGTCGGCGACCGCCGGGACCGCCTGCCACTGGGGGTCGTCGGTGATCTCGGACGCGTCGAGGTAGATCGGGAACGCGACGATCAGGTCGGCGTCGAGCAGGTCGAGCTGCTCCGACGAGATGTCGACGCTGAAGCCGGAGGAGGAGACGGGCAGCGCGGCGATGGTCGGGGACTGCTCGAACCCGAGGTTCTCCATGAACTGGACCCGCTCGCTGCCCTCGATGTACGCGCCCCAGCCCTCCGAGGTGCGCGCGGTGGCGGTGAACGTCTTGCCGGCCCAGTCCGGGTGGTCGCCCCGGGCCTGCTCGAAGGCGGCGTCGAGGCCGGCCTGGAGCTCCGCGCCCTTCTCCGGGACGCCGAGCGCGGCGGAGATCAGCTCCAGCTGCTCCTCCCCGGTGGTGAGCCAGGTGTCGCCGCCCTCGGGGACGCCGACGGTCGTGGCGATCTCGGACAGCCGGTCGTACCGGTCCTGGTCGCCCGACGACTTCACGTCGAGGATCAGGTCCGGCTCCAGCGCGGCGATGGCCTCGTAGGACGGCTCCAGGGTGTCGATGATCTCGGGCGACTCGTCGTACTCGCCCTCGGCCCAGGGGCCGACGCCGTCGCCGCCGAACGCCAGCCAGTCGGACGCGCCGACGGGCTGGTAGCCCAGGGACAGCGCGGTCTCGGCGTCGCCCCAGCCGAGCGCGACGATCCGCTCGGGCCGCGACTCGATCGTGATCTCGCCGAACTTGGTGTCGACGGTGGCGGGGAAGGCGCCCTCGGCCGCGGGGGATCCGCCCGCGGCGGTAGTCTCGCCCGAGCCGGCGGAGTCGTCGGTGCCGGAGCACGCGCTCAGGGCCAGGACCGCGACCGCCGCGACGGCGGCGACACGCATGGACTTCATCGAAGGCCTTTCGTGGAGGGGGCCCGCGGACTTCGGGAACGGAGTCACGAACGAGCGGATGCCTCGGAAGGTTAGCCTAGCCTCATGATGCGCGGGAACCCCGGGTGAGCGCCGTCGGCGCCGAGCACCGCCCGACGGCCCGCACGACGACGTACTCGACCGCCCGGCGCGGCGCGGCGCTGCTGCTGCTCCTGGGCCTGCTGGTTGCGGCCCTGGCCCTGAGCCTGGCCGTGGGGTCCCGCCCGGTCGACCTGGCGACGGTGTGGGGCGCGCTCACCGGGCAGGAGGTCCCGGCTCCGGACCACGCCGCGGTGGTCGGGCTCCGGCTGCCGCGCACCGTGCTGGCGGTCCTGGTCGGCGCGGGCCTCGCGGTGGCCGGCGGGCTGATGCAGGCGCTGACCCGGAACCCGCTCGCGGACCCCGGGATCCTCGGCGTGACGAGCGGCGCGGCGTTCGCGGTGGCGATGGGCGTGGTGCTGCTGGGGGTGACCCGGCCGTCCGGCTACGTGTGGTTCGCGTTCGGCGGCGCGCTGCTGGCGACGGTGGCGGTGTACCTGGTCGGCTCGGCGGGGCGGTCGAACGCCGGGCCGATCCAGCTGACGCTGGCCGGGGTGGCGCTCAGCGCGGTGCTCACCGGGGTGGTCGGCGCGCTGCGGCTGACCGACCAGGAGCGGTTCGCGGTGCTGCTGACCTGGGAGTCGGGGTCGTTCCAGGCCCGCGGCTGGGACGTGATCGTGCCGGTGCTGCCGTTCGTCCTGCTCGGGCTCGCGGTCGCGGGGTTGGTCGCGGGCGCGCTGAACACGCTCGGGCTCGGGGAGGACCTGGCGACGGCGCTCGGCGCCTCGGTCGGGCGCACCCGGGTGCTGTCGGTCGTGGCGATCACCCTGCTGGCCGGCGGGGCGACCGCGATGGCCGGTCCGATCACGCTGGTCGGGCTGATGGTGCCGCACATCGTGCGGTGGCTCGTGGGCCCGGACCAGCGGTGGGTGCTCGGGCTGTCCGCGGTCGCGGGCCCGGTGCTGGTGCTGCTCGCCGACGTGGCGGCGCGGGTGCTGCTGTGGCCGGGCGAGCTGCCGGTGGGGGTCGTGACGGCGTTCGTGGGCGCGCCGGTGCTGATCGCGCTGGTGCGGCGGCGGAAGGCGACCGGGCTGTGACGGGCGTGCGGGTGGCGACGACGCCGGGGGCCGCGCGCGGCCGCGCCCCCGACCCCCGGCGGCGGTCCCGCGTCGCCGTCGCCGGCCTCGCCGCCGCCGCGCTGCTGCTGGCGCTGGTCGCCCTCGGCCTCGGCGACTACCCGCTGAGCGTCCCCGAGGTCGTCCGGGCGCTGGTGTCGGACGAGGGGTTCGCCAGCACGATCGTCACGCAGTGGCGGCTCCCGCGGGTGCTGGTGGCGCTGGTGTTCGGCGCGGCGCTCGCGGTGTCCGGCGCGCTGTTCCAGTCGCTGACCCGCAACCCGCTCGGCTCGCCGGACGTGATCGGGTTCTCCACCGGCTCGTACACGGGCGTGCTGGTCGTGACGACGGTGCTCGGCGCCGGCACGCTCGGGGTCTCGGCGGGGGCGCTGGTCGCGGGGCTGCTGACCGCGCTGGTCGTCTACCTGCTGGCGTACCGGGACGGCGTGCAGGGCTTCCGGCTGATCGTCGTGGGCATCGGCGTCACCGGGATGCTGCACGGGCTGAACGTGTGGCTGCTGCTCCGCGCGAAGACCGAGGTGGCGCTGGCGGCGTCGATCTGGGGCGCCGGGTCGATCTCGCTGGTCGGCTGGGCCCAGGCGGTCCCGGCGTTCGTCGTGCTCGCGGTCCTGACGCCGCTGGTGTGGGCGGTGCGCGGGCCGCTGCGGCAGCTGGAGCTCGGCGACGACGCGGCGGGGTCGCACGGCCTGCGCGTGGAGCCGGCGCGCCTCGCGGTGGTGGTGCTCGGCGTCGCGCTGATCGCGACCGTGACGGCGACCGCGGGGCCGATCGCGTTCGTGGCGCTCGCGGCGCCGCAGATCGCGCGGCGGCTCGCCGGGTCGGCCGGGCTGCCGCTGGTGGCGTCGGCGCTGACCGGCGCGCTGGTGCTGCTCGCGGCCGACGTGCTGGCCCAGCACGTCCTGCCCACGGCGCTGCCGGTGGGCGTGGTGACCGTAGTGCTCGGCGGGGCGTACCTGCTGGCCCTGATCGTGCGGGAGGCGCGGCGGCGATGGTGAGCGAGGAGCGGCTGCGGGCCGACGGGGTGACGCTCGGGTACGAGCGGAGGACCGTGTCGACGGACCTGAGCCTGGCGGTCCCGGACGACTCGTTCACCGTGGTCGTGGGCCCGAACGCGTGCGGGAAGTCGACGCTGCTGCGGTCGCTGGCCCGGCTGCTGCGGCCCGCGGCGGGCGAGGTCGTGCTCGACGGGGCGTCGATCCACCGGATGGCGACGAAGGAGGTCGCCCGCCGGGTGGGCCTGCTGCCGCAGACGGCGCTCGCCCCGGAGGGGATCACGGTCGGCGAGCTCGTCGCCCGCGGCCGGTACCCGCACCAGAACCTGTTCCGGCAGCAGTCCGACGCCGACCGCCGCGCCGTCGCGGACGCGATGGACGCGACCCGGGTGACCGACCTGGCCGCGGTCCCGGTGGACGAGCTGTCCGGTGGCCAGCGGCAGCGGGTCTGGGTGGCGATGGCGCTCGCGCAGCAGACCGGCATCCTGCTGCTCGACGAGCCGACGACGTTCCTCGACATCGCGCACCAGATCGAGCTGATGGACCTGTTCGCCCGGCTGCACGCCGAGGGCGCCACGCTGGTCGCGGTCCTGCACGACCTCAACCACGCCGCCCGGTACGCGACGCACCTGGTCGTGATGAAGGACGGCGCGGTGGTCGCGCAGGGCCGGCCGACCGAGGTGGTGACGGCCGAGCTGGTCGAGGAGGTGTTCGGCCTGCCGTGCCTGGTGATCCCGGACCCGCTCGCGGGCACGCCGCTGGTGATCCCGCGCGGCGCGGCGCACACCGCCGCGGACTGACGCGCCGGTCAGGCCGGGGCCAGGACCACCACCGGCTCGCTCGTCGGCTGCTCCGAGCCGCCCTCCGGCTCGACGGTCAGCGCGAGCGCGTCGCCGGTCCGGTACGCATCGGTGCGGATCTGCAGCGCGCCGTCGGTGACCCCGGTGGTGCCGTCCGGGACCGGCGAGCCGTCCCGCATGACCCACAGCTGGTAGACCTCGCCGGCGCCCGGGGCGTCGACCCCGGTCGCGGTGACCAGGGCGGCGTCGGCCGTGACGACGGCGACCGCCGTGCCGCCCGAGGTGACCGGCGCGGACACGACCTGGGCTCCCGGCTCGGCCAGCAGCGCGGTGATCCGGTCGGCGCGGGCCTCGGCCTCCGCGGCGCGCTCGGCCTGCCGCCAGGCGACGGTGGACGGCACGGCGATCGCGGCGAGCACGGCGAGCGCCGCGACGGCGGTGGACCAGCGGCGGCGGACGCGGCGCCCGGCGGGCCGGGTGGACCCGTCGGGGGTGCCCGCGGGGCGCGCGGACCGGGGCGGCGCGCCCGGGGCGGGGGGCGTCGGGGTCGCGGCGGGGGCCGGGGCCGTCGGAGCGGCCGCCGGGTGCACCGGCTCGGCCTCCGGCGCCGCGGCGGCGGGGTCGTCCTGCGGGGTCCGCCCGACCTCGGCCAGCACCGCCAGCCGCACGGCGTCGGGCGCCGCGGCGGCCACGGCCCCGCCGAGCACGGCCGCGGTCTCGGCCAGCGAGCGGGCCTCGCGCGCGGCGTCCGGGTCGCGGGCGATCAGGTCGTCGACGCGGGCGCGCTCGGCGTCGTCGCGGGCGTCCACCGCCCAGGCGCCGAGCAGCTCGCGGGTCGCGGCGTCGTCGGGCCGGCGCTCGCCGGGGCGCGGGGTCGCGGCGGTCACGCGGCCACCCCCAGGCAGTCGCGCAGCCGGGTGAGGCCGTCGCGGATCCGGCTCTTGACGGTGGGCAGCGGGGCCTCGAGCGACTCGGCGACCTCGCGGTACGTCCGCCCGTCGTAGTACGCGAGCACGACGGCCTCGCGCTGGGTGTCGGTCAGCCCGCCCAGGCAGTGCCGGACGCGCTCGGCCTCGAGGTTCGACTCGGCCTGCTCGGCGACCACGTCGAACGCGCGCGGCCGGTCGCCGTCGAGCGCGGCCTGGTCGCGGGTGCGCTGGGACTGCACCGAGCGCACGCGGTCGACGGCCCGGCGGTGCGCCATCGTGGTCGCCCACGCGCGCGCCGAGCCGCGCCGGGCGTCCCACCGGGACGCCGTGCGCCAGATCTCCACCATGACCTCCTGGGTGACCTCCGCCGCGTGGTCCGGGTCGCGGAGGACGGCGAGCGCCGTGCCGTGCACGGCGGGGGACAGCATGTCGTAGAGCGCGGGGAACGCGTCGCGGTCGCCGCCGGCGACGCGGGTGAGCGCGTCGTCGGCCGTCGCGCGGGCGGCGGCGGGGCGGGGACCGGGGGAGGGCACCGCAGCAGTCTGCCGCACGCCGCCCGCCCCGGCCCGGCCGACCCGCGCCGCGCGGCGCGTGACGCCGGACGCAGCGCGGGCGTGACGCCGGCCCCGACGGGGAACGGGGCCGGCGCCACGGTCTGCGGGCCCGTCAGGGGACGAGCGCGGCCGCCAGCGAGTCGATCGCGCCGGCGAGGGTCGACACGTGCATGCCGAGCCCGGCCGCGACGTCGTCCGCCGGCAGCTCGCCGTCGCTGATCGTCTCGAAGAACTCGCCGGCGGCGGGGCGGTAGCCGTCGAGGTTCGTCAGCGCCTCCTGCTGGCCGTCGGCGTCCCCGGTGGCGTCGGCCACCGCGTAGTCGACGAAGTAGCCGATGTGCTCGCGCCACAGGTCGAGGAACGCGGCGCCGTTCTCCTCGCCGGCCAGCGACGTCACGGCGTCGGACAGCGCGACGGAGTTGGCGTCGAGCGTGGCGGCCGCCGCGGTGAACGCCGGCGACTCCACGCCGCCCTCGGCGGTGTACGCCGTGAACACCGCGTACGAGGCCAGGTAGACGTGCTCCTGGAGCAGCGCGGTCAGCGCCGAGCGGAGGGTCGAGGCGTCGTCCATCGCGTCGCCGGACAGGCCGGCCCCGGCGGCGAGGCCGGTCGCGATGGTGGCGGCGTCCATGCCGACGTGGTCGGCGGCGGCCTTGAGCGTGTCGGACGCGGTGGGCTCGCCCGCGGCGAGCGCGTCGATCGCCGCCGTCAGCGTGGTCACGTGCATCGTCAGCGCCTCGGCCACGGCGGCGGCCGGCAGGTTGCCCGCGCTGATCTGCTCGAAGAACGCACCGGCGTCCGTCGTGTAGCCGGCGAGCGAGGCCTGGGCGGCCTGGGCGCCCGCGGTGTCGCCCGACTTCACCGCGACGGCGTAGTCGACGAAGTAGCCGATGTGCTCGTCCCAGAGGTCGTGGAACGCGGTGCCCTGCTCCTCGCCCGCGAGCGAGCCCACGGCCTCCGCGAGGTCGTCCGTGTTGCCGTCCAGCGCGGCCTTGGCGGCGGCGAACTCCTCGGAGTCGGCGCCGGCGGTGTACGCGGTGGCCACGCCGATGCCGGTCAGGTAGACGTGCTCCTGGAGCAGCGCGGTCAGGCCGGCGCGCAGCGTGGCGGCGTCGGAGTCGACCTCGCCGGCGGTGCCCGTCGCGGCGGCCAGGCCGGTCGCCAGGGTGAGGCCCGTCTCGGGCATGTGCGCGGCGGCGGTGCGGGCGTCGGCGAACGGGTCGCCGGTGCTGACCGGGGCGACGGCGTCCATGTCGCTCATGCCGGAGTGGTCGGACCCGTCCATCGAGGAGGAGGCCGAGGGCTGGGTGCCGCCGGTCGTGTCGTCCGTGCTGCTGCAGGCGGCCAGCGTGAGGCTCAGGGTGAGCCCGGCGGCCATCGCGGCCACGGCGTAGGTGCTGCGGGTGCGTCGCATCATCGCTCCTTGCGTTCCGTCGGGTGTGGTGTCGGGAGGGGTTCGGAGCGGTCGGGCGGCCGGATGGGTGCGGGTGTGCCCGCCCCGGCGGAGGCGGGATGATCGCCGGGTGAACCGGACCGACCGCCTGTACGCGCTCGTCGAGGAGCTCCGCGCCGTGGCGCCGCGGTACCGCAGCGCGCGCTGGCTCGCCGACCGGTTCGAGGTGTCGGTGCGCACCGTCGAGCGCGACCTGTCGGCGCTGCAGCAGGCGGGCGTGCCGATCTGGGCGCAGACCGGCCGGACCGGCGGGTACGCCATCGACACCACCGCGACGCTGGGCCCGATGGGCTTCACGCCCGACGAGGCGCTGGCGGTGCTCGTCGGGGCGAGCGCCCTGCGGCGCGGCCCGTTCCGGCAGCCGGCGGCGAGCGCGATGCGGAAGCTGCTCGCGGTGCTCCCGGAGGGCGACGCCCGGCGCGCCACCGCGCTGGCGGACCGGGTCCGCCTGCTCGAGCCCGAGGTCGACGGCCCCCGCGCCCCCGCCGCCTTCGCGGCGGCGCTGCGGGCCGACCGGGTCGTCCGGCTCACCTACCGCGACCGGGAGGGGGCCGTCACCGAGCGGGAGGTCGAGCCGCTGGGGTCGGTCGTGAAGGACGGCGTCTGGTTCCTGGTCGCCTGGTGCCGGCTGCGCGGCGGCGTGCGGGCGTTCCGGGCCGAGCGCATGGTGGCCGTCGGGCTCACCGACGAGCCGGTGGCGCCGCGGGAGCTCCGCTGGGAGGACCTGGACATCCCCGCCGGGACGCTCCGTCCCGTGCTCGACGGGACGCGCTGACGGGACCGGTCGGGAAACACCGACAGGACGGTGTCGCCGGGGCGGTCGAGGCTGGTCCGGTCCAGCCCGCACCCGCACCCAGGAGACCCCGTGCCGCTCACCTCCATCCGCATCGTCACCGAGGACGTCGACCGGCTCGTCGCGTTCTACGAGCGCGTCACCGGGCTGGTCGCGACGCGACCCGTGCCCGCGTTCGCCCAGCTCACCGGCCCCGGCGCCGTGCTCGCCGTCGCCCACGTCGAGACGGTCGCGCGGCTGGGCGGCGTCCTGCTGCCGGCGGCGAACCGCTCGGTCGTCGTCGAGTTCGAGGTAGCCGACGTCGAGGCCGAGCTCGCGCGGCTGGACCCGGACCCGGGGGACGTGGTCCTCCCGCCCACCACGATGCCGTGGGGCAACCGGTCGGTGCTGCTCCGCGACCCGGACGGGAACGTCGTCAACCTGTTCAGCCGCCCCGGGGCCTGAACCCGCCGGGCGTGCCCGCCCTACGCGGCGCCGTGCCAGGCCAGCGCCAGGACGACGTCCTCGGGGCGCTCGGCGTGCTCGGGGGCGGGGCCGCCGACGAAGCACCGGCACGGCCCGTCGCGGTGCACCAGGCCGGCGTGCGGGCGGGCGACGCAGGGGGTGGGGCCGACGGCGGCGGTGAGCTCGTCGAAGGGCGTCCACGCGGCGGGCAGCCGCGTCACGGTCGCGGCCGGGCGGCCGAGGTCGTCGAGGGTCATGCGGTCCCACCTCCGTGCTC
>NZ_DASQCJ010000107.1:0-5419 GCF_035634735.1 Cellulomonas sp.
CGCCGCGACCGTGAACGCGATCGTGAACCCGAGCCGGTGGTACCGGTCCCGCCGACCGCGCAGCAGCGCGAACGCGTACACCGACGCGACCAGGCAGCCGCCGACCAGGTACGCCGCGACCACCATGTGCGCGGCCTGCCAGGGCATCGACTCGTTGAAGATGACCCGCACCGGGTCGACGGCGACGATCGTGCCGTCCGCGCCGAGCGTGTACCCGGTGGGCGCGTTCATCCAGGCGTTCGCCGCGACCACCGACACCGAGCCCAGCACGCCCGCCAGCACGATCGGCACCCCGGTCCAGAAGTGCGGCCACGGCCGCAGCCGCCGCCAGCCGAAGATGTAGATCGCCACGAAGATCGCCTCGAGGAAGAAGAAGATCCCCTCGAAGGCGAACGGCACCCCGAACGCGTCGCCCCACTGCGCCATGAACCGCGGCCAGAGCAGCCCGAACTCGAAGCTCAGCACCGTGCCGGTCACCGCGCCGACCGCGAACGTCACCGCCATGTACTTCGACCAGCGCTGCGCGAGCTCCAGGGCGTCGCGGTCGCCGTGCCGCACCCCGCGGTAGTTCGCGATCAGCGCCATCGCCGCCCACGAGACGCCCAGCGGCACCAGGATGATGTGGAACCCGAGCGTGAACGCCATCTGCGAGCGGGCCCACGGGACGGGGTCGACCGCGCTCACGGCCGCCGCGGCAGCGGCGAGCTGGTCGACAGAGGGCACCACGCGTCTCCTCACCCGTACGGGGGCGACCGCGTGCGGCGGCGCCCGTCCGGGGGGACGTGGCGACGATATCGGACATACCGGACACTGCGACAGGGGTCCCGCGCTCGGGGTGCGCGCACGTGGGACGCGCGTAGCGTCGGGAGCACGCAGGGCCGCGGCGCTCCGCACGCGGCCTGCCCCCGCGCGAAGGAGACCGCCATGACCACCACGCCGGACCCCCGGGACGAGCCGGTCCGCACGCCCGCCGAGCCGCCGACCCGCCCGTCGAGCCCCGGGCCCGACCCGGACGACATCAACCAGGACGACCCGCAGCACCTCGAGCACCGCGCCGCGCGCGCGTCGGGCGCCGTCGGGGCCGGGACCGAGGGGGTCCCGGGGGTGCCGTCCGGGGCGCCGGGGACCGCGCGGCCGACGAGCCCCGGGCCGGAGCCGGAGGACGTCGACCGCTGAGGGGCGGCGCGGGGCAGGCCGGCGTCGCAGGGCGGGCCGGCACCGCCGGGCGGGTCAGCGCCGGCGGCGGAAGTACCAGACCCGCGTCGCGAGCGAGCAGGCGAA
Source organism: Cellulomonas sp. (assembly GCF_035634735.1). Taxonomy (GTDB): domain Bacteria; phylum Actinomycetota; class Actinomycetes; order Actinomycetales; family Cellulomonadaceae; genus Cellulomonas. The sequence goes on from NZ_DASQCJ010000107.1 coordinate 1,282, forward strand.
CAGCACGAGCACCCCGGCGATCGTGACCGCCGGGGTGCTCGTGACGACTCCGCCCAGGGTCAGCGCACCCCCGAGCACGAGGGTCGCGACGATCCGGATGATCGCGGGGCGGTCGTCGGCCGGCAGGCGGGGTGCGTCAGGCATGGCACGAGCCTCGCACGGCTCAGGCGTGCCCGAGGTGCTCGTGCGACCGGTGCGACGCGGGCTCGATCTGGAACGTCGAGTGCTCGACCGAGATCGGGAAGTGCGTGGCCAGGCAGTCCTGGAGCTGGTCGAGGATGCGGGCGGTGTGCCCGTCGGAGAAGCACTCGTCGTCGACGGTGAGGTGCGCGGTGACCACCGGCAGCCCGGTGGCGACGAGCGAGGCGTGCAGGTCGTGCACGGCGCGCACGTGCTCCACGCCGAGCAGGTGCTCGCGCACCGCGTCGAGGTCGAGCCCGGGCGGGGTGGACTCCAGCAGCACGGCGCTCGTCTCGCGGAGCAGCCGGATCGCGCGCGGCACGATCAGCGCGCCGATGAGCAGACCGGCGACGGCGTCGGCCTGCTGCCAGCCGGTGGTGGCGATGACGACCGCCGCCACGATGACGCCGACCGACCCCAGCGCGTCGTTGAGCACCTCCAGGAACGCCGCGCGCAGGTTGAAGTTCGCCTTCCGCCCGCCCGCGAGCACCGCGATGGCGACGAGGTTCGCGACCAGGCCGATCACGCCGAACACGATCAGCTCGGTCGAGGGCACGTCGGGCGGCTCGACCAGGCGGCGCACGCCCTCGACCAGCACGTACCCGCCGACGGCGAGCAGCACCGCGGACTGCGCCAGCGCGCCCAGCACCTCCGCCCGGCGGTAGCCCCAGGTCCGCCGCGACGTCGCCGGCTTGAGCGACAGGTGCGCGGCGACCAGCGCCATCGCCAGGCCCGCCGCGTCGGTGAGCATGTGGGCGGTGTCGACGAGCAGCGCGAGGCTGCCGGTGAGCGCGGCGCCGACCGCCTGGGCGACCAGGACGGTCGCCGTGAGGCCGAACGCGATCGCGAGCCGGCGGCGGTGGTCGGCCGGGGCGCCGGTGCCCGCGGGACCGTGCCCGTGGTCGTGCCCGTGGCTCACCGCCCGGCCTCCGTCAGGTGCGCGCACGCCTCCGGGCTCGACCCGCCGTCCAGCAGGTCCTCCGCCGCGCCGACCAGGGTCGCGAGCCGACCGGGGTCGGCGATCGCGTAGATCGAGGACCGCCCCCGCTGCCGCACCGTGACCAGCCCGCAGTCGCGCAGGCAGGCCAGGTGCGCGCTCACCGTGGACTGGGCGAGGCCGAGGTGGTCCGTGAGCTCGCGCACCGAGTGCTCCCCCGTGAACAGGTGCCGCAGCATCGTCAGCCGGGCGGGCTCCCCCAGGGCGCGGAACAGCGCGGCCGTCGGCGCGGTGAGCGCTGCGTCGTCGGCGGAACGGGCGTCGTTCTCATTATCGACCACTGGGGATGTCATCGCCATGTGGCGATGATAGGACGTCCGGGGCCCGGCGCGTCACCCGGTGTCCCGGCCGGCCGGCGGACCGGGCCCGCGTCCGCCGGCGCTCCCGGCCGCGGCGTGGACCGGGCTGGGGATCCTGCTCGTCGTGGCGCTCGCCGTCTTCGCGACCCGGTCCGGTCGTGGCGATCCACCAGATCGCGCACCTCGGCGACACGGTCGGGGACCTCCCGCGCCCCTGGCTCGACCGGCGGCCCGGCGGGACTCGTCCGCGTCGCCCACCCGACAGGAGCCCCGAGCGCGCGGGACGTAGCCTGCCGTCGTGAGCCCCCGCGCGACCGGCGACCCGTCCGGGACGCCGCCCCGGCACGCCCGCGGCGCGACCCGGCGGTCGCGGCTGCGCGGCACCGCGGCGGCCGCGCTCGCCGCGGTGGTGCTCACCGCCGCGCCGCTCGCGTGGCTGGTCGCGGACGGCTCCCCCGCGCCGGCGACCTCGGCGACCGCGGAGCCGGCCGCGCGCGCGGCAGCCCCGGATGCCGCGCCCTCCGCGACGCCCGCACCCACCCCCGCGTGCACGCCCGCGCCGCTGGAGCAGCGCGCGGCGGCCGTGCTCGTCGTCGGGCTGCCCGGCGTCACCCGCGTGGGAGACCCGCTCGCTCAGGAGGTCGTCGCGCTCGGCGTCGGCGGCGTGTTCCTCGCGGGCGGAAACGCGAGGAGCGGCGACCAGGTGTCGGCGCTCACGACGGGGCTGCGCGCCGCGGCCGGGCGACCGCTGCTCGTGGCCACCGACGAGGAGTCGGGGCGGGTCGCCCACATGCGCGACGTCGTCGGGCCCGGCCCGTCGCCGCGCCGGATGGCCGCGCAGGAGTCGCCCGACGACGTCCGCGCGCGGGCCGCGGAGACCGGTCAGGCGCTGTCCGCCGCCGGCGTCGGCCTGGACCTGGCGCCCGTGCTGGACCTCGACGACGGGCCCGCCGGCGGGGTGATCGGCGACCGGTCCTTCAGCGCCGACCCGGAGGAGGCCGCGGCGTACGGGCTCGCGTACGCGCGCGGCCTCGCCGACGCGGGCGTCACCGCGGCGGTCAAGCACTTCCCCGGCCACGGCCGCTCGGCCGTCGACTCGCACCGGGAGTCGTCCCTCGTCGAGGCCGACCTGGAGGAGCTGGCGACGACCGACCTCCTCCCCTTCCAGCGCGCCGTCGACGCGGGTGCGCCCGTCGTCATGCTCAACCACCTGCAGTACGCCGCGCTCGACCCGGACCTGCCCGCGTCCCTGAGCCCGCGCGCGTACGCCCTCCTGCGCGACATGGGCTTCCGGGGCGTCGCCATGACGGACTCGGTGGGCATGGGCGCGGTCAACCTCCGCTGGGACTTCCCCGACGCGGCGGTCCAGGCGGTCGCCGCCGGCGCCGACGCCGTGCTGGCGACCGACGGCCACCACGCGGCCCGTATGCGGGACGGGCTCGTCGCCGCCGTGCAGGACGGGACGCTGCCGGAGGCCCGGCTGTCGGAGGCGGCGGCGCGCGTCACCGCCCTCGCGGGCGGCGACCCCGTGGCGATGTCCTGCCTCGACGTCGACCTGCCGCGGCTCGACCTCGCCCCCGGCGAGGGAGCCGCCGCGGCAGCAGGAGCGGGAGCGGGAGCGGGAGCGGCAGCGACCGGGCCGTGAGGCCTGCGTCCCGCGTGGGGACGGCGACGGTTGCCACCACCGCACCGCCGACGCGGTACCTTCGACCTCGTCGTCGCCGCCGCGTCCCCCGCTGCGGCCGGCGGCGCGGGAGCGCACCCGAGGGATCCGCCGGCCGGGCCCTCGCCTCCCGGGCCTCTAGCTCAACTGGCAGAGCAGCGGACTTTTAATCCGCGGGTTGTGGGTTCGATCCCCACGGGGCCCACCTACACGGGGCGCTGACCAGCGGAAACGCTCGCATCGCGAACCCGGTCGGCCGTCGACGGGGCCCGACCCGCCGCTTACCCGCCGGAAACTCTGGAGTCGGCCCGCCGCTTGCGCTCCTCTCATCCGCGGTGGGCCAGGCACTCGACAGCTGCGCCGACATGTCTGCCGAGCTCCGCGACCGAGTCGGCGCGGAGCTCGCGGACGACGTACCCGCGCGGCCGAGTGAACTCGATGGCCCAGCGTCCGGGCTCGTCGACGACCACGGTCACGCCACGGATGGCGGAGCCGGCGGGCTGCAGGTCGATGTGCCCGGCGGCGGGCAGGCACTGTGCTGCCGTGACGATGTCGCGCGGGTGCAGCAGGACGGCGAGGGGCGAGCCGCCGCCGTCGGGCGTCCAGACCTGCCAGCGGAGCCCCGGTGGTGCGCCGAGCTCTAGGGCGGCCGGGAGAGGGAAGCCGGTAGCGACAGCCGCTGCGGTCCGGGCGGCGAGCGCGACGGGCAGCAGATCGGCGGTCGGCGCGCTTGGGTCGTGCGGGCGAGCGAGGAGCCATCGTGCACGCTCGTGCGGACCCTCGACGCTCACCGCGGTGGCGTGGCAGCTGCAGGCTGCAGGGTGCAGATGTAGCTCGTTGACGGGGCCGAGTGCGTCGACGCCGCGACCGGCAAGCAGCGCCCGCTCCGCCGACCGCGCGAGCGCGGCACGGACCCGAAGGCCACCGACCGCTTCGTGGTCACCGCCGTCGAGGACCAGGCGGCCCGCGGTCACCGCGTCGGCTCCGGCGCCAGCAACG
>NZ_DASQCJ010000108.1:0-2033 GCF_035634735.1 Cellulomonas sp.
CTCGAGGTCGTCCACGAAGAACGACACGTCGCCGAGCGTCGCGGACATGAGCAGGAACTGGGCGCGCGGCAGCTCGAGCAGCGGCACCTGCCACGCCCAGCCGCGCTGCGGGTCGGCGTAGAAGTGGAACTCGTCCATCACCACCTGGCCGACGTCCGCGCCGGGCCCCTGCCGCAGCGCCTGGTTGGCCAGGATCTCCGCCGTGCAGCAGATGATCGGCGCGTCCGGGTTCACCGCGGAGTCGCCGGTCATCATGCCGACGTTCGCGGAGCCGAACGCCTCGACCAGGGCGAAGAACTTCTCGCTCACCAGCGCCTTGAGCGGGGCGGTGTAGTACGTGCGCCGGCCCTGGGCCAGCGCCACGAAGTGCGCCGCGGTGGCGACCAGCGACTTCCCGGAGCCGGTCGGCGTCGACAGGATGACGTGCGAGCCGGTCACCAGCTCCAGCAGCGCCTCGTCCTGGTGCGGGTAGAGCGCCAGGCCCTGGTCGGCGGCCCAGCCGGTGAACGCCTCGTACAGCGCGTCGGGGTCCTGGGGGTTCGCGGGGACGCGGTCGGCGAGGGTCCGGCGGTCGGTGGGGGGCACCGGCCGATCCTTCCACGCTTCGGCGGCCCTACAGTGGGCGACCATGAGCGACGCCCCCAGCAGCACCCCGCCCGCCGTGGAGATGTGGACGGACGGCGCCTGCAAGGGCAACCCCGGCGTCGGCGGCTGGGGCGCGCTGCTCCGGTCGAACGGGCACGAGCGCGAGCTGTTCGGCGGCGAGGCCGTCACCACGAACAACCGCATGGAGCTCACGGCGGTGATCGAGGGGCTGAAGGCGCTCAACCAGCAGTGCCGCGTGGACCTGCACGTCGACTCGCAGTACGTGATGCAGGGCGTGACCAAGTGGATCGCCGGCTGGAAGCGGAACGGCTGGCGCACCGCCGACAAGAAGCCGGTGAAGAACCAGGACCTGTGGCAGGCGCTCGACGAGCAGGTCGCCCGGCACGCGATCTCCTGGCACTGGGTCAAGGGCCACGCCGGCGACCCGGGCAACGAGCGGGCGGACCAGCTGGCGAACAAGGGCGTCGACGAGGTGCGGGCGGGCTGAGCCGCGCCCGGAGCCGACGCCGGGCCGGGCGCGGGCAAGGCCTGCTCCCCGCGGCTGGTCCAGACCAGTTACAGTCGGACGCGTGCCCACCGCCGGGCACGATCCCGCTCGCACCGGAGGTCAGGCATGGAACGGTCCGTCGTCGTCGCCATCGCGGAGGGCCTGCACGCCCGCCCCGCCGCCCTGTTCGTCGCGGAGGCCGGCAAGCAGCCGGTGCCGGTCACCGTCCGCAAGGGCGACGCCGCCCCGGTCCAGGCCGCCAGCATCCTCGGGGTGATGACCCTGGGCGCCGCCGCGGGCGAGACCGTGGTGCTGTCGACCGAGGCCGACGGCCCGGACGCCGAGGCCAGCCTGGACGCGCTGGAGAAGTTCCTCAGCCAGGTCGAGATCGCCTGACGCGTTCCCGGAACGCACGAGTGGAGCGTTCTGCCGAGACACGCCGCGCGTGTCGGGCAGAACGCTCCACTCGTCTCCGGCCGGGTGACCTCCGGCGTCAGGCGGGGGTCTCGCCCGAGGTGCGGTCGCCCGGGCGCCGGCCCGGGTCGTCCGCGCGGGACTCCACCCGGGCGGCCGGGACCGACGCCGTCGCCGGCGCCTCCGCCGGGACGGTGTCCGCGGCGGCCGTGACCTCGTCGCCCGCGCCCTCGGCGACGGGGTCGTCCTCCCGGCCCGGGGTCTTGAAGTTGAACTTCAGGATCATGAACCGGAACAGGAAGTAGTAGATGACCGCGTAGGCCAGGCCGATCACGATGATCAGCAGGGGCTGCTCGGCGATCCGGAAGTTCAGCAGGTAGTCGATGGCCCCCGCCGAGAACCCGAACCCGCTGCGGATGTCGAGGGCGTTCACCAGGGCCAGCGAGGTGCCGGTGAGCACGGCGTGGATCGCGTACAGCGGGTAGGCCACGTACACGAACGCGAACTCGAGCGGCTCGGTGACGCC
>NZ_DASQCJ010000109.1:0-37240 GCF_035634735.1 Cellulomonas sp.
CGGCGGGCCGCGATGCTGGCGGGGGCGAGCGAACCGGTCGCCGAGGCGGCGCTCGCGGCGGCCACCCCCGAGGCGGCGCGGGCCGCCCTGGACGCGTTCGGCCTGGCGGTCGGCCGCCCGGTGCGGCCGATGCTCGCCGCCTCCGCGCCCGACGTCCCCGCGGCGGTCGCCGGCTTCGACGGCCGGGCCGTGGTCGTCGACGCCAAGCTCGACGGCATCCGGATCCAGGTGCACCGCGACGGCGACGACGTGCGCGTCTACACCCGCAGCCTCGACGACATCACCGCACGGGTGCCCGAGGTGGTCGAGGCCGCGCTCGCGCTGCCGGTGCGCTCGGCGGTGCTCGACGGCGAGGCCCTCGCGCTGGACGAGGCCGGCCGGCCGCGCCCGTTCCAGGAGACCGCCGCCCGCAGCGCCACCCGGGACGCCGAGCTCGCCGCGACCACCGCGCTGCACCCGTTCTTCTTCGACGTGCTGCACCGCGACGGCGCCGACCTGCTCGACGCGCCGCTGACCGACCGGCTCGCCGTGCTCGACGCGATCGCCCCGGCCCACGCGGTCGAGCGGGTCGTCACCGCCGACCCGGCGGTCGCCCAGGAGGCGTTCGCGGGCTGGGTCGCGGCCGGGCAGGAGGGCGTGATCGTCAAGGACGCCGCCGCGCCCTACGAGGCCGGCCGCCGCGGCGGCGCCTGGGTCAAGGTCAAGCCGCGGCACACGCTCGACCTGGTGGTGCTGGCCGTCGAGCGCGGCTCCGGCCGCCGGGTCGGCTCGCTGTCGAACATCCACCTCGGCGCGCGGGACGGTGCCGGGGGCTTCGTCATGCTCGGCAAGACGTTCAAGGGCATGACGGACGAGATGCTCGCGTGGCAGACCGCGCGGTTCCGGGAGCTCGAGGTCGCCGACGACGGCTGGACCGTGACGTTGCGGCCGGAGCAGGTGGTGGAGATCGCGTTCGACGGGGTGCAGCGGTCGACCCGGTACCCGGGCGGGCTGGCGCTGCGGTTCGCGCGGGTGCTGCGGTACCGGGCGGACAAGGCGGCTGCGGAGGCCGACACGATCGACACGGTCCGGGCGCTGGCGGAGCGGGCGGGCTGAGGCGGGCGGCTGCGGCGGGGGCCGTCCCGGACCCGGCGGACGCCGGACCCGGATCCGGACCCGGCCGACGTCACCCCCGACCCGGGACCCTGGTCCCTTCCGCACCCCGCCGCCCCGGGCGCCGCACGGCGCCGGACGGGTGGTCCACCCCCAGGTCAGCGCCCCGCGCGGCCCGCCGCGGGAGAGGATGGAGGCGTGGACCACCACCCCCGGTCCACGGGCCGCGAGGACGCGACCGCTCCCTCGCGGCGACCCAGCCGGTGGCGCGACCCGCCACCCCGACCGTGCAGGAGGACCCCGTGCACCCCGACCTGTTCCTCGTCGTGTACCGCCAGCAGGAGCGCGAGCTCGAGCACCGGCTCGAGCACCGGCGCTCGCAGGCCGCCCGGGGCGACGACCCCGACCGCCGGCCCCGGCACCGCAGCCCCCTCGCCGCGCTGACCGCCGCCCGCCGCCGCCACTGACACAGCTGCCGCCCGCCGCGCGCGCCGCTTTCGCCGGCGAGGCCCGCGCCGGCCCGACCCGGCCCGGGCGCCGAGGTCGTCACATCCGCGCGAGGTCGTCACTCGGGAGTGACGACCTCGCCGCGTGGTGACGACCTCACCCGGCCGCTGCGCAGGGCCGCCGCGCCGGTCGACCTCGCCGGTCGCCGCGGCATAGCGGCCCCGGGCATCACCCCAGCGCGGGCAGCACCTGCCCCGGCCCGAGCAGCGCCCGGAACGGGTCGCCCCGCTCCGCCACCCGGTCCAGCACCGTGCGGATCGTGAACGCGTCCGGCCGCAGCCACGGCTCGTCGAGCTCGTCCCAGGTGATCGGCGCCGACACCGGCGCACCGGCGCGCGCCCGCGGGCTGTACGGCGCGACCAGCGTCTTGTTGATCGCGTTCTGGGTGTAGTCGAGCCGCGCCTGCCCGCCGCGCGCCTTGACCTCCCACTTCCAGCTGACCAGGTCCGGCACCACGGCCCCGACGGTCCGGGACACCCGCTCGACCCACGCGCGGGTGTCGTCGAACGACGGGCCGGTCGCGATCGGGACCCAGATCTGGATGCCGCGCTGCCCGGTCACCTTCGGCACCGCCCGCACCCCCAGGTGCTCGAACGCGTCCCGGTGCAGCCGGGCGAGCAGCAGCACGTCCTCCCACGCCGTCGACGGCCCGGGGTCGAGGTCGACCAGCGCGTACGTCGGCCGGCGGGGCGCGTCGGTGCGCGAGGTCCAGGCGTGCCACTCCAGCGCCCCGAAGTTGGCCGCCCAGATCAGCGCCGCCGGCTCGTCGACGACCAGGTAGGTGCGGCTGTCGTCCTCGTCGGCCTCCGGGTTGTCCCAGCGCGGCAGCCAGTCCGGCGCGTGCGTCGGCAGCTCCTTGTGCCAGAACCCGGCCGTGCCCGCGCCCTGCGGGAACCGGTGCATGTTGAGGGCGCGCCCGCGCAGGTACGGCAGCACCACCGGTGCGACCCGCGCGGCGTACCGGAGCAGCTCGCGCTTGGTCACCGGCTCCTCGCCCTCGCGCGCCGGGAACAGCACCTTGTCGAGGTTCGTCACCTTGAGCCGGCGGCCGTGCACGTCCCAGGTGCCGCCGTTCGGGCCCAGGTCGTCGAGCGCCGCGAGCTCGTCGTCGGTCGGCGGCTCCGCCTCCGGCGCCCGCAGGTCCACCGACGCCTCCGCGGCGGGTCGGTCGGACAGCCACAGCCGGTCGGGGTCGGCCTTGACCTCGTCGTTGGTCCGGCCGCTCAGCACCGACGTCGGGTGGTCCTCCGCGTCCCAGCCCTGCACGGCGTGCTCGTCGTGCTTGTGCACGAGGATCCACTGCTCCTTGCCGTCCGCGCCCGGCTCGCCCCGCCGCACCAGCACCAGCCGGCCGCGCAGCCGCTCGCCGAACATGTCCGCGTGCAGCTCGCCCGCGGCGATCGTCGCCGCCGGGTCGTCGGTGCCGTGCGGCTCCCAGGTGCCGCGGTCCCACACGATGACGTCACCGCCGCCGTACTCCCCGGCCGGGATCACTCCCTCGAAGTCCTCGTACTCCAGCGGGTGGTCCTCGACGTGCACGGCCATCCGCCGCGCGTCCGGGTCCAGGGTCGGCCCCCGCGGCACGGCCCAGGACACCAGCACGCCGTCGACCTCGAACCGCACGTCGTAGTGCAGCCGCCGGGCGCGGTGCCGCTGCACGACGAACCGCCGCGGCGCGCCGGGCGGGGTCGGCGCCGGCGTCGCGGCGCCGGCGGGCTCGGCGGTGCGGTCGAAGTCGCGCATCGACCGGTAGGTCTCCAGCCCGCGCGCCGGGGCCGGGTCCTTGCCCGCCGACGTCGCGCGGCGCCGTCGCTCCGGCACGCTCACCACCCCTTCCCCGGCTCGGACGCCCGGGACCAGCGTGGCGGAGACCCGGGCGGTCCGCGCGCTCAGCCCAGCCAGCGGCGGAGCTTCTTCTTCCCCGCCGCGCGGGACACCGCCCGGGCCGCGTGCTCCGTCTCGCGGCCGCGCGCCTCCTCCAGGGCGTGCAGCCGGCCGTACAGGAACGCCACCTCGGTGCTCGGGGCGTGCCGAGCCAGCTCGCGCAGCCGCGCCCGGGCGACGACGGAGTCGTGGTGCTCGCCGAGCACCTCCTGCAGGTCCTCCATCCGGCGCGCGTACCGGGCCGCGTCCTTCCCGAGCACGCCGGCCACCGACTCGCCCGCGTACCGCGCGGCCTTCGCGGCCTTGCGGGCGTCGTGCAGCGCGTCGTCGCGGCGCCGCCCCTCGGGGACCCGGCGGGCGCGGGCCAGCCGGCGGCGCACCTTCCGGTCGCGGCGGGCGACCTGCGCGGGCAGCACCCGGCGCGCGCGGCGCCGGCCCTCGTCGGAGTACCGCGGCTCGGCGGCGAACGCCGCCAGGTCGCGCAGCAGCCGGCGGTACCGGTCCCCGTCGAGCTCGCGGAGCAGCGCGTCGGACGCGTCCCGCGCCGCCTGCCCGAGCTCGGCGTCCGCCGCCACCGCCGCCGCGTGCGTCCCCGACCCGACGGCCTCCTCGGCGCCGGGTCCCTCGACCGCGGACCGCACCCGCTCGCGGAGCACCTCCGCGTCCCGCGCGCGGCCGAGCACGTCCGCCAGCCAGCCGAGCTCGTCCCGCAGGGGGCGCACGACCCCGGGCTCGAACAGCCGGCGGAACGTCCGCAGCGCGTTCCGCACCCGCCGCGCGGCCACGCGCATCTGGTGCACCGCGTCGGGGGCGCCGAGCCGGACGCGCAGGTCCTGCTCGCGCAGCCGGTCCAGCTGGTCGGTGACGTAGCGGACCACGACGTCCCCGGCGGGCGACCCGGGTGTCGGCCGGGGCCGGGCGGGGACGCGGTCCTCGGCCGGGCCCAGCACGCGCTCGAGCTTGGAGCGCTGCTCCGCCGGCACCACGCCCAGCGCGCCGAGCCGCTCCTCGACCGCGTCCAGCAGGTCGCCCGCGCCCTCGACCAGCTCGACCTCCACCTCGCGCCACTCCTCGGGCGCGCCGACCACGTCGCCGGTCGACCCCGACGGCCGGATCCGCCGCGCCGACACCCGGTCGTCGACGAGCTCCAGCAGGACCCGGTCCGTCGCGTCCGCCAGCCGGTGCACCGCGCGGGACGTCCGCACCTCGGCGACGGGCCGCAGCGTCGCGCCGAGCGTGGCCGCGTGCACCAGGGCGCGCAGCGGCGCCGGCACGGTGTGCACGGCCCGCCCGGGCGGCAGCCGCACCTCCGAGCGCTCGTCGGGCCCGGCCGGGACCTTGAGGTGCCAGCCCGCGTCCTCGCCGCCGGTCCGCCGGCGCAGCGTCAGGCCGGCCGCGGCGAGCCGCAGGTCGGCGGTGTCGAAGTACGTGGCCACGAGCTCGACGGCGTCGTCGCTCGCGGCCACCGGGGTCCCGCCGTCGGGCAGCCCGGCGGCGCCGGCCAGCAGCTCGGTGAGCGCCGGCAGCTCGACCTCCGGGCCGGTGGCGTACTTGCGCTCGATCTCGCGGTGCACGTCGGCCATGCGGTCCGTTCTATCCCGGGACGCTCGCGCGGGCGAGCCCGCACGCCGCGATCCGGTGGCGCCCCGCCCCGCGGCCCTTGCCTGCGGCAAACGAGTGAACCGGCTCCGACCCGGGGACCGCACAGCCGATCCTCAGGGAGAGTCCAGCGCAGCAGCATGCCCCGACAGGAGACGAACGTGAGCACCGACGACCCCACCCCCGCCCCGGCCCAGCCCGCCGGGCCGCCCACGACCGGGTTCCCGCCGCCCGGCGGGGCGGCCGCGCCGGCGGCCCCGTACCCGGCCCCGGCGGCCGCCTACCCGGCCCCCGCGGCCGCGTACCCCGCTCCCCCGGCCTACGGTCCGCCTCCCACCGGCCCGTACGGCGCCCCCGGCGGTGGCCCCGGTGCGTCGGTCCCGCCCGGCGCACCCGGCGGCGGCAAGGGCTTCGCGATCACCGCGCTGGTCCTGGCGGTCGTCGCGCTGGTGCTGAGCTGGGTGCCGTTCGTCAACAACCTGGCCGCCGTGCTCGCCGTCGTCGGCGTCGTGTTCGGCGTCGTCGCGATCGTGGGCGCCGTCCGCAGGGGCCGGCCGGGCAAGGCCATGGCGATCAGCGCGATCGCGGTCGCCGTCGTCGCGTTCGTCGTCGTGATCGTCACGCAGATCGCGTACAGCAGCGTGATCGACGACGTGGTGGACGACCTGAACGAGAGCGTCGCGGAGCTCGAGCAGGAGACCCAGGCGGGGCGCGCCGGCGACTCCGAGCCCGCGGCGGAGGAGGAGGCCCCGGCCGCCGCCGCCGCGGCCCAGGACCTGTCGGTGCTCGACGTCGCGTTCGGGCAGAACGAGTACGACCCCACGACCTGGTGGTACGTCGCGGTCGTGGACAACCCGAACCCCGAGCACGTGTTCCCGTTCGCCGGCTTCACGATCGAGGCCGTGGGCGCCGACGGCACGATCCTCGACTCCTCCCCCGACTACGTGGACCTGCTGCCCGGCCAGACGGCCCTGACGGGCGTGTTCTTCTCCGTCGGGGACGCCCCGATCGACCACGTGGAGGTGCGCGGGCCGCAGGCCTCGGAGGCCGTGCACCAGACCGACCTCGGGACGTTCGCGGTGTCCGACGTCGTCGCGACCTCGGACGACTGGTCGACGACGGTCGGCGGGACGCTGACGAGCGCGTTCGTGCAGGACCAGGAGCTGGTCACGGTGGTCGTCGTCGCGACCGCGCCCGACGGCACGGTGCTCGGCGGGCAGCTGACGTACGTCGACCGGCTGCCGGCCGGCGGCCAGGCGCGGTTCGAGGCGCTGTTCACCGAGCCCCTGCCCGCGGGCACGACCTACGCCGCGTTCCCCCACCTCTGATCGCAGCACCGGGGCGGGCGCCGAGCACGACTCGGCGCCCGCCCCGGCCGCCCTACGCTGGCGACGTGGCCGCCACCCGCCTCCGCCGCGTCGCCGTGCTCGTCCTCGAGGGCGCCAAGCCGCTCGACGTCGGCATCCCGGCGCAGGTGTTCACGAACCGGCCGAGCATGCCGTACGAGGTCCGCGTCTGCGGCCCCGCGCCCGGCCTGGTCCGCGGCGGCGACGGGCTGTCGTACCACGTCGCCGACGGCCTGGACGCGCTGGCCTGGGCCGACGTCGTGTTCATCCCCGGGTACCGGCACCCCGACCAGGAGGACCCGCCGGCCGCGGTCGTGGCCGCGCTCCGGGCCGCGCACGCGCGGGGCGCCGACCTCGCCGCGATCTCCACCGGCGCGTTCGCGCTCGCCGCGACGGGCCTGCTCGACGGCCGGCGCGCCACGACGCACTGGCACTACACCCGCGCGTTCGCCGCCCGGTACCCGCGCGTCACCGTCGACGAGAACGTGCTGTTCGTCGACGAGGGCCAGGTGCTCACCTCCGCGGGCGCGGCCTCCGGGATCGACCTGTGCCTGCACCTCATCCGGCGGGACCTCGGCGTCGCGCCGTCGAACCACGCCGCGCGCCGGCTGGTCGCCGCGCCGTACCGGTCCGGGGGCCAGGCGCAGTTCGTGCCGCGCAGCGTCCCGGAGCCGCTGGGCGAGCGGTTCGCGGCGACCCGGGAGTGGGCGCTGCACCGGCTCGGGGAGCCGCTGACGCTGGGCGTCCTCGCGCGGCACGCCGCGGTGTCGCCGCGGACGTTCTCCCGGCGGTTCGTCGAGGACTCCGGCTACACGCCGATGGAGTGGGTGCTGCGGGCGCGGGTGGACGTGGCCCGGGAGCTGCTGGAGCGGTCGCAGCGGTCGGTCGAGCAGGTGGCGGTCGACGTCGGCCTGGGGACCGGCGCGAACCTGCGGCGGCACTTCCAGCGCGTGCTGGGGACGACGCCGAGCGAGTACCGGCGGACGTTCGCCCGCGGCGAGTAGCCCGGCGGGGGCAGCCCGGCCCAGGGCGGCGGCTGGCGAGATCCGTGCGGACCGTGGCGCCCGCGCCGCTGTCCCGGGCGCGCCCGCCCGCCGAGGCTGGTGGCGTCCCGCACAGCGACCCACCGGAGGATCCCCATGACCCGCGTCGCCATCAACGGCTTCGGACGCATCGGCCGCTCCGTCCTGCGCGCCCTCCTCGAGCGCGGCAGCGACCTCGAGGTCGTCGCCGTCAACGACCTCACCGAGCCGGCCGCCCTCGCCCGCCTGCTCGCTTTCGACTCCACCGCGGGCCGGCTCGGCCGCCCCGTGTCCGTCGACGGCGACCACCTGGTCGTCGACGGCCGCCGCGTCGCCGTCCTGGCCGAGCGCGAGCCCGCCCGCCTGCCGTGGGCCGCCCTCGGCGTCGACGTCGTCCTGGAGTCGACCGGGCGGTTCGCGAGCGCCGCCGCCGCCCGCGGCCACCTCGACGCCGGGGCGCGCGCCGTCCTGGTCGGGGCGCCGTCCGACGGCGCGGACGTCACGCTCGCCCACGGCGTCAACACCGAGGCGTACGACCCGGCCGCGCACACGGTCGTGTCCACCGCGTCGTGCACGACGAACGCGCTCGCGCCGCTGGCGCTGGTGCTCGACGACCTCGCCGGCATCGAGCACGCCTTCATGACGACGGTGCACGCCTACACGCAGGAGCAGAACCTGCAGGACGGCCCGCACCGCGACCCCCGCCGCGCACGGGCGGCCGCCGTCAACATCGCGCCGACCACGACCGGCGCGGCCAAGGCGATCGGCCTGGTGCTGCCGCGACTCGACGGCCGGCTGTCCGGCGACTCGATCCGGGTGCCCGTGCCGGTGGGCTCGCTGGTGGAGCTCAACGCGACCGTCGCGCGGGACGTCACGCGCGACGACGTGCTGGCCGCGTACCGCGCCGCGGCGGCCGGGCCGCTCGCGGGGGTGCTGGAGTACTCCGAGGACTTCCTGGTCTCGTCGGACATCGTCGGCAACCCGGCGTCGTCGGTGTTCGACTCGCACCTCACGCGGGTCGACGGGAAGCACGTGAAGGTCGTGGCCTGGTACGACAACGAGTGGGGGTTCTCGAACCGCGTGGTCGACACGCTCGAGCTGATCGGGCTGTCGCAGGGCTGAGGCGCGGCGACGACGACGAAGGCCCGGACCGAGCGGTCCGGGCCTTCGCGCTCCGCTCGCCGAGCGGTCAGCCGACGCCCCGAGCGCCGACCCCTGCCGCCCCGTCGTGCGAGTCGAACGCGCGCGTCCACCCCTCGCGCACCCGCGCCAGAGCCTGCGCGGCCGTGAGCGACAAGCGCGTCTGGTGAGCCAGGTCGTTGCGCCACTGCTTCTCGTCCGGCGGTGTCGTCAGGAGCCAGGCGGCCGGGCGGTGGGCGAACTGCCCGTGGCGCATGAAGAGACGCGCGGCCGCGGCGTCGACGAGACCCCGCTCGGCCAGGTACGCCAGGTCCCACAGATCGCGGCTGTACCGGCGGTCCACCCATGCGGCCAGCTTCGCGGCGGCGAACGCCGGCCCTGTCAGCGTCCGCAGGCGAGCCGCAGGTGCATCGGAGTAGCGCTGCTCGATGTCGCGCACCTCGGTCGGCCACGGGTAGCCCGCTCCGTCGAGGACCTGGACGCGGATCGTCAGACCGCCGGCGGTGAGGATGCTCGTCCCCGCATCGCTGGTGTCGAGCAGCGGCGGATGCCACGTCGGGCGGCCGTGGGTGCGCTGCACGCCCCGACGCACGGCCGGCTCCACGGCCTGCAGCACGTCGCGCCGTGGGCCGCGCGCCAGCAGGTCGATGCCCTCGCTGAGCCGACCGTCGGGGATGTGGGTCCGGGAGAGCGCGGTCCCCCCGAAGAAGGTGAGGTCTTCCGTCGGGACGTGTGCCGCGAGCGCGCCGAGCACGTGGCTGATCAAGTGGTCCCGACGGACCTGGTTGTCGTCGGCACCGAACAGGGCGGCGACACGCGCGTGGTCAGGTCCTGAGAGCGTCACGAGACCAGCCGCTCGGCCCGCTGCAGCGTCGCGACGCCGCGTGATGTCCGCGCCAGGTGGTCGAGCTGGGCCTTGTCCGCTCCGGACCAGAGCGCCCGGACCACCGCCGGTGTCTCCGGGTCGTCCGGGAACAGGCGGACCAGGTCCAGCAGGGTCTGCTCGGCGGTCGTGACGAGCGCCGCCCCCAGGTCCAGCGCGATGCGCTCGGCGTCGAGGACGGACGCGTCCCGCTCCACGAACCGCACCGTCGCCGGGCGGTCCACCATCTGCACGGGACGACGACCGCCGACCGCCACGGCGACCGTCGCCGTGGCGACCGCCCGGGGGAGCGCGCCGAGCACGCGAGCGGCCGACATCCCCATGAGCACGGGATCCGACGGCCCGCCGCGCGCGTGCGCCACCCCCATCGCCGCCGCCTCCAGCGACGGGAGCCACGTGTCCGGGTCGGCGTCGGCCGGCACCTCGCAGTAGTACCCGTGTGCGAGCCGGTGGACCACACCCTCGCGCTCCAGCCGGCGGAGCGCCGCACGCGGGTTGGCATACACACCCTCGAGGTCCGCCGGACGGATCGTCCGCAGGGGCCGGCGGGCGATGAAGCGACGCGCATCGGGCACGACGACCTCCTTGTGCAGACGAACCCTGCATATCGTAACGCCGCGGGATACAGATCGCAGAGTTCTACCTGCGCGCACGAGCCCCTGACCCGCCGCTGCCACGGGGACGCGGAGCCGGGCACGACGAAGGCCCGGACCGAGCGGTCCGGGCCTTCGTCTTCTCGTAGCGGGGACAGGATTTGAACCTGCGACCTCTGGGTTATGAGCCCAGCGAGCTACCGAGCTGCTCCACCCCGCGTCGGTGTCCCCCACCCTACGCGACCCGGGCGCCCGGACCTATTCGGGGGCCCTGGGCACGGACGGGCTAGCCCCGCACGCGCAGGCCGTCGACGAGCAGGCGCACCATCGGGTTCGGCGAGCCGTCCGCCGACAGCGCGCGGTGGCTCAGGTCGCCGATCGCCTGGAGCAGGTCCAGGGCGTCGACGTCGGGCCGGACCTCGCCGCTCGCCACCGCGGCCTCGAGGAGGGAGCGCAGCGCCGGCCCGAGGGTCGCCTCCAGGTAGGCGGGCAGCGCGTCGAAGGCCGGGTCGCCCGAGCGGAGGGCCGCCGCGAGCCCCTGCTTGGTGGCGACGAACCGGGTGAACCGCTCGATCCACCGGTCCAGCGCCTCGCCGGGCGGGAGCCGGCGCCGCAGCTCCTCGGCGGCGGCGGCCGTGGCGTCGATCTCGGTGGTGAACACCGCCGTCACGAGGTCCGCCCGCGTCGGGTAGTGCCGGTAGAGGGTGCCGACGCCGACCCCGGCCTCGGCGGCCACCTCGCGCGCCGGCGCGTCGACCCCCGAGCGCTCGAACACGGTCCGGGCGGCGACGAGCAGGGCGTCGGCGTTCTGCCGGGCGTCGGCGCGCCGGGGCCGGGAGCTGGCGGACGAGGTCATGGCACACCTCACTAGACAAACGGAACAGCGTTCCGTATGGTCGGCGACATCGAAGCGGAACGGTGTTCCGCCGCAAGCATACGGGAGGCACGCATCCAGTACCGCACCCTCGGGCGCACCGGCATCAAGGTGACGCCCTACGCGCTCGGCGCGATGATGCTCGGCTCGCTGGGCAACCCCGACCGCCGGGAGGGCGTCCGGATCGTCCACCGCGCGCTCGACGCCGGGATCAACCTCGTCGACACCGCGGACCGCTACGGCGACTCGGAGGAGGTCGTCGGCGAGGCGCTGCAGGGGCGCCGCGACCAGGTGGTCCTCGCGACGAAGTTCCACGGCCCCGTCGACGACGACGTGAACCACCGCGGCGCCTCGCGGCGCTGGATCGTGCAGGCCGTCGAGCGCTCGCTGCGGAACCTGCGCACCGACTACATCGACCTCTACCAGCTGCACCGCCCCGACCCCGACACCGACGTCGAGGAGACGCTCTCCGCGCTCACCGACCTCGTCCGCCAGGGCAAGGTGCGGGCGATCGGGTCGTCCTCGATGCGCGGCTCCGAGATCGTCGAGGCGCAGTGGGCCGCCGAGCGCCGCGGGTTCGAGCGGTTCCGCACCGAGCAGCCGAACTACTCGATCCTGGACCGCGAGATCGAGCGCGAGATCCTGCCGGTGGCCCAGCGCTACGGGATGGGCACCCTGGTGTACAGCCCGCTCGCCGGCGGCGCCCTCACCGGCCGGTACCGCGCCGGGCAGGCGAACGACACCTTCCGGTCGGGCACCGGGATGCGGCACTTCCGCGACGAGCGGCGCCTGGCCGCCGTGGAGGAGCTCCTCGCCCTGTCGGGCGAGGTCGGGATCCCGCTGCCGCACCTCGCGATGGCGTTCGCGATCGCGCACCCCGGGGTGACGTCCGCGATCATCGGGCCGCGCACCCTGGAGCAGCTCGAGAGCACCCTCGCCGGCGCGGAGGTCGCGCTCTCCGACGAGGTCCTCGACCGGATCGACGCGATCGTGCCGCCGGGCGAGAGCATCGGCGCGATGGACATGGTCTACCGCGGCCCGGAGGTCGCCGACCCGGCCTCGCGGCGCCGTCCGGGCGCCGAGCGCGCGGCCCGCTAGGCCGCTCGAGCGGTCGCCCGCACCCCGCACAGCACGAAGGCCCGGACCGTGTGGTCCGGGCCTTCGTCGCCGATCTGCATCGGCACTGCGTAGCGGGGGCAGGATTTGAACCTGCGACCTCTGGGTTATGAGCCCAGCGAGCTACCGAGCTGCTCCACCCCGCGTCGGTGATCACTACGTTACGCCAGGGTGACGGCCGATCCAAATCCGACCCCCGTGCCCTCGGTCACACCGGCCCGGTGCGCCGGCCGAGTTCGCCGGTTCCGCGCCCCAGACCCCTGCGCAACCGGCGCACTCGCGCGCAACCGGCGGACTCGCGGCCGCAGCCCCCGCACGCGGCGGCGGGCCGGCTCCCCCGCTGGGGAACCGGCCCGCCGCCGTCGTGCGTGCGCCTCGGGGGTCAGCCCCCCGAGCCGCCCAGCTCCGCGTCGGCCGCCGCGGCGTCCTCCAGGGCCTCCTGCAGCCGGGCCTGCGCCTCGCCGTAGGCGGCGAAGTCGCCGTCCGCCAGCGCGGCCTGCCCGTCCTGGTACGCCTGGCTGGCCCGGTCGATCGCCTGCGTCAGCCGGGTCTGGGCGTCGGCAGCGCCGGCCCCCGTGCCACCGGTCGGCGCCGGGGTGGGCGCGGGCGTGGCGGTGCCGTCGCCCGTGTCCCCGGTGTCGCCGCCGGTGTCCCCGGTGTCGGGCGGGGTGATCTCGTTGCCGGCGTCGCCCGCGGACGTGCCGTCGTCGCCGCCGAACACCTGGTCCAGCGCCTCGTCGAGCGTGCTGGCGAACCCGATCTGGTCGCCGAACGCCACGAGCACCCGCTGGAGCAGCGGGAACTGCGTGCCGGTCGCCGCCTGGACGTAGACCGGCTGCACGTACAGCAGGCCGCCGCCGACGGGCAGGGTGAGCAGGTTGCCGCGGATGACCTCGGAGTCGCCGCGCGCGAGGATGTTCAGCTCGTTCGACACGTCCGGGTTGGACGTGAAGTTGTTGTTCATCTGGTTCGGCCCGGGCACCGTGGAGTCGCGTGGCAGCTCCAGGAGCCGGAGCTTGCCGTAGCCCTCCGCGGGCTCGCCCGCCGTGTTCCCGGCCTCCGCGTCGACCGCGAGGTACCCGGTCAGCACGTCACGGGCGTTCCCGCCCGCGGGCACGTACGTCGACATCAGCGAGAACGTCGCCGCGTCCTGCGACGGCATCTCGAGCGTCAGGTAGTACGGCGGCTGCGCGACGTTCTGGCCCGAGGCCGTCGGGTCGTTCGGCGTCCGCCACGCGTCGTTGCCGGAGAAGAACTGGCCCGGGTCGGTCACGTGGTAGGTGCCCAGCAGGGTCCGCTGCACCTTGAACAGGTCCTCGGGGTAGCGGATGTGGCTCATCAGCTCGGAGCTGATCTCCGACACCGGCTGCAGCGAGGTGTCGAACACCTTGCTCCAGGACTGCAGGACCGGGTCGGAGGCGTCCCAGGCGTACAGCGTGACGGTGCCGTCGTAGGCGTCGACCGTGGCCTTCACCGAGTTCCGGATGTAGTTGACCTTCTCGGGCTGGAGGGCCGCGATCGTGGTCGAGGTCTCGGTGAGCGAGTCCACCGTGGCGTCCTCGAGGGACTGCGCCGCGGCGTACGGGTACTGGTTCGACGTCGTGTAGCCGTCGACGATCCACTTGACCCGCCCGTCGACGACGGCGGGGTACACCCGGCCGTCGAGCGTCAGGTACGGCGCGACCTTCTGGACGCGGTCGACCGGGTCGCGGTCGTAGAGGATCTGCGACTCGGGGGTCACGCGCTCGGAGAACAGGATCTGCTCGGAGCCGAACTTGATCGAGTAGAGCAGCTTGCTCCAGAACGTCCCGATCTCCGGGCCGGCCGAGACCTCGCTGGTCGGGAAGGACGTGTTGATCGCGCCGCCGGACTCGTCGTCCGGGTAGTCGAGCTCCCACTCGGAGCCCTCGGGGGCGCCGACGATGGAGTAGTCCGGCGAGCTCTGGCCGAAGTAGATGCGCGGCTCGTACTCGCCCATCTCGCCGGAGGACGGGATGCCGCCCTCCCAGAACTCGGGGGCGCCGCTCGACGTCGTGGTGTTGCCGTAGGCCGCCACCACGCCGAAACCGTGGGTGTACACGGTGGTGTCGTTGGTCCAGTTGCGGCGCTGGGCGTCGAGGCCGTCGAGGTCGACCTCGCGGACCGCGATCACGGTGTCCCGGCTCTCGTCCTCGACGTCGTACCGGTCGACCGACAGGGTGTCGGGGAACGAGTAGAACCCGCGGATCTGCTCGAGCTGGCGGAACGAGTTCGACACGACCTGCGGGTCGAGCAGGCGGATCGACGCCGTGGTCTCGGCGTCCTCGCGCAGCGCGCCCGGCTCGGCGGTCACGCTGGCGTTGTAGTCGGACGTCTCGACGTCCTCCAGGCCGTAGGCCGACAGGGTCGCGTCGATGTTGCGCTGGATGTACGGCGCCTCGGCGTCCTGCTGGTTCGGGTTCACCTGGAACCGCTGGACGACGGCCGGGTAGATCCCGCCGATCGCGACCGCGCAGAGCACCATGACGCCGACGCCGATGGCCGGGATCCGCCACGAGCCGCGCACCGCGGTGACGACGAACATGACCGCCACGAGCAGCGCGACGACGGCGAGGATGCTCTTGGACGGGATGACCGCGTGCACGTCCGTGTAGGACGCGCCCTCGAACCGGTCGCCCTCGCGGGTGAGGATCGAGTAGCGGTCGAGGAAGTAGTTGGCCGCGATGAGGACCATGAGCACCGTGGCGATCACCGACAGGTGCACCCGGGCGGCCTTGGTCATCCGCGGGGTGCCGGCGGAGCCGCCGACGCGGAACCCGCCGTACAGGTAGTGCGTGGCCACGGCCGCGATGCCGGAGAGCACCGTGACGGCCATGAGGAAGCTGACGACGAACCGCATGCCCGGCAGCTGGAACATGTAGAACGACAGGTCCATGTGCCACTGCGGGTCGGTCTGCCCGACCGGCGTGCTGTGCATCCAGAGCTGGATCGCGCTCCACTGCTGCGAGGCGGCGATGCCGGCGAACAGGCCGAGGACCGCGGGGCCCGCGACCAGCACGACGCGGCGCAGCGGCTCGACGGCCTCGCGGTAGGCGTCGAGGCTGGCCTGCTCCTGGTTGGACGGCGCGTACACCGGGCGGGTGCGGTAGCCGATCGCCAGGCTGGCGAACACGGCGCCGCCCATGACGAGCAGGCCGGCGACGAACAGCGCGCCGCGTGTGAGCCACTGGGTCCACAGCACCTGGGAGTAGCCCAGCTGGTCGAACCACAGGACCTCGGTCCAGAACTGGGCGAGGAGCAGGACGGCGACCACGACCAGCGCGAGCACCACGACGGTGATCGCGAGCGGGCTCGGCCGGCGGCGGCCGGCGGCTCCTCTCGGTGGCCGGGGCGGTCGTGGCCCCCGGGGCTGTCGGGCGGACGGGTTGGCGAAGGTCACGGCCTTGAGGTCCTCGTCGTCGGGTACGGGTCGCGCGTGCACGCACCGGGCACACCCGACGCACACACGGGGCACAACGCGCCAGGTGGGACACAGGTTCCCACAGCCCGCGCCCCGCGCACCCGTGCCGGGTACCGGCACGGGTGCGCTGCGTGGGTGCGAGGATGGCGCCCGTGACGCAGACCCCGGACACCCCCGCCAGCACCCCCGCCCAGCGCGCCCTCGCGGCCGCCGTCGTCGAGATCGAGCGGCACGTCGCCACCGGCGGCTGGGACGGTCCCGTGCGGGTGTTCGCGCTGGTCCGGACGCAGGCGGCCCTCGATGCCGAGCCCGCGCTCGCGTCGCAGCTGCCGCCGGACGTGCTCGCCGCCGCGGCCGCCGACCCCGACCACCTGACCTCGGTCGAGCAGGAGGGCCTGCCCGCGAGCGACGACCTGGAGGGCCTGCTGGGCGCGATCGCCTGGCCCGAGGGCGTGGACGGGGCGGCGCTCACGGTCGAGCGGATCGTGCTGCCGCCCGAGGCCGAGGAGGGCCTGCCCGAGGACGCGGACGCCGCGCTCGCCGCGCTGCTCGCGCACCCGCAGCGGCAGGACGTGCGGCTCGCCGTCGGCGTGCTGCGCGGCGGGCCGTCGTGGTGCGCCGTCCGCCAGCGGGCCGACGACCGGGACGACGCCGTGGGTCAGGGCGAGGACGTCGTGCCCGGGCTGGTCGAGGGGCTGCGCGCCACGTTCGCCTGAGCCCCCCGCGGGCTCAGGCCGCGTCCGCCGCCGTGCAGGTCGGCAGGTCGCCCGCCTCGCCGGCGCCGATCGCCTCGACGGCCTCCCGCGCCTCGTGCAGCGTCGCGATCTTCACCACGGTGAGCCCGTCCGGGACGTGGCCGACGACCTCGTCGCAGTTGTCCGCCGGCGCGAGGAACCAGTCCGCCCCGTCCCGGAGCGAGCCGGCCATCTTCTGCCGGATGCCGCCGATCGGGCCGACGGCGCCGTTGAGGTCCATGGTCCCCGTGCCGGCGATCACCTCGCCGTTGGCCTCGTCCTCCGGCGTCAGCTTGTCGATGATCCCGAGCGCGAACATGGTGCCCGCGCTGGAGCCGCCGATCTGGTCGATCTTGATGGCCACGTCCACCGGCGGGTCGAACGTCGGGTCGATGTAGACGCCCAGCTGGCTGCCCGAGCCGTCCTCGCGCGCGCCGGTGACGACGTCGAGGTCGGCCTCCGCTCCGTCGCGCTGCACGCCGAGCGTGACGGTCGTGCCGGGCTCGGTCGCGTCCAGCAGGTCGATCAGCTGGCCGTACGACGTGAGCGCGGTGCCGTCGTACGACAGCAGCACGTCGCCCGGCTCGACGACGCCCTCCGCGCCGGAGCCCTCGACCGCGTCGTGCACGGTGAGCGTGACCGGGACCGTGTACCCGAGCTCCTCGAGCGCGGCGACGGTCGCGTTCTCCTGCGAGGACACCATCTGCGCCTCGTTCTGCTGGTCCAGCTGCTCCTGGGTCGCGTCCTGCGGGAACACCGACTCGACCGGCAGCACCCGCCGGGACGGGCTCAGCCAGCCCTGCAGCACGCCGAGCACGCTCGACGGGTAGCCCGGGCCGCCGGTGGTCGACACGGTGGTGAGCCGCAGCTGCCCCGTCGAGTCGTAGGTCTCGGCGCCGTCGATCGTGATGAGCGCCTGGCCGTCGTGCTCGCCGAGCGTGTCCAGCGTCGGGCCGGGCGAGTTCACCGCGTACGGCACCGGCATCAGCAGCAGCACGACCAGCAGCACCGCGGTGAGCAGCACGCCGCCGGACAGCAGCGCCGCACGCCGGGTCACGGGCGGGGCGGGCTCGCCGGGCTCGCCGGCCGCGGCGGGGTCGACCGGATCGGCCGGCTCGGCCGGCTCGGCGGGCGAGGCGTCGGGGTCCGAGGGGGTTCCGGGCTGGGCGTGCACCGGACGATCATGCCGCACGGACCCGTGCGGGTCGCGTGCGCCCTCAGCGAACCGGGCGTGACGACCGGGTCCCGCCGCGCGGGGGTGTGGTTACGGTGGCACCACGACGAGCCCGGGAGCACCGAGATGACCGACGACCCCACCGCGCGCCAGCCCGGCGAGCCCTCCGACGGCGCCGCCTGGGAGCAGATGCTGCGCCAGATGTTCGGCCCGGGCGCGGACGAGGCGCTGCGCCAGATGCGCGAGCAGGGCCTCGACCCCGCGGAGATGGCCCGCGCGTCCGGCCTGCCCGACGACCCCATGCTGATGAACCAGGTGATCGCCCAGGTCCAGCGGATGCTGGCGTCGAGCGGCGACGGCCCGGTCAACTGGGACGTCGCGCACGACATGGCCCGCCAGGTGGCGGTCACCGGCGGCGACCCGACCCTGAGCCCGGCCGAGCAGCGCCAGGCGACCGAGGCGCTGGGCGTCGCGGAGCTGTGGCTCGACGCGGCCACCGACCTGCCGCCCGCCGGCGGGCACGTCCGCGCCCTGTCCCGCTCCGAGTGGGTCGAGCAGACGCTGCCGACCTGGCGCACCCTGACGGAGCCGGTCGCGACGTCCATGTCGACCGCCCTGGCCGCGACGCTCGCCGACCAGCTGCCCGAGGGCGTCGACCTGCCCGCCGGGCTCGGGGCCGGCGGCCTCGACCCCGCCGCGATGATGCGCCAGCTCGGCGCGCTGGTGTTCGGCATGCAGGTCGGCCAGGCGGCCGGCTCGCTGTCCCGCGAGGTGTTCGGGCTGACCGACACCGGCCTGCCGCTGGTCGCCGAGCCCGCCACCGCGCTCGTGCCCGGGAACGTCGCCGAGTTCGCCGACGGCCTGGAGATCCCGCTGGAGGAGGTGCGGCTGTTCCTCGCGCTCCGCGAGGCGGCGCACGCCCGGCTGTTCACGCACGTCACCTGGCTGCGCGGCCACCTGCTCGCGGCCGTCGACGCCTACGCCCGCGGCATCACCATCGACGTCGAGAGCCTCGAGGAGTCGGTGCGGGCCATCGACCCCACGGACCCGACCGCGCTGCAGGGCGCGCTCTCCTCCGGCGTGTTCGCGCCACAGACGACGCCCGAGCAGCGCGCCGTGCTCGCCCGGCTGGAGACCGCGCTCGCGCTGGTCGAGGGCTGGGTGGACGAGGTCGTCGCGACGGCGGCCCTCCCCCACCTCCCGCACAGCGTCGCGCTGCGCGAGATGATCCGCCGCCGCCGCGCGGCCGGCGGGCCCGCGGAGCAGACGTTCGCGACGCTGGTCGGGCTGGAGCTGCGCCCGCGCCGGTCCCGGGACGCCGCCGCGCTGTGGGCGCGCATCGCCCGCGAGCAGGGGCCGCAGGCGCGCGACGCCGTGTGGGACCACCCCGACCTGCTGCCGACGGCCGAGGACCTGGACGACCCGGCCGGGTACGCCGGGCGCCGGACCGCGGCCGAGGGCGAGCACGCGGACCTGGACCGGGCGCTGGCGGAGATCCTGGGCGACGGCGACGGCGCCGCCGACGGCGACGCCCCGGACGGCGGGTCCGCCGGGGACGGGCCGGCCGAGGGCGGGACCGGGGCCGCCGACGGCGGCGACGAGCCGGCGCGCTGAGCAGCCCGCGCGGGTCCCGGGGCGGTCAGTCCGCCTCGGGGTCGGCCGCGTCCTCCTCGGCGACGGGATCGCCGGCGTCGGCGTCGCCGTCGCCCGGCGCGCGCTCCGCGAACGAGTAGCCCTCGAGGAACCCCCGCGCCCGCTCGGTGCGCGGGTAGGCCTCGAGCTCGGCCCAGAACTCCGGCCCGTGGCCGGCGTGCAGCAGGTGCGCGAGCTCGTGCAGCAGCACGTAGTCCGTGACCCACTGCGGCATGCCGCGCAGCCGGTCGGACAGCCGGATGCTGCCGTCCCCCACGCTGCACGAGCCCCAGCGCCGGCCCTGGTTGCCGGACCACCGGACGCTCGACGGCACGGCGCGCCCGCCGAGGTAGCGCTGGTTCAGCTCCGCGGCGCGGCGCACCAGCTGGTCGTCCGACGGGCGGCGGCGCTGCTCCTGCGTGGCGAGCCGGTCGAGCATGCGGCGCACCCACTCGCGCTCCTGCGCGCGGGTGAACCGCGCCGGGATGGCCACGATCGTCCGGCCGCCCTCGCGGTACGCGGTGACGGTGCGGGACCGGCGGCGGGACCGGCGCACCTCGACCGGGCCGAGCCGGGGGTCGCCGTCGGCGGCGCCGTCGGGCGCGGGGACGGCGGCGGGCCCGCTCGCCGCGCGGGCGTCGGAGGCGGGCCGCGGGGCGGCGGCCGCGGCGGGCGCGGGCGCGGCCGAGCGCACCGGGTCGACCGGCCTCCGGGGGTGCTCCCGCGACGGCTGCACGTCCAGCACCGTAGCGGTTCGGCGCCCTGATCTGGGGCATCTGCCGCACGACGGGCGGGCGGAACCCTCCCGCGACCCCCGCACGGCGTGGATACTGGCCCGGGCGCCGGGACGCGGCGCCGTCGAACCGATCCGAGGAGACAGACATGGCCGAGACCTACGCCGGCGAGTTCTACTGCGTGAAGTGCAAGGAGAAGCGCCAGGCCGAGGGTGAGGTCGTCGTCTCGGAGTCGGGTCGCCGGATGGCCAAGGCCACCTGCCCCGTGTGCAGCACCAAGCTGAACCGGATCCTCGGCAAGGCCTGAGCAGAACCCGACCTGTGGACGACGGCGTCCGCCCCCGCCCGGGGTGCCACGGTGGTGGCACTCGACAGGACGGGGGTGGGGCACCGTGCAGCTCCGGC
The DNA here is from genome assembly GCF_035634735.1 of Cellulomonas sp. Lineage (GTDB taxonomy): Bacteria > Actinomycetota > Actinomycetes > Actinomycetales > Cellulomonadaceae > Cellulomonas. The sequence goes on from NZ_DASQCJ010000109.1 coordinate 20,175, forward strand.
AGGGACTCCGCGTGCTGCGGCGCGCGACCGACGAGGTCCAGGTGGGCCTCGACCCGCGCTGGGCGGTGCGGGTCGCGGGGCTGAGCCCCGAGCGGGCCGAGCGCCTGCTCCGCACCGGCGACCGCCGCGTCGACGACGCCCTCCCCGCCCCCGCGCTCGACGCGCTCCGCACCGCGGGGCTGCTGCGCCCGGGCCCGGCCCGCGCGCGACGGGTCCGGCCGGACCTGCGGCCCGAGGCGCTGGCGCACGGGCTGGTGCGTGCCGACGGCGACGGCGTCGAGGCCGTGCGGCGGCGCTCCCGCGCGACGGTGGCCGTGCTGGGCCTCGGCCGCGCCGGGTCCGCGGTCGCGACCACGCTCGCGGTCGCGGGCGTCGGGACGCTGCTGCTCGACGACGAGCGCGCGCCCGGGCCCGAGGACGTGGCCGCCGGGCCGGACCGGGCCGCGGCCCTCTCCGGCGTGCTGCGCCGGCTCGCCCCGCGGGCGCGCGTCCGGGTGCCGCGCGGCCCGGGCCGGCTGCTGGCCGACCCGCCGGACGCGGTCGTCACGGTCGCCGCCGACGCGCCGGACCCGGCGACGGCGCTCACGCTGCTGGGCGCGGACCTGCCGCACCTGCCCGTGGTCACGCGGGAGGCGGACGCCCTGGTGGGACCGTTCGTCCGGCCGGCGCGCGCCGGGGAACCGCCGCTGCCCTGCCTGCGCTGCCTGGACCTGCACCGCGCGGCCGCCGACCCGGCGTGGCCCGTGGTGCTCGCGCAGCTGGTCGCGCCGCGGGCGGGCGCCGGCGCGGCCGAGCCGCCGGCAGCGCTGGCCGTGGTGGCCGGCGGGCTCGCCGCGGCGGAGGTGCTGGCGCACCTGGACGGCGGCGCGCCGCGGACGGCGGGCGCGCAGTACGAGATCGCGGTGCCGGCCGTCGCCCCGCGGCTGCGCCGGTGGGCGGCGCACCCCGACTGCGGGTGCGCGGCGCTGGTCGGCTGAGCGACGCTGGCGGGCCGGGCGGCGGGACCGGCCGCCGTCCGGCCCCGGACGTGGGGCGGGCCCGGCCCCGGTCGCTCGGACCGGGCGCCGGGCCCGCGGGTGGTGGTCAGGCCGCCGGGCTGGCGTCCTTGCGCGGCCGGCCGCGGCCGCGCTTGACCGCGACGACCTGGCCGCCGACGAACACCTCGCCGCCCCACACGCCCCAGGGCTCCTGCCGCTCGACGGCGCCGGCGAGGCAGCCCTCGAGCAGCGGGCAGGTGCGGCAGAGCGCCTTGGCCTGCTCGACCTCGGCGGTCCGCTCGGCGAACCAGAGCTCGGGGTCGTTGGACCGGCACGGGATGAGGCCCGCGACCAGGGCGTCGAACTGCGCATCGGTGACGGCGGGCGTCGAGGCGGGCGGCCAGGGACCGGATCCGCCCTGGTTGACCGTGTCGAGCAGCGTCGTGAGCCGCACGATGTCCTCCTGAAATGACTTGCGGGTTGAGCGAGGTGGCGGTGGATCCGCAGCTGCCTCGCCCCCCCCTGCAGGTGCCGGGGAAGACGAAGGCCGCGGAATCCGGTGGACTCCGCGGCCTGGACGGGCTGGTCATCGACTCAGATGACCGGTCCTCCTGGGGCGGAGTCGGAGCGGGACGAGAGATCGCGCGCACGCAGCCGGAGACCGGTGCCGCCGAAGCCACGGATGCCCGTGCCCGGGGCGGCCGGGGACACAGCGGTCCCCTGGTGCTGGCCGGAGGTGGGTGCCTGGAACGGCAGCGCGATCGCGCCGACGCCGAACTCGTCGATCATGTTCTTCACAGCACCACACCTCCTTCTCGTCATCGGGCCGCCGCCGCTTCGCGCAGCACGGCCTTCCAGCAGGACTCGTTCACCGTAGAGGGGCCCTCGCGGGCGGCACAACCGATTTACCGAGAGTTTTTCCGACGAGTTTCTCCCGTCCCCCGATCGGCCGATCAGCCGGCCGCCGCCGCCTCGCCCGTCGCGGGCCTGCGACCTGCCACGATGGCCAGCAGGTCGGGCCCGTACCGGTCGATCTTGGCCGGGCCGATCCCCTGGACCCGCGCCAGCTCCGGGACGCTCGCCGGCCGCAGCTCGGCGATGGCCGACAGCGTCGCGTCGCCGAGCACCGTGTACGCGGGCTTCGACGTCGCCCGCGCCAGGTCGGCCCGCCAGGCGTGCAGGGCGGCCAGCAGCTCGCCGTCGACCTCCCCGGTGAGCCGCGGCACGGCGCGCGGCCGGCCGTCGCCGAACCGGGCGCGCCCCTCCTGCGGCCACAGGCCGTCGAGGAACCGCGAGCGCCGCCGGGTCGCCCGGCCGCCGGGGGTGCGGGACCGGCCGTAGGACAGCTCGAGGTGCTGCCGGGCGCGGGTGATGCCCACGTAGAGCAGCCGGCGCTCCTCCGCGAGGTCGGCGGAGGTGTCGGCCGACGCCCACGGCACCAGGCCCTCGCTCAGCCCGGCGAGGAACACCGCGTCCCACTCCAGGCCCTTGGCGGCGTGCAGGGACGCCAGCGTCACGCCCTCGACGGTCGGGGCGTGCTGGGCGGCGGCGCGCTCGTCCAGGTCCGCGATGAGGTCCTGCACCGTCGCGCGCGTGCCCGCGCGCTCCGCGGCCGCGGCCAGGTCGTCCGCGAGCGTCACGAGCGCGTGCAGCGTGTCCCAGCGCTCGCGCGACGCGCCGCGGGCCGCGGGCGGCTCGTCGGTCCAGCCCGCCGACCGCAGCGCGTCCCGCACGGTCTCGGTCATCGGGACGTCGGCCTCCGCCGCCACCGCGGCGCCGCGCAGCCGCACGATCGCGTCCCGGACCTCCTTGCGCTGGAAGAACCGCTCGCCCCCGCGGAGCACGTAGCCGATCCCCTGGTGCGCGAGCGCCTGCTCGAACGCCTCGGACTGCGCGTTGGTCCGGTACAGCACGGCGATCTCGCTCGGGCGGGTGCCCGCGGCGATCAGCCGGCCGATCCGCGTGGCGACGCCGGCGGCCTCGGCCTCGTCGTCGTCGTAGACCGCGAACCGCACCGGCCCGGCGGACGGGCGCTGCGCGATCAGCTCGAGCGGCTCCCAGCGGGCCGCCCGGTCCTTCGGGGCGCGGCGCAGGACCTCGTTGGCCAGGCCGACGACCTGCGGGTGGACCGGTAGTCCCGCACCAGCCGGACGACCTGCGCCTCCGGGTGCTCGGCGGTGAACCGGGTGAGGTAGTGCGGCGTCGCGCCCGCGAACGAGTAGATGGTCTGGCTCGGGTCGCCGACGACGCACAGCTCGTCCCGGCCGCCGAGCCACTGGTCGAGCAGGAACTTCTGCAGCGGCGAGATGTCCTGGTACTCGTCGACGACGAACCGGCGGTACTGGTGCCGGATCTCGTCCGCGACGGCGCGGTTCTCCACCAGCATCCCCGACAGCAGCCAGAGGATGTCCTCCATGTCCATGACGCCGCGCGCGTCCTTGGCGTCCTCGTACGCGGTGATGAGCCGGGCGACGACGTGGTGGTCGTGGCCGGCGGGCGCGGGGCGGTCCGCGGCCGCCGCGGCGCGCACGTAGTCCTCCGCGGTGATCCGGGAGACCTTGGCCCACTCGATCTCCGACGCGAGGTCGCGGACCGACACCCGGTCGACGGACAGCCCCAGCCGGTGGCAGGCGTCCGCGACGACCGGCGCCTTCTGCGCCAGGACCTGCGGCGAGGGCCCGCCCACGACCTTGGGCCAGAAGTACCGCAGCTGGCGCAGCGCGGCCGAGTGGAACGTGCGCGCCTGCACGCCCGCGACGCCGAGGTCGCGCAGCCGGGTGCGCATCTCCCCCGCCGCGCGTGCGGTGAACGTCACGGCGAGCACGCTGGTCGGCGCGTAGACCCCGGTGCGGACGCCGTAGGCGATCCGGTGGGTGATCGCGCGCGTCTTGCCGGTGCCCGCGCCGGCCAGGACGCACACCGGTCCGGTGAGGGCGCGCGCGACCTCCCGCTGGTCCGGGTCGAGGGCGTCGAGGAGGTCGTCGGCAGGCATCGCGGACGATCCTCGCACCTCCCGCCGACACACCGGGACGGCGGTCCCCAGGGGCCCGGGCGCGCGCTCCCGGACGCGTCCGGGATGATCCTGCGGGCGCCGGGCGTTCAGACCGGTGACGCGACACCGACCATGCGAAGGCAGACGATGACGACCACGCAGGACCTGCCCGCCGAGGGCACCGTGACGATGTACTCGACCACCTGGTGCGGCTACTGCCGCCGGCTCAAGACGCAGCTCGACTCCGCGGGCATCGCGTACACCGAGGTCGACATCGAGCAGCTGCCGGACGCCGCGGCGTTCGTCGAGCAGGTGAACGGCGGCAACCAGACCGTGCCGACCGTGCTGTTCCCGGACGGCTCCGCCGCCACGAACCCGTCGCTGGTGCAGGTCCGCGAGCGCCTCGGCGCCTGACCCGGGGCGCCGCGGCCCGGCCGCATCCCGCGCACCCCGCAGCACCCGGACCCGAGGGCCCGCCCGGCACCGCGCCGCTCAGCGCGTGCCGAGCGGGCCCTCGTCCGCGGGGGCCGGGGCGGCGCGCCGGCCCTGGCGCCGGGTGGCGGGCGGCTGCGCGGCGGGGGCGGGCTCGGGCTCGGCGGCGCGCGGGGCCGCGTCGGCCGGGGCCGGCTCGGCGACCGGCGCGGGTGCGGCGGTCGCGGAGGACCGCGACGGCGCGGCCTGCTCCACCGGCGGCACCGCCCCGCGGCTCCAGCCGTCCCGCAGCGGGTCGGTGGGCAGCGGCCCGCCGAACCAGTCCTCGATGAGCGCCCGGGCGATCGACGTCCCCGGCGGCAGCACCACGGAGCCGCTCTCCACCTCGGCGCGCAGGGTGTCCCGGTCGAACCAGCGCGCGGCGCGCAGCTCGTCGCCGTCGACCGTGATCTCGGTGGACAGCGCCCGGGCGCGGAAGCCCAGCATGAGCGACGCGGGGAACGGCCACGGCTGGCTGCCCCGGTACTCGACCTCGCCGACGACGACGGCGGTCTCCTCGCGCGCCTCCCGGCGGATCGCGTGCTCGACCGACTCCCCCGGCTCCACGAACCCCGCGAGCGTCGAGAACCGGTGCGTCGGCCACGCCGCCGAGTTGGCGAGCAGCAGCCGGTCGTCCTCGTCGACGACCGCCATGATCACCGCGGGGTCCGTCCGCGGGTAGTGGTCCGTGCCGTCGACCGGGCAGCGGCGCACCCAGCCGCTCGACACCGGCTGCGTCTCCGCGCCGCAGCGCGGGCAGCGCGGGTACCGGACGTGCCACTCGTAGAGCGCGACGGCGGCCGTCGCCAGGCCCGCGTCCCGCGCCGACAGCTCGCCGCCGACCTCGCGGAGCGCGGTCCACTCGTCGCCCGCGGGCAGCGCCGCGGCCCCGCCCTCCGGCACGTGGTGCGCCAGGTACGCCGGGCCCTCGGGCCGGGTCTCGCCGGGCGCGACGCCGGGCACCCGGTCCGCGTCGTCGTAGCCGAGGAACGCCCACCGCTCCGCCAGCGACGAGCTCGGCGCCCGCAGCGCCGCCTCCTGCGGGGTGTACAGCGCGAGCGCCGGCCGGCGGCCGCGGCGGCGGGTCACGACCCGGCCGCCGGAGACCAGCAGCACGCGGGTGGAGGCGTCGTCGAGCAGCGCGGGCAGCAGGTTCTCGTCACCGCGGAGGTCCGCGGCCCGGTCCGTGACCGTCCGCGACAGAGGGAGGTCGGAGGCGAACACGTCGCCACCGTACGCGCCGCGCGCGCCGGTCGCAGTCGACGGCCGGCCGGGACCGGTGCGAGGCGCGCCACGTCCGGCGCGCGCCCGGCGGCAGGGCCGGACGGCGCGCGCCGGGGACGAGGCGCGACCGGCCGGCGGCGGCCCGGGTGCCCGCGGGGTGACCGCGCGGTGACACGCCCGGCGCCGCGCGGACCGGCCGCGGGCGCGCCGGGGTCCTACCCTGGGACGGTGCGTTCTCCCCTTGCTCTCGCCGCTCTCGCGACCGTCGCCGTCCCGGGCTTCGACGCCCGCGAGGTGCGGGCCGCCGCGGCGGCGGGGGACGACGACGTCGCCCTGGTGACCGACGGGCAGCGCCGGCACTGGGTGGTCCGCGCGCCGCGGAACGCCGCCGCGGGCGCCGCGCTGGAGGCCGAGCTGGTGCTGCTGACCGCCCTCGGCGACCAGGTGGACGCCGGGAAGCTGCCGTTCGACGTGCCGCGGGTCGCCGGCGCCGCGCCGCTCGAGGAGGGCGGCCGCGTGGTCGTGCACCGCGAGCTCCCGGGCCGCCCGGTCGACCTCGAGCGCGTCGCGCCGGGCCCCGGGGTCGCCGCCTCGCTCGGCCGCTCGATCGCCGCGCTGCACGAGCTGCCCGTGGCGCTCGTCGAGGACGCGGGCCTGCCGGTCTACGACGCCGCCACCTACCGCGCGCGCCGGCTCGCGGAGGTCGACGAGGCCGCCCGCACCGGCCGGGTGCCCGCCACGCTGCTGCGCCGGTGGGAGGAGCGGCTCGAGGACGTCGCCGTGTGGAAGTTCGCGCCGGTCGTCGTGCACGGCGACCTGTCGGCCGACCACGTGCTCGTGGCCGACGGGGCCGTGACCGGGGTGACCTCGTGGGGCGAGGCCAAGGTCGCCGACCCCGCCGACGACCTCGCGTGGCTGCTCGTCGCCGCCCCGCAGGACTCGGTCGACTCGATCATGGAGGCGTACCAGCTGCGCCGCACCGAGCTCACCGACCCGCACCTCGCCGACCGGGCGCTGCTCGCCGGCGAGCTCGCGCTGGCGCGGTGGCTGCTCTACGGCGTGCGGTCCGGCGACGACGAGGTGGTCGCGGACGCCGTGCAGATGCTGGACGAGCTGGACGAGCAGACCCGCGACGTGGCCGAGCCGGGCGCCGCCCCGCTCTGACCCGCGTCAGGCCGGCGGGGCGTCCGTGGCGGCCAGGAGCAGGCGCTCGATCTCGTCCGCGCCCAGCAGGCGCTCCGGGCGGACCGTGCGGCCCGCGCCGACGTAGCAGAACGCGGCGCTGACCCGGTCGAGCGGCGTGCCCGTCCACCGGGACCACGCCAGCCGGTACACGGCGAGCTGCAGCTCCCGCACCGCCGTGGCGGCCGGGTCGCCCGGCGGGGCGCCGGTCTTCCAGTCGACGACGACCACCGCGTCCCGGTCCCCCGGGCGGTCGGGGTCGCGGAACACCGCGTCGATCCGGGACCGCAGCACGTAGCCGGCGACCGTGGTCTCGACGTCGACCTCCACCGCGACCGGCTCCAGCGCGGCCCACGGGGTCGCGAGGAACGCGGCGCGCAGGGCGGCCTCGTCCGCGTCGACCGGCACCGAGTCGTCGTCCGCGCCGGGCAGGTCGTCCAGGTCGACCAGCGCCGGCGACCCGAAGAACCCCTCGACCCAGGCGTGGAACTGGGTGCCGCGCCGGGCCTGGGGGGACGGGCGGTTCGGCACCGGCCGGCGCAGCGCGCGGGCGAACTCGCCGCTGTCCGCGGCCAGCCGGACGACGGCGGACGCGGACAGGTGCGCGGGCAGCTCGACCTCGGGGCGCGGCCGCGACTCCAGCGCGCGCTCGGCGAGCAGCAGGTCGACCGTACGGTCCCAGGGCGTCCGGCGCGCCGCGCCCTCGCCGCCCGCCGCGCGCTCGTCCCGCGCGGCGCGCACCGCCGCCGCGGCCGCCGCCACCGCGGACCGGCGCACCGGCCCGCCCTCGGCCTCGCCGCCGAACGGGTCGGCCGGCCACACCGCGCCCGCCGCCTCCTGCGTCCGCGGGTTCTCGGTGCCCTCGTCGGGCAGGTCGGCCCAGCCGGCGACCCGCGCCAGCCCCGCGTCGACCACCTCGGTGAGGAACAGCGACGGCGGCCGCACCCGCGACCCGTCGCCCCACCACGCGCCGGTCAGCAGCAGCGCCGCGCGCGCCCGGGTGAAGGCCACGTAGGCCAGCCGGCGCTCCTCGGCGACCTGGTGCTCGCCCGCGTCCAGCAGGAACTGCTTGCGCCGCTCCTCCAGGTCCTTCGGGTCCGCGGCGCCCGCGTACGCGAGCTCGGGCAGGTCGTGCCGGTCGCCGCGCAGCGGGTAGGGCAGCTCGCCGAGGCCGGTCAGCCAGGCGGAGTCGGTCGGGCCGTTCGGGCCCTGGGTCCGGGTGGCGGGCAGCCCGCCGTCGACCAGGCCGGCCACGGCGACGGCGTCCCACTCCAGGCCCTTGGCCGCGTGCACGGTGATGAGCTGGACGGCGTCCGGGTCCGGCTCGGCGACCGGCATGTCGAGGCCGTGCTCGTGCGCGTCGGCCGACTCCAGCCACGCGAGGAACCCGCCGAGGGTCGGGTCGTCGGTCGCGTCCGCGTACCGCACGGCGACCTCGCGGAACGCGTCGAGGTGCGCGCGGGCCCGGCCCGGGGCGACGCCCGCGCGGGACGCGACCTCGATGTCGAGGCCCCACAGCCGCTCGGCGTGCGCGACCAGCTCCGGCAGCGACAGGTAGGTGTGCTGCCGGACGGCGCGCAGCACCTCGCCCACGGCCGTGACCCGGGCCAGGCCCGTCGGGGTGAGCCCGCGGCCGGCCGGGCTCCGCCAGCCGGGCGGGGGCGGGGAGTCGACCGCGTCGACGATGCTGCGCTCGTCGACCACGTCGGCCACGACCGGGGCGGGCTCGGCGGCGCCGTCGCCGGGGATCCCCGCGGACGGGGCGCCGTCGATCGCGACGCCGTCGCCCGCGAGCGGGCCGGGCCCGGTGGTGCCGCCGTCGACCGGGCCGCCCGCGCCGCCGCCCGCGCCCGCACCCGCCGCCGACGCCGCCCGGTCCCGCGCCACGGCGGCCGCCGCCCGCGCGTCCAGCCCTCGTGCCAGGTGGGCCGACCAGTCCGCGAGCGCGTGCAGGTCCGCGGCCCCGAGCATGGTCCGCGCCCCGGTGAGCAGCCGCATGAGCGCGTCGCCGCGCGACGGGTCGTGCGCTGCCTGCAGGAGCGCCACGACGTCGACCACCTCGGGCGTGTTGAGCAGCCCGCCGAGCCCGACGACCTCCACCGGGAGCCCGGCCGCCCGCAGCGCCCGGTGCAGCACCGGGAACTGCGCGCGCTTGCGGCACAGCACGGCCGCGGTGACCCGGCCGCCCCCGGGCGCGGGCGCGCCGCCGTCGACGCCGGGCCCGCCCTCGGGCCGCCAGCGCGCGGCGACGAACTCGGCGACCGCCTGCGCCTCCTCCTCCAGCGTCGGGGCGAGGTGCGCGATCACCTCGCCCGGCCCGGCGCCCGGGCGGGCGCCCAGCGTCGGCAGGGCGACCCGCGCCCGCTCCGGCCGGCGCAGCGGCGCGGCGACGTGGTTGGCGGCGTCGAGCACCGCGACGTCGTTCCGCCACGACGTCGACAGCGCGTAGACGGCCGCGGGCCGGCGGTCGCCGTCGGCGGCGACGTCCGGGAAGTCGGTCGGGAACCGCTCGAGGCCGCCCGCGCTGGCGCCGCGCCACCCGTAGATCGACTGGTGCGGGTCGCCGACCGCGGTGACCGGGTGCCCGCCGCCGAACAGCTGGGACAGCAGCACGAGCTGCGCGTAGGACGTGTCCTGGTACTCGTCCAGCAGCACGACCCGGAACCGGGCCCGCTCCCCCGCGCCCACCTCGGGCACGTCCCGGGCCAGCCGGGCGGCGATCGCGACCTGGTCGCCGAAGTCGAGGGCGTCCGCCGCGCGCTTGCGCTCCCGGTACGCCGCGACCAGGTCGAGCATCCGCTGCCGCTCGCGCAGCGAGCCGACCAGCTCGCGCACCTTGGCGTACGGCTGCCGCGGCGGGGTGCCGGGCGGGGTCGCCTCGATGTCGTCGACGATGCCCTCGATGCGGCGGCGCGCCTCGTCGGCGTCGATCAGGTGCTCGTCCAGCGCGCCGGACAGGGTCAGCACCGCCTCCACCACCGTCGACACGGCCGCCGACGAGTCGAGGTCGGCGGTCCACGACTCGACGACCTCGCTCGCGAGCTGCCACTGGGCGGCCTCGCCGAGCAGCCGCGCCGACGGCTCGACGCCGATCCGCAGCCCGTGGTCGCCGACGAGGGACGCCGCGTACGCGTTGTAGGTGGAGATGGTCGGCCGGGCCACGGTGAGCAGCGCCGCGCCGCCGTCCGCCGCGTCCTCGGCGACGGACAGCCCGGGCAGGTGCACGCCCTCGGCCGCCGCGGCGCGCGCGAGGTGCCGCAGCCGGCGGCGCACGCGCTCGGCGAGCTCGCCGGCCGCCTTGCGGGTGAAGGTGAGGCCGAGGACCTCCTCGGGCGCGACCAGGCCGTTGGCGAGCAGCCAGACGACGCGGGCGGACATGGTCTCGGTCTTGCCGGAGCCGGCGCCCGCGACGACCAGCGCCGGGCTCAGGGGCGACTCGATGACCGCGACCTGCTCGTCGGTCGGCGGGTCGCGGCGGAGCAGGCGGGCGATGTCCAGGGCCGACAGCGTGGCGGCGAGGGCGGGCGCGGTCACGCGACCACCTGCCCGCCCTCGTCGCGCAGCGGGCAGGACCGGCGCACCGGGCAGCGGTCGCACAGGGGGTTCGCGGTCGCGGCGAACGACGAGGCGGCCATCCGCTCCGCCACCTCCTCGATGTGGGTCCGGGCCCAGGACGGGTCGTCCGGGGCGTCGGGGCCGAGCGCGGGCTGCTCGCGCAGCGCCGCCTTGTTCTTGTTGACGTCCGAGACGAACACGAGCTGGGCGCCCGCGCTGACCGCCCCGGGGGTCAGCCCCTCGACCGCGCCGGCGTCGACGGCGAGCTGGTAGGCGCCGAGCTGCGGGTTGGTGGTCGCCTCCTGCGCCGACGGCGCCGTCCGGCCGGTCTTGAGGTCGACGACCCGGACCGGCACCGGCCCGCCGTCGCCCGCCCCGCCGTCGGGGTCCGGTGCCGCGCCCGGCTCGGCGCGCTCGACCCGGTCCAGCGTGCCGCGCACCACGGCCCGGTCGAGCTCGAGCTCGAACCGCGCCTCGATCGCCAGCGGCTCGCCGGCCTTCTCGAGGTAGTCCGCGAGCCGCCCGACCATCGCCTCCGCGCGCCGCCGCTCGAGCGTCGCGGGCCAGCCGTGCCCGAGCCCGAGCTCCGGCCACCGCCGGTCGAGCTCCGCGAGCAGCGCCTCCCGGCCGCCCCGCGGGTGCGTCTGCGCGAGCGCGTGCACCAGCGTGCCGAGCGACTGCCGCGCGCTGCTCGGCGCCGTGCCGCCGGCCGCCTCCAGGGCCCAGCGCAGCGTGCAGGTGCCGGCGGTCTCGATGCGTGACGGCGACACCGGCACCCGCTCGCCCTCCGCCCACAGCGGCGCGTCGCTCGACGGGTCCGCCAGGCCGTGCCACTCCGCGGGGTCCGCGCCCGGCACGCCCTCGTCGGCCAGCCGCGCGAGCACGGCGGCCGCCTCCGGGTCGGGGGCGCCCTCGCGCGCGGACTGCTCCAGCCGGCCGCGGAGCTGGGCGACGAGGCCGCGCAGGTCGAGCGGCGCCGGCGCCGCGGTGCGGCGCGGGTCGTCGTCCTCGTCGTTCGGCTCGACCAGGTCGAGGAACGGCGAGGGCTGGTCGTCCTCGTCGGACACGGCGGTCACGAGCAGCACCCGCCGGGCGCGGGACACGGCGACATGGAAGGAGCGGAGCTCGTCGGCGAGCACCGCGGCCCGGGCGGCGGCGCCGGCCTCGGCCGCGGCGTGCGCCTCGCCGGGGGCGGCGCCCGCGCCCGCCGCGCGCCCGGCGCCCCGGCCGGCCAGCACGTCGACCAGCGCCTGGGAGCCGAGCAGCGAGTCCCGGAGCCGCAGGTCGGGCCAGACGCCCTCCTGCACGCCGGCGACCGCGACGACGTCCCACTCCCGTCCCGCGGCACCCGCGGGGGTCAGCACGGACACGGCGTCCCGGCGGGCGCGCGCGGCGATCGTGTCGGACGGCAGCTCCTGCGCCTCGACCCACTCGAGGAACGCGGCGGCGCGGGCCTGCGGCATCCGGTCGACGAACGTCTCGGCCGCCCGGAACAGGGCGAGCGCGGCGTCGAGGTCCCGGTCCGCGCGGGCGCCGCCCGGGCCGCCCGCGAGCGCCGACCGCCGCCACGGCTCGGCCAGGCCGGACGCGTCCCAGATCGCCCACAGCACGGCCTGCGCGTCGGCGCCGGGCGCGGCCGCGGCGTCCCGCCCCGCCGCGAGCACGGTGGCGATCCGGGCCACCGGCCGGCGCACGACCGGCTGCAGCGCGGCCGCGGCCGCCGGGTCCAGCAGCACCTCGACGAGCAGCTCGTCGCTCGCGCGGCCGCCGCCGAGCGCGACCTCCTCCGCCCGCAGGCTGCGGCGCAGCCGGCGCAGGCCCACCGCGTCCATCCCGCCGAGCGGCGAGCAGCACAGCCGCGCGGCGAGCTCGGCGTCCAGGGCGGAGCCGCCGGCGTCCGCGCCGAGCGCGACCCGCAGGGCGTCCAGCAGCGGGCGCACGGCGGGCTCGTCCCGGAGCGGGACGTCGCTGCCGACCACCGCGACCGGGACCTGGGCGGACCCGAGCGCGCGGCGCAGCGCGGTGACCTGGCCGCCGGACCGGGCGATGACGGCCATCTCGGCCCACGGCGTGCCGTCCTCGAGGTGGGCGCGACGCAGGGCGTGCGCGACCCAGGCCGCCTCCTGCGCGGGGCTGGGCAGCACCGCGGCGCGCAGCACGTCGCGCGGGACGGCGTCGCGGCCGGCCGGCGTCGGGGCGGCGCCCGCCTCGCCCGCGTGCGTCGGCGCGTCCCCCGCGGCGGGCTGTCGCGTCGGCCGGACCACCTCGCCGGCCTGCGTGGGGACGCCGCCGGCCGCCGCCGCGCCGGCCCCGGGGACCGGCAGCGCGCGCCGGTGCGCCGCGCCGCCGACCACCGCGACCCGCTCGGCCACCCGCGCCGCCACCCCGCGCAGCACCGGCCCGTGCCGCCGCACGCCGTCGAGCACCAGCCGCGCCGCGCCGAGCTCCCCCGGCCCGGTCCCGGCCACGTCCGCCCGCCCGACCAGCGCCGGCGTCGCGCCGCGGAACGTCTGCACCGCCGCGTCCGGGTCCGCGAGCAGCAGCAGCCGCGCGCCGTCGTCCTGCAGCACCCGCAGCAGCCGCGCCGTCGCCTCGGTCGCCTCCTGGTAGTCGTCGACCACGACCAGGCGCCACCGCGGGCGGGGCCCGGGCAGCTCGTCCTCCCAGGTGCGCAGCACCTCGGCCGCCTCCTCGACGACGACCGCGGGGTCGTACCGCGCGCCGGCGTCGGGGGTGCCCGCGCGGAGCGTCGTCACGTCGACGTACTCCTGGTAGAGCCCCGCCGCGGCGACCCACTCCGGCCGGCCGTGCCGCTCGCCGAGCACCGCCAGGTCCTCGGGCTCGACGCCGCGCTCGGCCGCGCGCATGACGAGGTCGCGCAGCTCGCCGCGGAACGCGCGCAGCGTCAGCGCCTCCTCCGGCACGCCGTCGGGCCAGCGCAGCGGCACGCCCTCCCCCGCCGCGTGCCCGGCGAGCAGCTCGGCGAGCGCCAGGTCCTGCTCCGGGCCCGAGATGAGCGTCGGCGCCGGGTCGCCCAGCAGCGCCGCCCGCGCCCGCAGCACCGCGAACGCCGCGGCGGCCGGGGTGCGCACCATCGCCTGGCCCGTCGTGCGCCGCACCCGGGCGCCGATCCGGTCGCGCAGCTCGGCCGCCGCGCGGCGCCCCGGCGCCAGCACCAGCACCTCGTCCGGCGACGGGAGGTCCGGCGAGGGGAACAGCCCGTCGTCGTCCGCGCCGAGCGCCGCCGCCACCGCCTCGACCGCCAGCAGGGTCTTGCCGGTGCCCGCCGCGCCCACGACCAGCAGCGCGGGGTCGGCGCCCGCCACGACCCGGTCGACCACGGCCCGCTGGTCCGCGCCGAGGCGGACCGGCGCCGGCACGTCCGCGAGCGCGGGGCGCACGAGGCGCAGCCCGGCCGCGGGGGGCGGGCCGGCGGGGGTCGGGGTCACGGCCCCGATCCCATCACACGCCACCGACACCCCGGGCCCGCCGGCGGGGCGCGCCGCGAGCGGGCCGGCGGGGCGCGCCGGGCCGGTGCGCGCGTGCCCGCGGACACCCCGCTGGGCGCCCGCGGGGCGTGGCTATCATCGCCCGATGGACGAGCCCCCCGCCGGCCGCGGACGCCCGGCGCGCATGCCCCGCGCGCTCCGCCGCGCGCAGGTCCTGGCGATCGCCCAGGAGCTGTTCACGTCCGAGGGCTTCCACCACGTCTCGATGGACGACATCGCGGACCGCGCCGAGGTGAGCAAGCCGGTGCTGTACCGGCACTTCCCGTCCAAGCTCGACCTCTACCTGACGGTGGTCGACGCCCGCGGGGACGAGCTGCTGTCCGCCGTCGACGCGGCCGTCGCCATGCACCCGCCGGGCGAGGTCCGCCCGCACGACGCCCGCGCCATCCTCACCGGCGTGGTCCGCGCGTACGTGGACTTCGTCGACGGCGCCGGCGAGTCGTCGGCCCTGCTGTTCGAGTCCGACGTGCGGCACGACCTGGAGGTGCGCGCGCGGGTCGAGCGCGCCACCGAGGCCGTGACCCGCCGGCTGCAGTCCGTGCTCGCCGAGGTGGCCGGGGTGCCGCCCGAGACCGCCGCGCTGCTCGCCCCCTCGGTCGCCGCGATGGCCCAGGCGGCCGCGACCCGCCGGCTGCGGGCGCCGGACGGCAGCGCGGCGCGGGACACGGCCACGCTCGTCGCCCGGCTGGCGTGGGGCGGCGTCGCCGGCTTCGTCCCCGGAGGCGCGGACCCGGGCGCCGACCCCGACCCCGGGCCCGGCGCCGAGCCGGACGACGTGTCCACCCAGGGCGAACGCGGCCCGCTCGACGGCCCCGGGGACGTCCGCCCGGCCTAGGATGACCGGGCAGCGACACGACGGACGAGGAGACGACGAAGCGTGGACATCACGATCGGTGTGCAGAACCTGCCCCGCGAGCTGGTGATCGAGTCGGACCAGACGGCCGACGAGGTCACCGCCGCCGTCACCGAGGCCCTGAACGGCAAGCCGGTGCTCGAGCTGACCGACAACCGCGGCCGGCGCGTCATCGTGCCGTCCGCCTCGATCGGCTACGTCGAGATCGGCACGGAGTCGAAGGGCCGCGTCGGCTTCGGCGCGATCTGAGCCGCACCCGCAGACGCGACGACGCCCCGCACCGGTCCTCCGGTGCGGGGCGTCGTCGTCTGCGGGGCGCGCGCGGCCCCGGGGCGTCAGGCCGTCAGCCCCAGGCGGGACATGCGGCGGGTGTGCTCCGCGGTGAGCTCGCCGAACAGCTTCGCGGGCGCGGCGCCGTCGGCCTCGGGCGCGGCGGGGGCCTCGGGCGCGGGGGCGGCCGCCGCCTCCTCGGCCGAGCGGGCCTCCGCCTCCCGGCGGGTCACCAGGCGGCCCAGCGCGGGGTGCGCGGACATCGCCTGCTGCACCACGCCCAGCGCCTCGCCGACCAGGCGGCGCCCCCAGAGCGCGAGCCGGGACACGAGCACCTCGTCCTGGGCGCCGGCGGCCTCGAGCTCGCCGACCGCGAGGTTCGCGTGCTCCGCGTCGTCCAGCACCTCGAGCAGCAGCGCGCGCGACCGGTCGTCGACGGCGGACGCCGCGATCCGGCAGAAGTCGTCGGAGACGCCGTCGGCCACGTAGGACCGGAGCAGCCGCTCCCACCACGTGCTGGGCTGCGTCCGGGAGTCGAAGTCCTCGAGCAGCCGGGCGTAGGCGCCCAGGCACCGCTCGGGCTCGCCGCCGAGCTCGACGACGCGGGCGAGCACCCGGTCCCGGCGGTCGACCGCGGCGGCGGCGAGCCGGCTGAGCTCGAGCTGCTGGGCGGTGCTGGGGGCGACGCGGGCGTCCTCGGCGAGCCGGTTGAACGCGACGTGCTGGAGGTGGGCGACGAGCCCCAGCAGCTCGACGGTGTCGGCGGCCTCGGGGGCGTGCTGCGCCGGCGGCTGGGCCTGCGGCTGGGCGTCGTGAGCGACCTCGGTCATCCGTCCAGGGTAGCGCCGCCGCCGCGGGGGCTCTCGCCCGGGCCGGGTGCCCCCGGCTAGGATGGGGCCAGTTGAGGGACATCGGACGCGACCTGGAGGCGGGGAGGCGCGTCGCCGTCTCGTGCACCCGGAGGGTCCCTCGTGTCCGCCCTGAACGCCTACGCGCGTCTGTTCCGCCTGGCCGGCCCGGCCTACGTCCTCGTCGCCTTCCTGGGCCGCCTGCCCATGGCGATGGCCCAGCTCGGCACCCTGCTGCTCGTCTCGACCGCCACCGGCACCTACGGCCTCGGTGGCCTCGCCGCGGGCGCGCTCGCCGTCGTGAACGCGGTCGGCGCGCCGGTCGCCGGCGGCCTCGCCGACCGGTTCGGCCAGCGCCCCGTGGTCCTCGTGCAGTCGCTCGCGGGCGCGGCGTCGCTCGGCGCGCTCACGCTGCTCGCGCACGCCGACGCCGGCGGCGCGGCTCTGGTCGCGGTCGCCGCCGTCACGGGGCTCGCGCTGCCGCAGGTCGGCCCGCTGGCCCGCGTCCGCTGGCGGCCGATCACCGCCGGCACGGGCCCCGAGCAGCGCCGCCTGGTCGACGCGGCCTTCTCCTACGAGGGCGCCGTCGACGAGGCGTCGTTCGCGATCGGCCCGGCGCTGGTCGGCGTCGTCGCCGTGTGGCTGTCCCCCGCCGGCGCGCTCGTCACCGCCGCCGTGCTGCTCGCCGTCTTCGGCACCGCGTTCGCCCTGCACCCGACCGCCCGCCGCACCGCGACCGGCCCGCACACCCGCCCCGCGGGCCGGCTGCTCACCCCGGCGTTCGCGGTGCTCGTCGTGGCGCAGGCCGCCGTCGGCGTGCTGTTCGGCGCCACCCAGACCGGCACCACCGTGCTCGCGACCCAGGCGGGCCAGCCCGGCCTCGCGGGCCTGATCCACGCCGTGCTCGGCGTCGGCAGCGCGGCCGCCGGCATCGGCACCGCGTTCATCCCGGCGCGGATCGGGCAGGAGCGGCGGGTGCTCGTCGCCGCCTGCGCGCTCGTCGCGCTGTCCTGGCCGCTGCTGCTGGTCGACTCGCTGCCCGCGCTGACCGCCGCGGTCGCCGTCCTGGGCTTCGCCGTCGCGCCGTACATGATCGGCGTGTTCTCGCTGGGCGAGCGGGTCGTCCCCGCCGGGCGCACCGGCGCCGCGATGACGGCCCTGGCCTCGGCGACCGGGGTCGGCTAC
>NZ_DASQCJ010000110.1:0-12913 GCF_035634735.1 Cellulomonas sp.
GTACTGCAGGTCCGCGCGGTCCAGGTCGGCGATCAGGTTGAGGCCGGTGTGGTCCAGCGGCGCGGGCAGCTCGTAGACCTCGTCCTCGGCGACGCCGAGCTCGCGCACCAGCAGCGACCGGATGCGCGGGCTGATGGAGTCGGCGATCTCCAGGCGGACGGGCGGGCCGAACTTGCGGCGCAGCAGCTCCTTCTCCATCGCCTGGAGCAGGTTCTCGGCGTCGTCCTCCTCGACCTCCACGTCCTCGTTGCGCGTGACGCGGAACGTGTGGTGCTCGCTGACCTCCATGCCGGGGAACAGCTGGTCGAGGTGCTGGGCGATCACGTCCTCGACGGGCACGAACGACATCGGGCCCCGGTCCGACGCGGAGCCGGACGCGTCGGTCGGGCGGCCCCGCCAGTCGACGGCGATGTACCGCGGGAGCAGCGGCGGCACCTTGACCCGGGCGAAGTGCTCCTTGCCGGTCGACGGGTTCACCACGACGACGGCCAGGTTGAGCGACAGGCCCGAGATGTACGGGAACGGGTGCGCGGGGTCGACGGCCAGCGGGGTCAGCACCGGGAAGATCTGCTTGCGGAAGTACTTCCGCAGCCGGTCCTGCTCGGCCTCGCCCAGCTGCTCCCAGCGCACCAGCGTGATGCCCTGGGTCGCCAGCTCCGGCTGCACCTGGTCGGCGAACACCTGCGCGTGCCGGGCGGCGAGCTCGTGCGCGCGCTGGCTGATCGCCTCCAGCACCTGGCGCGGGCTGAGGCCGGAGGCGGCGGTGACCGCGAGGCCGGTGGCGATGCGCCGCTTCAGGCCGGCGACGCGCACCATGAAGAACTCGTCCAGGTTGGACGCGAAGATCGCGAGGTAGCGGACGCGCTCCAGCAGCGGCTGCGTCTCGTCCTCCGCGAGCTCCAGCACCCGCTGGTTGAACGCCAGCCAGCTGATCTCGCGGTCGAGGAACCGGTCGGCGGGGAGCGGGGCCTCGGACGCGGCCGCGGCGTGGTCGCGGGCGCCGTCGCCCATCTCGATGTGCTCGGCGATGTGCGCGGCGAGCTCGGGGGCGAGGGCGCGGGGCCGCGGCTGCGCGGCCTGGCCGTCGGCCTCGGCGGCCTCGGCCGGCGCGGCGGCGCGGGTGCGGGGCGCGGCGGTGCGCGTGCCGGTGGACCGGGCGCCGGCGGACCGGGTGCCGGCGCGGCCCGTGCTCGTGCTGGTGCGGCCGGCGGCGGCCGTGGCGGCGGGCGCGGCGCTCCGGGTGCGCGGCTTGCGGGGCGTGCCGTCGGAGGGGGTGGCGTCGGTCATCCCCACATGGTGGCACCAGGAGGTGTCCGACGGGTGACCGAGGGGCGACCCGGGGGAGCGCTCGGGTGTCGGTCGCCGCCCCTCCGCTGCTCATGGGCCCGGCGCACGAGAGCGAGGAGCGCGTGTTCCTCGTCCAGGTCATCGCGTCCTGGGGCGGCGCGAGCCCCGGGCCCCGCCGTCCGGCAGGATCTCCCGAGGCTCACTTCCGGTTCCACCGCGATGGCCCGGCTGGTGCGGATCACGCCAGCAGGCGACGCACCGCGCAGGCGGACGTTCTGGAGGTGGGGGACGCCCCTCGACGCCCGGCCCGGATCACCGACCGCAGGGCGCCGCGCGGTGGCACGTCGTGCAGTGCAGCGTGCGGCCGTCGGGCCGGACCGTGGGCGCGCCGACGGCGTTGCTGATGACCGTCGACGAGGCGCACTCGTTCGCGTGCGCCGCGCAGATGCCGGCGCCGCACCCGCTGCAGAGCGCGACGGCGGGGGCCTCCGCGTGGGTGGTCATGTGGTCGTAGCAGAGCATGCGAGCCTCCGGTCGGGTTACTGGAATGGTTCCAGTCTGGCCGGGACCGCGGCCGGCCGCCGCGCCGTCCTCATCGTGGACACGCGTGCCCGCGGCCGGTGCGGCGCTCGACCCGCCCCGGATCAGCCCACCCGGTAGACCACGTCCACGGCCGACCGCTCGAACCCCGCCGCGCGGTACACCCGGATCGCCGGCGCGTTGTCGCCCTCGGTGTACAGCACCACCCGCGGCACCCCGCGGTCCGCCAGGTGCGCGAGCATCCTCGCGGTGAGCGCCGGGCCGAGCCGGCGGCCCTGCGCGGCGGGGTCGACCCCGAGGGCGTAGATCTCGCCCTCGCCGGGCTCGGCGACCTTGGTCCAGCCGAAGCCCAGCAGCGTCGGGCCCTCCTCCGCGAGCAGGAACCCGGCGGGGTCGAACCACGGCTCGGCCTCCCGCGCCTCGAGGTCCGCGCGGGTCAGCCGGCCCTGCTCGGGGTGCTGCGCGAACGCCCGGGCGTTCACGGCGACCCAGGCGTCCTCGTCCCGGCCCGGCTCGAACGCGCGGACCGTGACGCCGGCGGGCAGCGGTGCGGTGCCGGGGTCGGGGGCGGTCAGGGGGTCGAGGGCCATCTGCCACAGCTCGCGCACGACCGGGAGCCCGCGCGCGGTCGCGAGCGCGCGGGCCGGGGCGACGTCGCCGTGCGCCCACACGGACACGGCGTCGCCCCCGCGTGCGCGGGCCGCGGCCAGGACGGCGTCGAGCAGGGCGGTGCTGGTGCCGCGGCGCCGGGCCTCCGGGCGGACGACGACCTCGGCGGTCGCGAGGGCCGGGTCGCGGAGGTCCACCTGGGCGTAGCCGTCGGGGGTCGCGGGATCGCCGGCCAGCAGGTGCACGACGTCCGGTCCGCCGCCGGTGAGCCACAGCAGGGGCTGCTCGGACAGCGGGTCGACGCCGTCGTGGGCGGCCGCGGCGGCGGCGAGGTCGCGGACCGCGGCGGCGGTGGCGGCGGGCAGGGCGCCGGCGGCGCTGGTGAGGTCGGGCACGGCCCCATCCCACCACCCGACCGACGCCGGCGCCGAGTTCGCCGGTTCCGCACCCTGGGCCCCTGCGCATCCGGCGAACTCGCGCGCAACCGGCGAACTCGCGGGCAGTCCGTGCGCTCGCCGCGAATCGGCGCCGCCGGGAACGACCGGCGGCGGCACCGCGTTGCACCAGGCATGCCCGACGAGATCCCGACCCCCGCCTCGGCGGACGTCGTGGTCGTCGGCGCCGGGCAGGCCGGGCTCGCCGTGGCGGCGCACCTGGAGCGCTCGGGCTTCGTCCCGGCGGCGCCGACGGCCGCCGCCCCGACCTCCGACGGCCGCCCCACCTACGTGGTGCTGGACGCGGCCGCCGGCCCCGGCGGCGCCTGGCGCGAGCGCTGGCCCGGCCTGACGATGCGCACGGTCAACGGCGTGTACGAGCTGCCCGGCCGCCCGCTGCCGGCCTTCGACGCCGACGAGCCCGCGAGCCGCGCGCTGACCCGGTACTTCGGCTCCTACGAGCGCGACCTCGGCCTCGCGGTGCGCCGGCCGGTCGAGGTGCGTCGCGTGCGCGACGTCGACGGCCCCGGGGGGCTGCTGGCCGTCGAGACCGAGGAGACGGAGCGGGTGCCGGCGCCGGCGCCCGACCCGGACGACGGCCTCGGCGGCGGCGTGGGCGCGTGCCGGGCGGAGGCCGCGACCGCGCGCCGCCGGGTGACCCGCACCTGGCACGCCCGCGCGCTGGTGAACGCCACCGGCACCTGGACCCGCCCGTTCTGGCCGACCTACCCGGGCGCCGCGTCCTTCGCGGGCATCCAGCGGCACACCCACGACTACCGGTCGCCGGAGGAGTTCGCCGGCCGCCGGGTCGTCGTCGTGGGCGGCGGCATCTCGGCGGTGCAGCACCTGCTCGCGATCCACCCCGTCGCGGCGTCGACGACCTGGGTCACCCGCCGGCCGCCGGACTGGCGGGACGCCGAGTTCAGCCCGGAGCTCGGCCGCGAGGCGGTGACGCGGGTGGACGACCGGACCCGGGCCGGGCTGCCGCCGCAGAGCATCGTCGCCGCCACCGGGCTGCCGCTGACCGACGCGTACCGGGACGGAATCGCCCGCGGGGTGCTGGTCGCGCGCCCGATGTTCGCCCGCCTGGTGCCGGACGGCGCCGAGTGGGACGAGCCCGCCGCCCGAGGCCCGCTCGCCGACGGCTGGGTCACCGGGCCCGAGCACGTCGAGGCCGACGCGGTGCTGTGGGCGACGGGCTTCCGCGCGGCGCTCGACCACCTGCGTCCGCTCGGGCTGCGGGGGTCCGGCGGCGGGATCGTCATGGACGGCACCCGCGTGGTCGCGGACCCCCGCGTGCAGCTGGTCGGATACGGGCCGAGCGCGAGCACGGTCGGCGCCAACCGCGCCGGCCGCGCCGCCGTCCGCCAGGTCCGCCGCTACCTCGGCGTCTGACCCGCCCGGCGGGGTCCGGGTGCGCCGAGATGACAACTCTCGGCTGCGCGCGGGGTCGCCACGGCAGTCGAGAGTTGCCATCTCGGCGAGAGGTGGGTCGT
This sequence comes from Cellulomonas sp., assembly GCF_035634735.1. GTDB lineage: Bacteria > Actinomycetota > Actinomycetes > Actinomycetales > Cellulomonadaceae > Cellulomonas. The sequence continues at coordinate 4,367 of NZ_DASQCJ010000110.1, forward strand.
CAGGGGCGGCGCGGGGAGCGCGTGCGGCGGGCCGCGACGGCCAGCGCCGCGAGCAGCACCAGCAGCGCCCCGGCCAGCAGCGCCATCGCGGTCGCCTGCGGCACCGCCCGCGCCAGCAGCCCGAGCCCCATCGCCGGCAGGCTCAGCCCGAGGTAGGCCACCAGGAACAGCCCGGCCAGCGCCTCGCCGCGCCGGTGCGGCGCCGCCAGCGCGGCGACCGTGCCCGACGCCGCGGCGAACAGCAGGCCCGCGCCCGCGCCGGTGACCAGCCCGCCGAGCAGGAACACGTCGAGCCGCTCGGCGAGCATCCCGGTCGTCAGCACGACGAGCCCCGCGGCCTGCGCGGCGAGGCCGGCGCGGAGCCGGGCGGCCGGGCGGACCCGGGTGGTCGCCGCCTGCACCCCGGCGGCGGCGCCGAACACCACGAACACCACCAGCCCCGCGAGCAGCCGCGAGGTGTGGTGCAGCGTGCCGCCGACGAACCCCGGCGCGACCGACGTGAACACGCCGAACACCGCGAACGACGCGAACGCGGCGGCGTACGCGAGCCGCTGCGCCGCCGGGTCGCCGCCCGACCGGCGCGGGCGCTGCGGGCGGTAGGCCGGGCGGGTGGCGGGGCGGCGGACCGTCTCCGGCGCGACCAGCACGCCCGCGACGCCCAGCAGGAGCAGCGCGGCGAACACCAGGTAGGGCAGCCGCAGCGGCGCCACGCCCGTCTGGGCGAGCGCGCCGGCGGCGAGCGCCCCCGCGCCGAGGCCGCCGATGTTGGCGACCACCGCGACCACCTGCGGCCGGTGCCCGGCGTCCCCGGGGCGGTGCGCGGCGTGCAGCTCGGCGAGGTGGGCGGTGGCCGTGGCGGTGAGCATGCCGACGCCGAGGCCGCTCACGAACCGGGCGACCAGCAGCGTGGCGAGCCCGGTGCCGGACAGGAACAGCGCGGCCGCGGCGAGCTCCAGGCCGAGCGCCGGGAGCAGTACCCGGCGGCGGCCGAGCCAGTCGGACACGTGCCCGGCCAGCACGAGGGCGAGCGCGACGCCGACCGCGTACGCCGCGAACACGACGGTGACGGTGAACGTCGAGAACCCGTCGGCCGCCTGGTAGAGCGGGTAGAGCGGCGCCGGGACGGTCGAGAAGGCCATCGTCGCGAGGAAGGCCGCGGCGACCAGCCAGAAGCCGGCGCGGTGCCGGGCGCGCGAGGCCGTGGGCGCGGGTCCGGGGGCCGGTGCGGGTCCGTCGGCGGGGACCGCCGGTCGCGGGGCCGCGGGGATCGCGCCGGCCCGGGCGGGGCGGGGGAGCGTGGGGGTGGACATCGGGGCCGTCCTCTCGGTCGGGTGCGTGCTGCGCCCACCGTGCGCCCGCGGGTGCCATCGCGTCCAACACTGGTTCTCGCTACCGGCCATCGACGACGGCGATACCCTCGACGGCATGGAGCTCCGCCAGCTCGGCGCGTTCGTCGCCGTCGTCGAGGAGGGCACGTTCACCGCCGCGGCGGCGCGGCTGCTGCTCGTGCAGTCCGCCGTGTCCGCGTCGGTGCGGGCCCTGGAGCGCGAGGTCGGCGCGCCGCTGCTCACCCGCGGCCCGCGCCGGGTCGCGCTGACGGATGCGGGCGCCGCGCTGCTGCCGCACGCCCGCGCCGCGCTGGACGCCGCCCGGGACGCCCGCGAGGCCGTCGACCTGGTGCGGGGCGGGCTGTCCGGGACCGTGCGGGTGGGGACGATGCCGTCCGTCGGCCTGGTCGACGTGCCCGCGCTGCTGGGCGCGTTCCACCGCGCGCACCCCGGCGTCGCCCTGCGGCTCAGCGCGTCGACCTCGGGGTCCGCGGGTCTGGCCGCGGCCGTGGCGGACCGGCACCTGGACGTGGCGTTCGTGTCGGTGCCCGCCGGGTCGGCCCCGGGCGTGCGGCTGCTCGACCTCGCCTCGGCGCCGATGGACCTGCTCGTCCCGGCGGGGCACGACCTCGCGGCGCGCGCGGCAGGCGGGCGCCCGGTCGACCTGGCGGAGCTCGCCGGGCTCGACTTCATCGACTCCCCGGCGGGCTACGGCAACCGGGCGGCGACCGACGCGGCGTTCGCGGCCGCGGGGCTCGAGCGGCGGGTGACGGTCGAGGTCGCGGACATCGGCACCGTGGCGGGCTACGTCCGGCACGGGCTGGGGGTGGCGGTCGTGCCCCGGTTCACCGCCGCGGCCGCCCCCGACCTCCCCGCGGTGCCGCTGGCCGCCGCCCCGCGCTGGCCGCTGGCGCTCGCGGTGCCCCGGGACCGGCGGCCGTCGGCGGCGACGGCCGCGCTGGTGCGGCACGTCCGGGAGCACGCCGTCGGCTGACCGCGGCGTCCGTCCGGGCGTGAGGTCGTCACAAAGGGACGAGGTCGTCACTCCTGAGTGACGACGTCACGCCGATATGACGACCTCACGAGCCGGCCGGCCCCGGCACCGGCCTGCAGCGGGCTCAGGCCGGCGGCGGGCAGCCGCAGGACTCGCGCCGCACCACCCGCACGGGCAGCCGGTGCGACTCCGGCTCCTCCGCCGGCGCCCCCGCGTGCCGGACCAGCACCTGCACGGCGAGCCGCCCCATCGCGGCCATCGGCTGCCGCACCGTCGTCAGCGACGGCCGCGCCAGCCGCCCGGCGAGGATGCCGTCGAACCCGGTGACCACGACCCGCTCGGGCACGGGCACCCCGCGCGCGGCGAGCAGGTCCAGCACGCCGAGCGCGAGCTGGTCGCTCGCGCACACCAGCGCCCGCGGCAGCCGGTCCTCGGCGGCCAGCGCGGCGAGCACCTCGAACCGGTGCGGCTCGGCGAGGTCGGTCGGGTCGAGCGGCTCCGCCGGCTCCGGCAGGCCCGCGGCGGCGACCGCCTCCCGGAACCCGGCGAACCGCTCGCCGTAGTCGGGGGTGGTCAGCCGCCCGACGAACCCGAGGTCGCGCAGCCCGTGGTCGCGGACCAGGTGGTCGACCACGTCGCGCATCCCGGCGCGGTTGTCGACGCCGATGTGGTGCAGGCCGTCGGCGACCGGCGGCGTGCTGAACGCGATCACCGGGATGCGCCGCGCGACGTGCTCGAGCGTGCCGACCGGCGTCGGCCCGGGGAACACGGCGAGGCCGTCGACCCGGCCGGCGACCTCCGTCACCGACGCGCCGGAGCCGCTGCCGCTGCTCAGCAGCAGCGCCTGGCCGCGCTGCCAGCACTCGAGCTCGAACCCGCGCTGCACCTCGTCCACGTACAGCGGGAAGGCGCGCGGGTCGGCGTCGGGGTCGGTGTCGTCGAGGGGCGTGGGCGTCGCGACCGGCAGCGCGCCGTCGGCGCCCTTCTGCGGCGCGGCGAGCATGAGGTCGAACGAGTACAGGCCGAGCGCGCCGGTGCGCCCGTGGGCGAGCCCGCGGGCGCTGGCGTTGGGGACGTAGCCCAGCTCGCTCGCGGCGACCAGCACCGCGGCGCGGGTCGAGTCGCGGACCCGCTCGGGCTGGCGGAACGTGAACGAGACGGTGGCGATCGACACCCCCGCGCGCTCGGCGACGTCGTAGACGGTCGGTCGACGCGGCACTGCACCACCTCCTCGGGGCCCCGCACGATGGTAGGGGTTCCGGCGCCCCGCACCGGGCCCCCTTGCGCGGTCGATTCTATGCGCTTAACATGCTCAGTGCATCTAAGCGCATAGAAGCGCAGGCGCTCGCCGCACGCGCCGCCAGTCCGTTCGAGGAGGAACGAACCATGATCCGTCCCGCTGCGCGCGTCGCCCTGGTGACCGCGCTCGCCGTGACCGCGCTGACCGCGTGCGGCCGCTCCGACGACACCGGCGCCGGTGCCACCGACGCCGCGACCCTGTCCGAGGGGGCCGCCTCCGGCGAGCTCACCGTCTGGGCCATGGGCGCCGAGGGCGAGGCGCTGCCCGACTTCGTCCAGGAGTTCACCGACGCCAACCCGGACGTCGACGTCGAGGTCGTGCCGATCCCCTGGGACGCCGCGCGCGACAAGTTCCAGACCGCCATCGCCGCCGGCACCACCCCGGACGTCGCGATGATGGGCACCACCTGGATGGCCGAGTTCGGCGACGCGTTCGCCGCCGTCCCGGACGCCATCGACACCAGCGGCATCTTCGAGGGCTCGCTCGGCACCGCGGAGCTCGACGGCACCGCGATCGGCGTCCCCTGGTACGTGGACACCCGCGTCCTGTACTACCGGACCGACCTGGCCGAGCAGGCGGGCTGGACCGAGGCGCCGGCCACGCAGGAGGACCTCAAGCAGATGGCCGCCGACATGCAGGCCAAGGCGGGCGCCGACTACGGCATCCGGCTGCAGTCCGCGGGCAACGACTCGTTCCAGGGCTCGCTGTGGGCGCCGTGGTCGAACGGTGCGAGCCTGATGAACGACGACCAGACCGAGTGGACGCTCGACACCCCGGAGATGGTCGAGGCCTACGACTACTACACGTCGTTCTTCTCGGACGGCGTCGCCAACGCCTCGGCCGACCGCAGCGCGGGCGCCCAGGAGGCCGAGTTCGTCGCCGGCACCACGCCGATGCTGATCGACGGCCCGTTCATGATGGGCCAGCTCGCCACGCTCGGCGGCGAGGGCTTCGAGGACAAGTACGCGACCGCGCGCATCCCGGCCGGCGAGTCGTCGACCTCGTTCGCGGGCGGCTCGAACCTCGTGGTGTTCCAGGACTCCGACAACGCCGACGCCGCGTGGAAGCTCGTCGACTGGCTGACCCAGCCCGACGTCCAGGTGAAGTGGTACGACGTGACCGGCGACCTGCCGTCGCAGCAGTCCGCGTGGGACGACCCGTCGCTGGCCGACGACCAGAAGCTGGCCGTGTTCGGCGAGCAGCTCGAGGACACCCAGGCCCCGCCGGTGAACACCGCGTGGGTGCAGGTCGGCGCGGCCGCCGACTCCGTGCTCGAGCGGATGACCGTCAGCGGCGAGGCGCCCGAGGAGGCCCTCGCGGCGCTGCAGGAGCAGGCGACGTCGATCGGCGTGGGCTGACCTCATGACCACCACAGCCGCACCCCGTCCGGCCGGGACCGCGCGTCCCGGCCGGGCGGCCCCCGCCTCGCGCGGACCGGCCGCCGCGCGCCGCCGGCGCCAGGGGATGGTCGCGTGGATGTTCGCGCTGCCGTTCGTCCTGGTGTTCGGGTTCTTCATGCTCGTGCCGCTGGTGTCGTCGTTCGCGATGTCGTTCACGGACTTCACCTCGCGGGACGTGCGCACGCCGTTCGCGGTGAACTTCGTCGGGCTGGACCAGTACGTCGCCCTGTTCGGGGACGCGCGGTTCCTCAAGTCCCTCAGCGTGACCGGCACCTTCGTGGTCGTCGGCATCCCCCTGACGATGGCCGTGGCCCTGGCGCTCGCCGTGGCGCTGAACTCCGGGATCAGCCGGTTCCGGTCGGCGTTCCGCGTCGGGTTCTACGCCCCGGTCGTGACCAGCATCGTCGCGGTGTCGGTGGTGTGGCGGTACATCCTGCAGCCCGACGGGCTGCTCAACACGGCGCTCGGCTGGGTCGGGATCGAGGGGCCGAACTGGCTCAGCTCGACCACCTGGGCGCTCCCGTCGCTGATCCTCATGGCCGTCTGGCGGAACGTCGGCACGCTCATGGTGATCTTCCTGGCCGGCCTGCAGTCCGTCCCCGCCGAGGTCCAGGAGGCCGCGGTCATGGACGGGGCGTCCCCGTGGCGCCGGTTCCGCAGCGTGACGCTGCCGCTGCTCCGCCCGACGCTGCTGCTCGGCGCGGTGCTCATCTCGGTCGGCTACCTGCAGTTCTTCGAGGAGGCCTTCGTGATGACGCAGGGCGGGCCGCTCGACTCCACGCTGTCGACCGCCTTCTACACGTTCGAGCAGTTCGGCTTCGGCAAGTACGGGTTCGCCTCCGCGGCGTCCTACGTGCTGTTCCTGGCCATCGCGCTGCTGAGCCTGCTGCAGTTCCGGCTGCTGCGGTCGCAGGACTGAGGGGATCCGCACCATGTCCACGATCACCCCGCCGTCGCCGCACCCCGCCGTCGACCGGCTCGCGCAGCCCACCCCGCCCCGCCGCCGCCGCCTGCCCACGGGCCGCGCGCTCACCTACACCGTGCTCGTGATCGGCGTGCTGCTCTGGCTGCTGCCGTTCGTCTGGATGGTGCTCGGCTCGGTCAAGACGCAGCGCGAGATCCTCACCAAGCCGCCGACGATCTGGCCGCAGGACCCGACGTTCGACAACTTCGGCCGCTGGTTCACCGACCTGAACTTCGGGCAGTTCTTCACGAACTCGGTGATCGTCGCGGTCGTCACCGTGCTCGGGAACCTGCTGTTCTGCTCGATGGTCGGCTACGCGCTGGCCAAGATGGACTTCCCGGGCAAGAAGGCGCTGTTCGCGCTCGTGATGATCATGCTGATGGTCCCGGGCGTCGTGACCTTCGTGCCGCTGTTCGTGCAGGTCACCTCGCTGGGTCTGCTCAACACGTACCCGGCGCTGATCCTGCCGTTCCTGACCCAGCCGCTCGGGGTGTTCCTCATGCGGCAGTTCATGCTCGGCATCCCGGAGCCGCTGATGGAGGCCGCCCGGATCGACGGCGCCGGCGAGCTGCGCATCTTCGCGCGGGTCGTCATGCCGCTGTGCGGCCCCCCGCTCGCGACGCTCGGGATCCTCACGTTCCTCGGCTCGTGGAACAACTTCCTGTGGCCGCTCGTCGCGGCGCAGAGCCAGGACATGTACACGCTGCCCGTCGCGCTGTCCCTGTACTCGACGGGGCAGCAGGCGACCGACTACGGCCTGCTGCTGGCCGGCGCGGTGCTCGTCATCACGCCGATCCTCCTGCTGTTCGTCGCGCTGCAGCGGTACTTCGTCCAGGGGATCGCCACCGTCGGCCTCAAGTGACCCCGGGCGCGCCGGGCCCACCCGGCGCGCCCCTCGAACCACCCGCACCACCGGAAGGACCCGCATGTCCGTCAGCCGCCAGTTCCCCGAGGGCTTCCTCTGGGGCGCCTCCACCGCCGCGCACCAGGTCGAGGGGAACAACGTGAACTCCGACTGGTGGGTGCGCGAGCACGCCCCGGGCACCGACCTGGCCGAGCCGTCCGGCGACGCCGCCGACTCCTACCACCGGTACCCCGAGGACATCGCGCTGCTCGCGTCGCTCGGGATGAACTCCTACCGGTTCAGCATCGAGTGGGCGCGGATCGAGCCCGAGCAGGGCTTCGTGTCGAAGGCGCAGCTCGCGCACTACCGCCGCATGGTCGACACCTGCCGCGAGCACGGCCTCACGCCGTCGGTGACGCTGCACCACTTCACGCACCCGCGCTGGTTCGCGAAGCTGGGCGGCTGGCGGAACCCGGACGCCCCCGCGCTGTTCGAGCGGTTCACCGAGATCGCGCTGCCCGTCCTCGGCGACGACGTCGAGTGGGTGTGCACCATCAACGAGCCCAACATGGTCGCGATGACCCGCGGCGAGGAGGGCACCGAGATGACGGCGTCCCGCCTCCCGGCGCCGGACCCGCAGATCACGGACGCCCTGATCGAGGCGCACCGCCGGTCGCGCGGCGTGCTGGCGCAGCTGCCGCAGGTGCGGTCGGGCTGGTCCGTGGCCACGCAGGCGTACCACGCGGCCCCGGGCGCGGAGGAGGCGACCAAGGCCTACGGCTACCCGCGGGAGGACATCTTCCTCGACGCCGCGAAGGGCGACGACTGGATCGGCGTGCAGGGCTACCTGCGCACGTTCGTCGACCCGCAGGGCAACCCGCTGCCGGTCCCCGAGGGCGCCGAGACCACCCTGACCGGCTGGGAGTACTTCCCGCCCGCCATCGGCATCGGCATCCGGAACGCGTGGGAGCGCACCGGCGGCGTGCCGGTCGTGGTGACCGAGAACGGCATCGCGACCCAGGACGACGCCCGCCGGATCGACTACACGCACGACGCGCTGGTCGGCGTGCACGAGGCGATGGCCGACGGCATCGACGTGCGCGGCTACCTGCACTGGTCGGCGCTCGACAACTACGAGTGGGGCTCCTACGCGCCGACGTTCGGGCTCATCGCCTGGGACCGGGACACGTTCGAGCGCACCCCGAAGCCCAGCGCGCACTGGCTGGGCGAGGTCGCCCGCACGGGGCTGCTGACGCACCCGTCGCGCTGACCCGCGCGGCGAGTTCGGCAGGTACGGGTCGAGGTCGGCAGCTCCAGCTGCCGACCTCGACCTGGTACTGCCGAACTCGCGGGGTGTCAGCGCGCGGCGGCGGGCTCCGGGGTGCGCGCCGGGGCGGGGGCGCCGGCCGGCTCGTCGTCCGTGAACAGGTCCTCCGCCTGGGCGGAGTCGTACTGCGCGCGGTCGAGGATGCCCTCGCGCTTCGCGACGATCGTCGGCACCAGCGTCTGCCCCGCCACGTTCACCGCGGTGCGGCCCATGTCGAGGATCGGGTCGATCGCGAGCAGCAGGCCCACCCCCGCCAGCGGGAGGCCGAGGGTCGACAGCGTGAGGGTGAGCATCACGATCGCGCCGGTGAGGCCCGCGGTCGCGGCGGAGCCGACGACGGACACGAACGCGATCAGCACGTAGTCGAGCACCGACAGGTCGATGCCGAAG
>NZ_DASQCJ010000111.1:0-2191 GCF_035634735.1 Cellulomonas sp.
CCGCGGGCCGCACGGTCCGCTGGGGGACCGCGGCCGCCCGCCAGGTCGACGGCACCACCTGCGGCGCGGCCGTGCTCGCCCTGCTCGCGGCCGCCGGCGACCCGCGCCTCGCCCTGTGGCTGGTGTCCGGGCGGCTGCCCGACGGTCCCCGCCCGCCCGAGCTCGACGGGTTCGACCTGCCCGAGCCGGCCGACCCGCACCACCCCGACGCCCCGACGTGGTTCCGGACCCCGGACGGCCGCGTCGTGCACGCGTCCGCCACCGGCGACGAGGCCGCCGCGGCGCGCTGGGGCCTGCTCCAGGCCGCCCTGCACCGGCGCAGCACGGCGCGGGCGGTCGCCGGCGTGCTCCCGTGGCCGCGCGCGCTGGGCACCCCGCCGTGGGGCGCCGCGCGCCTGGCCCGGTTCCCCGGCGTGCGGTACCGGTCGGTGCTGGTGGACGACACCCGGACGGGCGAGGTCGACGACCTGCTCGCGCGGGTCGACGCCGCCCTGGACCGCGGGATCCCCGTGCCGCTGTACGCCGGCGGCGACCTGTCCGGCGGGCCCGGCGCCGCGGTCCCGCGGCACGTGGTGCTCGCCGTCGGCCGGTCGGGCGAGGACTACCGGGTGTACGAGCCCGGGGCCGGGGCCGTCCTGCCGCTGCCCCGCGCGGTGCTGCGGTCGCCGTCCGGCCCGGTGCCCGCCCTCGGCCACTGGACGCACCTGGCCTGGGCGCTCCTGCCGACCCGCCCGCGCTGACCTCCGCCACCCGGAGCGTTCCGCCCGGGTTGCACAACCGTCAGGTTGCCGGAGCGCCCGCGGGCGCTGTTCGCGCGCGGCGATCGCCGCGGCCTGGCGGGCCGCGCGCGGCGGGGACACGATGGGGGAGTACCCCGCCGCCGACGACAGGAGCAGACATGAGCACCGTTCCCGGCGACCGGACCTGGCGCGACGCCGGGCTCGTCGAGCCCGCGCTGACCGACCTGCCGGAGGTCCAGCCCGACGACGACAGCGACGCGCGCGACGGCGCCTACGAGCCGGACGACCCGCGTCCCGACCTGGCCGGGGAGGCCGACCCCGGCGACGTCGCCGAGCAGAAGACGCCCGTCCCCGACGACGAGCGCGACGACTACCCCTGAGCCGCCCCGCCGACCGCGCAGGACGGCCCGGGCGCCCGGTTCCCCGATGCGGGGTTCCGGACGCCCGGCCACTACGGTGGGAGCATGACCGTGACCTTCGAGCAGATCGTCGCGCTGCCCAAGGTCCTGCTGCACGACCACCTCGACGGCGGCGTGCGCGCGCAGACCGTCGTCGAGCTCGCGGAGAAGGTCGGCCACGCGCTGCCGACCACCGACCCCGAGGCGCTGGCGGCCTGGTTCCGGGACGCCGCGGACAGCGGCAGCCTCGAGGCCTACATCGCGACGTTCAGCCACACCCTCGCCGTGATGCAGCGCCCCGAGGCCCTGCGCCGGGTCGCCCGCGAGGCGGTGCTGGACCTGGCCGCCGACGGCGTCGTGTACGTCGAGGAGCGGTTCGCCCCCGAGCTGCACCAGGAGGGCGGGCTCTCGCTCCAGCAGGCGGTCGACGCGGTGCTGGAGGGGCTCGCCGAGGGGGAGGCCCAGGCCGCCGCGGACGGCCGTCCGGTCCGGGCCCGGCTGCTGCTGTGCGCCATGCGCCAGTCGGACCGGGCCGACGAGATCGCCGCCCTGGCCCTGGCGAACCGGGACCGGGGCGTCGTCGGCTTCGACATCGCCGGGCCCGAGGCGGGCTTCCCGGCGAGCGCCCTGGGCGCGGCGTTCGCGCAGCTGCGCACCGCCCGGTTCCCGGTCACCGTGCACGCCGGCGAGGCCGCGGGCCGCGACTCGATGGACGAGGCGGTCGACGTGGGCGCGCTGCGCCTGGGCCACGGCGTGCGGCTGGTCGACGACATCCGGGACGGCGACCACGGCGCCCCGGTGCTCGGCCGCCTCGCGCACTGGGTCCGGGACCGCGGGATCGCCCTCGAGGTGTGCCCGACGTCCAACCTGCAGACCGGCGCCGCCGCGTCGATCGCCGAGCACCCCGTCACGCGGCTGCTGCGCCTCGGCTTTGCCGTCACGGTCAACACCGACAACCGCCTGCAGTCCCGCACCGGCCTCAGCCGCGAGCTGCACCTGCTCGTCACCGAGGCGGGCTGGACCCTCGACGACGTGCGGACGGTCACCCTGACC
>NZ_DASQCJ010000112.1:0-2696 GCF_035634735.1 Cellulomonas sp.
GGAGCTCGCCAAGGAGCTCGACATGACCCCCGAGAAGGTCGTCGAGGTCCAGAAGTACGGCCGCGAGCCCATCTCGCTGCACACCCCGCTCGGCGAGGACGGCGACAGCGAGTTCGGTGACCTCATCGAGGACTCCGAGGCCGTCGTGCCCGCGGACGCGGTGAGCTTCACGCTGCTCCAGGAGCAGCTGCACCAGGTGCTGGACACGCTGTCCGAGCGCGAGGCCGGCGTCGTGTCGATGCGGTTCGGCCTCACGGACGGCCAGCCGAAGACGCTGGACGAGATCGGCAAGGTCTACGGCGTGACCCGCGAGCGGATCCGCCAGATCGAGTCGAAGACGATGTCCAAGCTGCGCCACCCGAGCCGCTCTCAGGTGCTGCGCGACTACCTGGACTGAGCCGGTACGACGAAGGGCCCGCCCCCCGCGAGGGGGGCGGGCCCTTCGTCGCGTCCGAGGTGTCGGCGACGCCCGGCGGCGCGATGCGGGCGGGTCGTGCGCGCGAGCCCGGGGTCCGCGCACGACGAGGGGCCCGCCTCCGGCTGCAGCCGGGGCGGGCCCCTCGTCGTGTCGTCCCGGCGGGCGCCACCTCGTCCTGGCGCGCCCGCGGGGTGGTGGCGCGCTCAGCGAGCGGCGCCGGCTCCGGCCCCGTGCTCGGCGAGCAGCTTGTCCGTCTCGTCCTGCACGTGGGTCGCGACCTGCGAGTACTTCGGCGCGTGCTCGCGCGCGTGGTGCGCGCAGAACAGGAGCTCGCCCACGGGCAGCTGCACGCGGACGTAGGCCTGAGCGCCGCAGCGGTCGCAGCGGTCGGCTGCGGTCAGCGGGTTCGTGGTCTCGATCGTCTCCGTCACGTTGACATACAACCATCCCGGGCCGAGATCCTTCCCGTCGAGGGCGGGTGGTTCGCTCACCGCGTACGGCGGATCACCCGACGTCATGGACCCGTCACGCGTCCGACACCGGATCGTGACCGCGCGCGCACCGCGTGCTGAGGATCGGCGGCGGGCCGCGGCATGGTGCCGCGGATGTGTCGGTCCGAGCGATTACCCTCGGGACTCGTGTCGACCGCTTCCGCCGAGTCCAGCTACACCGCCCGCCACCTCTCCGTGCTGGAGGGGCTCGAGGCGGTGCGCAAGCGCCCGGGCATGTACATCGGCTCCACCGACTCCCGGGGCCTGATGCACTGCCTCTGGGAGATCATCGACAACTCCGTCGACGAGGCGCTGGCGGGGCACGGCGACCGCATCGACATCGTGCTGCACGCCGACTCCTCGGTGGAGGTCCGCGACAGCGGCCGCGGCATCCCGGTCGACGTCGAGCCCAAGACCGGGCTGACGGGTGTCGAGGTCGTGCTGACCAAGCTGCACGCGGGCGGCAAGTTCGGCGGCGGCTCCTACGGCGCGTCGGGCGGCCTGCACGGCGTCGGCGCGTCGGTGGTCAACGCGCTGTCCGAGCGCCTCGACGTCGAGGTGGACCGCGGCGGCAAGACGCACCGCATGACGTTCCACCGCGGCGAGCCCGGCGTGTTCGACGACGCCGCCGGCCGCAGCCCCGAGTCGCCGTTCGAGCCGTTCGTCGCCCGCTCGCAGCTCGACGTCGTCGGCAAGGTCGCCAAGGGGCGCACCGGCACGCGCATCCGGTACTGGGCGGACCGGAACATCTTCCCGACCTCGGCGGTGTTCTCCTACGACGAGCTCGTGACCCGCGCCCGGCAGACCAGCTTCCTGGTGCCGGGCCTGACGATCACCGTCCGCGACGAGCGCGGGCTGCCCGGCACGCCCGCGGCCGAGGGCCCGCACGAGGAGGTGTTCCGGCACGACGGCGGCACGGTCGACTTCGCCGACTTCCTCGCGCCGGACGCCCCGGTCACCGACACCTGGCAGCTCACCGGCTCGGGCACGTTCTCGGAGACGGTGCCGGTCCTGGACGCGCGCGGGCACATGACGCCGCAGGAGGTGCAGCGCGACTGCGAGGTCGACGTGGCGCTGCGGTGGGGCACGGGCTACGAGACCGAGGTCCGGACCTTCGTCAACATCATCGCGACGCCCAAGGGCGGCTCGCACCTCGCGGGCTTCGAGACCGCGGTGCTGCGGACGCTCCGCAAGCAGGTCGAGGCCAACGCCCGCCGGCTGAAGATCTCCGCGAAGGACGGCGGGGAGAAGATCGAGAAGGACGACGTCCTCGCCGGCCTCACCGCCGTCGTGACCGTCCGCCTGGCCGAGCCGCAGTTCGAGGGCCAGACCAAGGAGGTGCTCGGCACCGCCCCGGTGCGGAACATCGTCGCGAAGGTCGTCGACACCGAGCTCGCCGCGATCATGACCTCGGCCAAGCGCGAGCACAAGGCCCAGTCGGCCGCGCTGCTCGACAAGGTCGTGGGGGAGATGCGCGCCCGCGTGTCGGCGCGCAAGCAGAAGGAGATCTCCCGCCGCAAGACCGCGCTGGAGTCCTCGTCCCTGCCCGCGAAGCTGGCGGACTGCCGCAGCGACGACGTCTCGCGCAGCGAGCTGTTCATCGTCGAGGGCGACAGCGCGCTCGGCACCGCCAAGCTCGCGCGGTCCTCGGACTTCCAGGCGCTGCTGCCGATCCGCGGCAAGATCCTCAACGTCCAGAAGGCGTCGATCTCCGACATGCTGCGCAACGCCGAGTGCGCCGCGATCATCCAGGTGATCGGCGCGGGGTCCGGCCGCACGTTCGACCT
>NZ_DASQCJ010000113.1:0-20516 GCF_035634735.1 Cellulomonas sp.
CGTCGCCCCGACCACCAGCGCCGGCGCGAGCGCGCCCGGCCGCGCCGCCAGCCACGCATCGAGGTCCGGCGCCCGGTCGCCCAGCAGCGCCGTGCTGCCCGCCACGGCGGCCGACACCCCGACCAGCGGCAGGTACGCCACCAGCCGGCCGCGCGGGTAGCCGAGCGCGTAGTAGACGGGCAGCTGGAGCCCGACCAGCACCGCGTACAGCGCGTACCCGACGGCGGCGACCGTGCCGAGCTCGCCGGCCGCGACCGGCACGTCCCGGGCGGCCGAGGCGACCAGGGCCAGCACCGTGCACACGGCGAGCGACGCGGCGCACAGCCCCACGACCGCGAGGTAGCGCGCCCGGACGAACGTCGCGCGCGCGACCGGCAGCACCGACTGCAGGGTGCCGAGGTCGTTCTTGTCCCCGATCGCGAACGGGTAGGCGGCCACCAGCGCGGCGAACACCGACCCGGCCGCGACCACGGCGGACGGCGGCGTGCTGATCACCGAGATCCAGCCGACCCCCGCGACCATCAGCAGCATCTGCTTCGCGTACGGGCGGACGGTCAGGACGTCGAACCGCACCGCGGCGACGAGCCCGGTCACGCGACGACCGCCGTCCGCGCGGTCGCCGGGGCGCCGAGGTGGACGACGACCTGGTCCAGCGTCGGCCGCTCGACCAGCACGTCCGGCCCGAGCAGCGGCACGTCGTCCGCCGCCACCAGCGCCTCGACCCCGACCGGGGTGCGGCGCGCGCCGAGCAGCGGCACCAGGCCGGCCTCGGGCAGCTCCTCGGCGCTCCCCCGCACCAGCCGGTACGCGGTGAGCAGGTCGTCGCGGGTCCCGGTCCGCACGACGCGACCGGCGCGCAGCAGCGTGAGGTGGTCGGCGATGCGCTCGAGGTCGGAGGTGATGTGGGTCGAGAACAGCACGCTGCGCCCCTCGTCCACCAGGTAGTCGCCGAGGATGCCGACGAGCTCGTCGCGGGCGACCGGGTCGAGCCCGCTGGTCGGCTCGTCGAGCAGCAGCAGCCGCGCGTCGTGGGACAGCGCGACCGCGATCTGCAGCTTCATCGCCATCCCCCGGGACAGCGCCTTGACCTTCGCGCGACGGTCCAGGCCGAAGCCGGCCAGCAGGTCCGCGTACCGGTCGGCGTCCCAGCGGCGGTAGAACGGGCGCAGCGCGCGCTCGACGTCGTCCAGGCGCCAGTCCTCGACCAGGCTCGGCCGGTCGAGCACGACGCCGATCTCCTGCCGCAGGTCGTCGGGCGCGGGCAGCGTCCGCCCGAGCACCTCCACCCGGCCGGACTCCGGGCGGAGCATCCCGAGCAGGGTGCGGATCGCGGTGGTCTTGCCCGCACCGTTCGGCCCGACCAGGCCGAGCACGTACCCGGTGGGGAGCTCGAACGAGACGTCTTCCAGCGCGAACGAGCCCACCCGGACCGTCACCCCGTGCAGGGCGAGCGCGAGGCCGGTCACCGGTCCGCCCGCCCGGCGTCCGCGGCGCGCTCCGCCTCCTCCGCGTCCGTCGCGGCCAGCAGCACGTCGAGCATCCCGACCAGGTCGTCCCGCCCCAGCCGGGCCAGCCGGGCCGCGTCGATCGCCGCGCCGAGGCCGTCCTCGACGCGGCGCAGCAGCTGCTCGCGCACGAGGGCCGAGTCGACCGGCAGCACGAAGGCGCCCTTGCCCGGGACGGTCGTGATGAACCCGGCGGCCTCGAGCTCGGAGTACGCCCGCGTGGTGGTGATGACCGAGATGCGCAGGTCCCGCGCCAGGGCGCGCACGGACGGCAGAGCGTCGCCGTCGCGCAGCTCGCCGGTCAGGACGGCGGCCCTGATCTGCTCGGCGACCTGCTCGTAGAGCGGGGCGTCCGCCCGGTTGGAGACGACGATGCGCATGAACTACCTCTCCTACTGTGCATATGCAGCATGTACAGTATGCCAGGTCGAGCCGGTCGGAGCCCAGCACCGACCTCGACTGCGTCGTCGACCCGTGCGTCTGCGCCGCGCGCACCGGCCCGCAGGGGCCGGCCGGCTGAGGGGGGCACCCCGACCGGAGGAGCACCCCCCGATGTGGCAGGACCCCGACCCCCACCAGATCGCACCCGTCCAGGCGTTCATGCGACGCGCCGCCCTCGCGATCGACCTCGTCGGCCCCGACGAGGAGCCCGCGCCACCGCCGCCCCCGTGGTGGCGGCGGGCCGCCCGGTGGCTCGCGCGGCGCCTGCGCCCCTCGCGCCGCCCGGCGGGCTCCGCGTCGCGGGACCAGCCGTGAGACGTCCCCGCGGGATCGACGTCGCCGTCGTGAGCGCGACCGTCGCCGCGGCCACGGTGGCGCCGGGGCTCAGCGCGTGCGACGCCGACTACGGCACTGTCCGCCACCCCGTCGCGGTCTCCGAGGAGGTCGAGGTGCCCGACGTCGGGACGGTGGTGCTCGCCACGCCGGGGACGCTGACGATCACGCGCGGCGAGCCGTCGCTGACCGTCACGGCGCTGCCCGCGACGCACGCCCACCTCGTGGCGGGCGTCGAGGACGGCGCCCTGGAGCTGGGGTCGAGCCGCGCGTCGGCCCACCCGTCCTGGGGCGCCATCACCTACCACCTCACCGTCCGCGAGCTCGCCGAGCTGGTCGTCGTCGACGGCGAGGCCGCGGCCGACGACGTGACCGGCCCGCGGGTCCGCCTGACCGTCCACGAGGGTGCGGGTCTGGACGTGCGCGGGATCGACGCCGACGCCGTCGACCTCACGGTCGAGGGCCGCGCGGGCGTCGTCCTCGCCGGGCGGTCGGACGCGCTGACGGTCCGGCTCGACGGCCCCGCCTCGCTGGACGCCGGCGACCTCCGAGCCGGACGCGCCACGCTCGCCGTCGGCGACGACGCCGAGGCCCTCGTCGACGTCACCCACACGCTCGACGTGTCCGTCCGGGGCGGAGGCATCGTCCGGTACGCCGGCGAGCCCGCCCTGACCCGCCGCACCGACGGGGGCCGGGTCGAGCGCGTCGGGGCGCGTCCCCACCCGGCCGACCGGGAGGCCCGGCCATGAGCCGCACGACCCTGACCCCGGCCGACCGCGTCTTCCTCGGCGGCGTGCGCGCCGCGCTGGAGGGCGCCGCCGACGAGCAGCTGCGCGTCCGCGGGCTGCGGTCGTTCAGGGAGCCCGTGCGCCCCTTCGGGGTCCGCGTCGCCACCGTCCGCACGATCGCCGAGCGGACCCTGGAGGCACTGGAGCCGCGCGACGTCGAGCGCGTCTGGCGGCTCTGCGACGCCCTCGGCTGCTCCGGGTGGCTCGAGGAGTCGTACGTGGCGGGCTACTGGGCCCAGGCGATGTCGGACGCGTACCGCCCGGCAGACGTCCACGTCTTCGGGCGGTGGCTCGACTCGTGGGTGGACAACTGGGCGACCTGCGACGCGCTGTGCGGCGAGTCCGTCGGCCGGCTGCTGGAGTCCGCGCCGCAGGTCGCACCGGCCGTGGCGGCCTGGGCGGCCTCGCCGAACCGGTGGGTGCGGCGCGGGGCGGCGGTGTCGTTCGTCCGCCCGGCACGCCGCGGGTTGCACCTGAGCACGGTGCTGCGGGTCGCGGACGCGCTGCTCGGGGACGGCGACGACCTCGTCCGCAAGGGGTACGGCTGGATGCTCAGGTCCGCGAGCCACGCCCACCCGGACGAGGTGTTCGGCTACCTCATGGCGCGTCGCCACGTGATGCCGCGCGTGGCGTTCCGGTATGCGCTGGAGAGCATGGACCCGGAACGACGCGACCGGGCGATGGGGCGGAGCACGCCGTGACGCACCGGGAGGACCGCCCGGCGCCCCCGCGACCCGGTGGGTAGCCTGCCGCCATGACCCTCACGCTCGGATCCCTGACCTGGTCGCGCGCCGTGGACCGCCTGGACCTGCTCGCCGGGTCGACCGCCGCCGCGCTGTCCGGCTGGGCCGCCGTGGCGCCCGAGGTCGCCGACGCCGTGCAGGTCACCGAGATCGACCCGGAGCTCGCCGACACCGCCGCGATGACCGACGCCTACGACCTGCCGCTGGTGGTGTCGGCGAACTGCGTGCTGGTGTCCGGGAAGCGCGCCGGCGAGGAGCGGGTCGCCGCGGCCGTGGTGCGGGCGACCACGCGCGCCGACGTGAACAGCGCGGTCAAGCGGCTGCTCGACGTCCGCAAGGCCTCGTTCCTGCCGATGGACCGCGCCGTCGAGGACTCCGGCATGGAGTACGGCGGCATCACGCCGATCGGCCTGCCCACCGGCTACCGGGTGCTGCTCGACGCGGGCGTGGCGGAGGCCGACCCGGAGGCGGGCGGCACCGTGATCATCGGGTCGGGGCTGCGCCGGTCCAAGATCGCACTGCCGGGTTCGCTGCTCGCGACCATGCCGGGCGTCGAGGTGGTCGAGGGCCTGGCCCTGGCCTGACGCACCCCGCCGCCACCGACCTCACGGACGCGCGTCGCCCCGCGCGACGCGGTCGCCGCGTGGGTCGTCCCACGTCAGCGACCACGAGCCGCCGGAGTGGTGCCAGTCGGCACCGTGCGACACGTGGCTCACCAGCAGCAGCGACAGCGCGAGCAGCGGCCCGATCAGGAGCATGCCGGCCGTGGACACCGCGCCGAGCACGATGCCGGTGATCGCCATCCAGGGCGCGCGGGCGCCGCGCCGCCGCGAGCGCTGGTAGCCGACGATCCCGAGCACGAGCGGCACCGGGCCGAGCGAGAGCAGGCCGGTGATGAACGCGGCGAGCGAGACGCCGTCGGCCTCCGCGTCGGCCGGCGGGGCCGGCGAGGGCGGCGGCGGTGGCGCCGTCGGCGCCGGTGCGGGCGGCGGCACCTCCGGAGCCGGCTGCGGACCGTGGCCGTCGGACATGCGCCTCACCCTCCCCGGGAGCGCGGCCGCGCGGCGCGCGCGGCGGCCCTCCTGACGCTAGGGCGGCCGCGCCGGCACCCAGCCGGACCGAGCACCTACGCACCCAGCGGCGCCCCGGCCGCCGGTCGCCGGGCAGCACCGCTCGCCCGCGCCACCCGTCAGCCCCGTGCCCGCACCCCCGCCGCCGCCGCGGTCCGCGTCGCCACGTCGTCGAGGTGCGCCGCCCGCTCGGCGAGCACCCCGCGGTAGTGCCCGAACAGCTCGAAGCTGACGCAGCCGAACAGCTCCGTCCAGGCGTCCACGACCGCGAGCGGCACCCGCAGGTCGACGGCCTCGGCGGGCGGCCGCGTGTCGGCGGGGCGGCTCGACAGCGCGAGGCCGAGCACGGTCCGCGCGTCGGCGAGCAGCGCAGCGGGGACCGGCGCTCCGGGGCCGTCCGGCACCGCAGCACCCCCGTCCGCCGCCCACGCGTCCACCGCCACCCCCGCGAGCAGCAGCGCGACCCGCGCGGCGGGCACCGTGGTGTCCTCGGGCGCCCGGTAGCCGGGCACCGGCGAGCCGTAGATCAGCGCGTACTCGTGCGGGTGCGCGAGGGCCCACGCCCGGACGGCGCGGTGCACCGCGAGCCACCGCCCGAGCAGGTCGGCGCGCGGCACGGCGCGCTCGGCGGCCTCGGCGGCGTCGGCGAGCCCGACGTACGCGTCGGTGATCAGCGCGGTCAGCAGGGCGTCCCGGTTCGGGAAGTACCGGTACACCGCGGACGGCGCCATGCCCAGCGACCGGGTGACGGCGCGCACGGACAGGCCGGCGGCGCCGACCTCCGCGAGCTGGTCGCGCGCGGCGTCGGCGATCCGGCCGACGAGCTCGCGGCGGGCCCGGGCACGCACGCCCTCCGCGACCCCCGTCGCCCCGGTCCGGCCGGGCGGGGCACCCGCCCCCGCGCGGGCGGGCGCAACGGCGGGCACGTCGGCGGGCGCGTCGGCGTCGGTCACCCGGCCAGCCTCGCACGAGGCCGCCCCGGCGCCGGCCGCGACACCTCCGGCCACCCCGTTTACCTCCCACCCTTGCGCATCGACGAGAACAGTGTTCACACTAGCGAACACCGATCACGTTCGTGACCGGCCGCGCACCACGCACCCCCCGGAGCCCGCCATGCCCTCCCACCTCGTCGTCGGTGCCGGCCCCGTCGGGTCCGCCCTCGCCCGCCTGCTCGCCGACCGCGGCGACCGCGTCACCGTCGTCACCCGCTCCGGTCGCGGGCCCGAGCACCCCGCGGTCACCCGGGTCGCCGCGGACGCGAGCGACGCCACCCGTCTCGCCGACCTGGGCCGCGGCGCGTCGACGGTGTTCAACTGCGCGAACCCGGGGAGCTACCAGGCCTGGGAGCGGCTGTGGCCGCCGCTGGCCGCCTCGATCCTGACCGCGGCGGAGCGCAGCGGCGCGGTCCTCGTGACCGCCGGGAACCTCTACGGCTACGGGCCCGTCGACGTCCCGATGACCCCCGACCTCCCGCTCGCGGCGACCGGGCACAAGGGCCGGCTCCGCGCCCGGATGTGGCGGGACGCCCTCGCGGCCCACGAGGCCGGCCGGGTGCGCGCGACCGAGGTCCGCGCGTCGGACTACGTCGGACCCACGCTCACCGCGTCGACGGGGCTGCTCCGCCGGTACGCCGACGCCGCCCTGGCCGGCCGCACCGCCGCCGTGTTCGGCGACGCCGACGCGCCCCGCTCCTTCTCGTTCGTCGACGACGTGGCCCGGACGCTCGCGGCGGTCGCCGGCGACGAGCGCGCGTGGGGCCGCCCCTGGCACGTCCCCGGCCCCGCGCCGGTCACCGTGCGCGCGGCGCTCGCCGACCTGGTGGCGGCCGCGGGCGACCCGCGGCCGGTCCGCGTGCGCCGGTTCCCCCGCGCCGCGGTCACCGCCCTGTCCCCCGTCGTGCCGGTGCTCCGCGAGCTCCGCGAGGTGCTCCACCAGTTCGAGCGCCCGTTCGTGCTCGACGCGAGCGCCACCACCGCGACGTTCGGCCTCACCGGCACGCCGTGGCCGGAGGTGGTGGCCGCGACGGCCCCGGCTTGGGCGCCGGCCGGCACGGCCACCGCACGGCGCTGACCTGCACCGCCGCCGGTCGCGGGCGGGGCGGCCGCTCGCCGCGCGCGACCCCGCCCGCGCGGCTAGCGTGACCAGCACGGGGACCGGCACGCCACGCCCGCCGCCCCGCGCCCGTCCCTCCAGCAGCCGGGGGACGCCCCGTCCGCGCGACGCCGCGCGGCACGCCCAGGACGAGGGACCCCACCCATGCGCGCACCCGCGCCCCGAGGCCCGCTCAGCGAGCGGGTCCTGCACGCCCTCACGACCGGCGAGACCGACGCCGGGCTGCCGGACCAGGCCGCTCGCGCGGCCGCCGCGTCGCCCGACCTGCTCACCGACGAGGACGTGCAGATCGCGCTGACGGCGCTCTACGAGCTGCACCACCAGGGCCTCGACGGCGTCGACGACCGGCTGGAGTGGGACCCGACGCTGCTGCGCGCGCGGGCGGCGCTCGAGGACGCGTTCGAGGCGCAGCTCCGCCGGGACGTCGAGGTCCCCGCGGACCTGGTGGCCGAGCTGGAGGCGAACGCCGAGCGGGAGGGCCTCGCCCCGGCGGTCGCCCGGGCGCTGTTCGACCTCACGAGCCGCGACGACGGGCCGAGCCTGTCCGCGTACGTCGCGCGCAGGGCCACCGACGACCAGCTGCGCGAGCTGCTCGTCCAGCGGTCGGTCTACCAGCTGAAGGAGGCCGACCCGCACACCTGGGCCATCCCCCGGCTGCTCGGCGTGCCCAAGGCGGCGCTCGTGGAGATCCAGGCCGACGAGTACGGCGGCGGCCGGCCGGAGCGGATGCACGCGGCGCTGTTCGCCCGCACGATGCGCGGCCTCGGCCTGGACGACACCTACGGCCGGTACGTCGACGACGTGCCGGCGATCACCCTCGCGTCGGTGAACATGATGAGCCTGTTCGGCCTGCACCGGCGGCTGCGCGGCTGCATCGTCGGGCACCTCGCGGCGTTCGAGATGACCTCCTCCCAGCCCAACCGGCTGTACGGCAACGGGTTCCGGCGGCACGGGTACGACGCGGACGTGACCTGGTACTTCGACGAGCACGTCGAGGCGGACGCCGTGCACGAGCAGATCGCCGGCCGGGACCTGGCCGGCGGGCTCGTCGAGCAGCAGCCCGCGCTGCGGGACGACGTGCTGTTCGGCGCGGCGGCGTGCCTGGCGGTCGACGGCCGGGTCGGGCGGCACCAGATCGAGCGCTGGACCGCCGGCGAGTCCTCGCTGCGCCGACCGCTGGCGGTGGGGAGCGCAGCGTGACCGCGGGCGGCCCGGAGCTGGCGGACGCGGAGTACGTCCTGCCGCTGCGCTGGGCCGACGACCGCGACCTGCCCGACCTGGCCGCGTACCTCGGCCGGCTCGTCGCCTGGCTGCCCGTGACGGTCGTCGACGGCTCGGACGACGAGCGGTTCGCGGCGCACGGTCGGGCGTTCCCGCTTGCGGTCCGGCACGTCCGGCCCGACCCGCACCCCGGCCGGAACGGCAAGGTGGCCGGGGTCGTCACCGGGCTGCGGCTGGCGCGCGCCGACCGCGTCGTGCTGGCCGACGACGACGTGCGGTACGACCGGCCGACGCTGGGCGCGGTGCTCGACCGGCTCGTCGACGCCGACGTGGTCCGGCCGCAGAACGTGTTCGACCCGCTCCCCTGGCACGCGCGCTGGGACACCGCGCGCAGCCTGGTCAACCGGGCGGCGGGCGGCGACTACCCCGGCACGATCGCGCTGCGGCGCTCGGCGCTGGGGCCGGAGGGCTACGACGGCGACGTGCTGTTCGAGAACCTCGAGCTGCTGCGCACCGCCCGGGCGCGCGGCGGCGTCGTCCGCCGCGCCGACGACCTCTACGTGCCGCGCCGGCCGCCGACGACGGCGCACTTCCTCGGCCAGCGCCCGCGCCAGGCCTACGACAGCCTCGCCCAGCCGGGCCGGTACGCGGCCGAGCTGGCGGTGCTCCCGGTGGTGGTCCTGGCCGCGCGCCGGGGTCCGCGCGCCCTGCTCGCCCTGGCCGTCGCGGCGTGCGCCGTGGCGGAGGCGGGCCGGCGCCGCGCCGGCGGGACCGCCCGGTTCCCCGCGAGCGCCGACCTGCTCGCCCCCGCGTGGCTCCTGGAGCGCGGGGCGTGCGCCTGGCTCGTCCTCGCGCTGCGCGCCACCGGCGGCGCCCGCTACGGCGGCTCGCGGCTGCCGCGCGCCGCCACCCCGCTCCGCGAGCTCCGCGCCCGCGCCGCCGCCGAGCGGTCCCACCGCGCGGCGCCCGCCCCCGTCGCCGGCCCGGCCCCCGGCCGTCCCCCCGCACCACGACACGCCCTGGAGACCGCATGACCGCCGAGACCGCCCCCGTGGTCCTCACCGCCTGCCCCGACGGACCGATCCTGGTGCGCGGCGAGGTCGAGATCCGCGACGCCGCCGGCCGGGTGGTCCCCCGCCGCCGCGCGACCGTCGCGCTGTGCCGGTGCGGGGCGTCGGGCATCAAGCCGTTCTGCGACGGCTCGCACAAGGCGATCGGCTTCCGCACGGACGACGAGGTGCCGCGCCCGCCCGAGCCGGTGCCCGGCCTCGGCGCCGACGCGACCCCGGGGCGGGGGGCGTCGTGAGGATCTCCGTCCCCGCGCCCGGCGTGGCCCGCCTGGAGCACGCGTACGTCAACTGCTACGTGATCGCCGGCGACCGCGGCGCCACGGTCGTCGACGCCGGCCTGCCCCGGATGTGGCGGGCGCTGCCGCGCCTGCTCGCGGCCGTCGACCGGACGCCCGCGGACGTCCGCGCGGTGGTGCTCACCCACGCGCACTTCGACCACGTCGGGTTCGCCCGGCAGGCGATGCGCGACCTGCACGTCGACGTCTGGGTGCACCCGGCGGACGCCCGGCTCGCGGCGCACCCGTACCGGTACGCGCACGAGAACCCCCGCGCCGCGTACCCGATCCGGCACCCGCGCGCGGTGCCGATCCTCGGCGCGATGGTGGCCGCCGGCGCCGCCCGGGTGCGCGGGGTGACGGTCGTCCGGTCGCTCGTGCCCGGGACGCGGCTGAAGGTGCCCGGCCGGCCCGACGTGATCGCCTGCCCGGGCCACACGGACGGGCACGTCGCGCTGCACCTGCCCGACCGCGGCGTGCTGCTGTCCGGCGACGCCCTGGTCACCCTCGACCCGTACACCGGCCGCACCGGGCCCCGGATCGTGGCGGGCGCGGCCACCGCCGACAGCGCGCTCAACCTCGCGTCGCTCGACGCGCTCGCGGCCACCGGCGCGGACCTCGTGCTCCCGGGGCACGGCGAGCCGTGGACCGGCGGGGCGGCCGAGGCCGTGCGGCTCGCCCGCGCGGCCGGCCGGGCCTGAACCAGCCGGTGCGGACGCGAGGCATCCCGCCTACGGTCGAGGGCGTGACCTCGTCCTCCGCCGACCGCCCCGACCGCGACGACCGCCCCGACCGCGACGGCGCGCGCCCCGCGCGGCACGGCGCCCGCCGCGGCCGGCGGACCGGCGCCGCGCCCTCGCCCGGCCTCGCCGCCGCCGCGCGGGGTGCCGCGGCCGCCGCCGGCGGCCGGCCCGGTGCTCGGCCGGGCGGCCGCGAGGTCGACGCCGTCGTCGTCGGCGCCGGCCCGAACGGCCTCGCCGCCGCGGTGACCCTCGCCCGCGCGGGCCTCCAGGTCGTGGTGCTGGAGGCCCAGGACACCGTCGGCGGGGGCTCGCGCACGCTCGACCTCGGCCTCGCGCCCGGGGTCGCGCACGACATCTGCTCGGCGGTGCACCCGATGGCGTGGGCGTCGCCGTTCTTCCGCTCGCTGCGGCTGCCCGAGCGCCTCGACCTGCTCACGCCGACGGCGTCGTTCGCGCAGCCGCTGGACGGCGGTCGCGCCGCGATCGCCTACCGCGACCTGGACCGCACCGCCGACGGGCTGGGCGCGGACGGCGCCGCGTGGCGGGCGACGTTCGGGCCCCTCGCGGAGCGGTGGGAGGACGTCGTCGCGCTCGCGCTCGGCGACCACCGCAGCGTGCCCGCGGGTGCGACGCCCCGGTCGGCGGTCACGGCCGCCCGGTTCGCGCTCGCCGTGCTGCGCAACGGGCAGTCCGTGGTGCCGTCGGCGCTGCGGACCGAGGAGGGCGCCGCGCTGCTCACCGGCGTCGCCGGGCACGCCATCACCCCGCTGCCGTCGCTCGCGGCGGCGGGCACCGCGGTGCTGCTGACGACGCTCGCGCACGCGGGGCACGGCTGGCCGGTGGTCCGCGGCGGGTCCCAGGCGATCGTCGACGCCCTGCTGGCGGACCTGGTGCGGCTCGGCGGGCGGGTGGTGACCGGGCACCCGGTCGCGCGGCGGGCCGACCTGCCGCCCGCCCGCGCGTACCTGTTCGACACCGGGCCGCGGCTGGTGGCGCAGGTGTTCGGCGACGCCATGCCGCCGCACCTGGTCCGGGCCTACGCCGGCTTCCGGTACGGGAACGCCGCCGCGAAGGTCGACCTCGTCGTCGACGGGCCGATCCCGTGGGCGCACCCCGAGGTGCACCGCGCGGGCACCGTCCACCTCGGCGGCAGCCGCGACCAGGTCGTCGAGGCCGAGCGCGCCGTCGGCCGCGGGCGGCACGCCGAGCACCCGCTCACCCTGCTGTCCGACCCCGCCGCGCTCGACCACGGCCGGGTGTCCCGCGGCCTGCGCCCGGTGTGGGCGTACGCGCACGTGCCCGCGGGCTCGGACGTCGACCCCACCGAGACGGTGATCCGGCAGGTCGAGCGGTTCGCGCCCGGGTTCCGCGACACCGTCGTGGCGGCGCAGGGCATCCCGGCCGCGCGGCTCGCGGAGCACGACGCCAACCTCGTCGGCGGGGACATCTCCGGCGGGGCGATCTCGCTCGTGGGGATGTTCACCCGGCCCACGCCCCGGCTGGACCCGTTCGACACGGGCGCGCCCGGGGTCTACCTCTGCTCGGCGTCCGCGCCGCCCGGGCCGGGCGTGCACGGGCTGTCCGGCTGGTACGCTGCCCGGCGCGCGCTGCGCCAGGTGTTCGGGCGGGCGGACGCGGCGTCCTGACACCCGCGGCCCGCCCGGGCAGCGCCTCCCGGGCCGGCGCCGCAGCGCCCGCCCCGGCCCCTTCCCGGCCTCAGGCGATGACGCCCGCCTCCGCCAGCCGGTCCGCGAGGTCGCGCCCGTCCGCCGCGTGCACGGTCACCACGGACGACCGCTCCAGCTCGTCCACCGCGCGCCGGGTCGCCGGGGTCGGCCCGGGCAGGCCGTTCTGCGCCACCTGCTCCGTCACTGAGAGCTCGCGGACCGCGATCGCCGCGACCCGGCCGGGGTTCTCGGCGGCGAACGTCTCGTAGACCTGCGGGTCGTGCTGGCCGTCGTCGCCGACCAGGATCCACCGCAGCCCGGGCAGCTCCTCGGCGAGCCGGCGCAGCGTCGCGGCCTTGTGCTCGCGCCCCGACCGCATGAGCGCCGCGCCGGTGGGCCCGAGGTCGGTGAGCAGCAGCGACCCCTGCGGCAGCCCCACGCGGTGCAGGAACCGGGACAGGGCGCTCGCGGTGTTCCACGCGCCGGTCGACAGGTAGAACACCGGGGCGTCGGGGTGCGTGGCGGTCAGCCGCCCGTAGAGCTCGGGCATCCCGGGGACCGGCTTGCGGCGGGCCTCGGAGCGCACCAGGAAGTTCCAGGCCGCGAGGTGCGGGCGGGGCACCATCGTGACGAGCACGGTGTCGTCGATGTCGCTGACGATGCCGTGCGTGGCGGCGGGGTCGACCACCTGCACCGGCGCCGGCACGTCCCGGTCCTCGCCGACCGACAGGTAGAGCGTCTGCCAGCCCGGCTCGAGCGGCACGTCCAGCCACGCGTCGAGGTAGCCCCCGCGGTCGGTGCGGGCGACCAGCAGGTCGGGCC
Source organism: Cellulomonas sp. (assembly GCF_035634735.1). GTDB lineage: Bacteria > Actinomycetota > Actinomycetes > Actinomycetales > Cellulomonadaceae > Cellulomonas. The sequence continues at coordinate 12,791 of NZ_DASQCJ010000113.1, forward strand.
CGTCGCCGGGCTGCGCGCGGACCCGCACCTCGGCGTCCGGCAGCTCGGCCGACAGCAGGTTCCGCCAGCCGCGCCGGGCGACGCTGCCGGGCGTCGGGGCGTCCGGGGCGGTGAGCAGGACCCGCGCGCGGACGCGCGACCGGTCGACGGTCCCGTACGACGGGTACGCGACGACGCGCGGGGTGTACCCGCGGCGGGAGAGCAGGCGGACGACGACGGAGGTGACCCGGTCCTCCGTCCGGGCGGCGAGCGCGGCGAACGTGGGCATGCCGGCCAGTATCGCGGCGGCCCGCCGGGCCCGCGCGCCGGGCGGGCGGCGCCCCGGCCGCCGTGCAGTCGATCGGGCCCCGTCCCGTCACGTCGTCTCACCCCGGCCCCGGCGCGCGGTCCACCGGTCCGGGCCGGGACTACCGTCCTCGCGACCCGGCGACCCCCGAGGAGCACCCGCGTGAGCAGCACGACCCCGACCTCCGGCAGCACCGCCCCCGCCGCCTGGCGCGCCTGGGCCGCGGCCCGCGACGCCGAGCTCGCCGACCCGCACGGCTGGCTCAGCCTCACCGCGCTGCACTGGCTCACCGCGGCGCCGACGGCGTACGACGACCTCCCCGGGCGGTGGTGGGCCGACGCCGCGGGCATCCACGTCGACCCGGGCGCCGGGCCCGCCGGCGCGCTGACGCTCGACGGCGCCCCGCTCACCGGCCCCACCTCGGTGTGGACCGCCGCCGACGGCGCCGCGGGCGACCTGCGCGCCGGCGACCGCCGCTTGGAGCCGGTCGGCCGCGGCCCGCTGCACCACGGGGTCCGCGTCCGGGACCCGCAGGCCCCGGCGGTCGCCGCGTTCGACGGCGTCCCCCGGTTCGACCACGACCCGGCGTGGGTGCTGGCGGCGGCGTTCGAGCCGGCCGCCGCGGGCACCGTCGAGGAGACCGGGTCCGTGGCGGGGCGGGTGCGGCACCGCCGCGACGTCGCCGGGCACGTCCGGTTCACCCACGACGGCGCGGAGCACGTACTGCAGGTGGCCGGCGGCGCGCAGCCGGCGATCTGGTTCCGGGACGCGAGCAACGGCGGCGAGACCGCCGCGTTCCGGGTGCTCGCCGTCCACCCTCGCCCGGACGGCACCGTCGTGCTCGACCTGAACCGCGCCGAGAACGCCCCGTGCGCGTTCAGCGACCACGGCACCTGCCCGCTGCCGCCCGCGGGCAACACGCTGCCGTTCGCCGTCCGCGCGGGCGAGCGCCGCCCCGCGGGCCGCTAGCCCGGCCGCGGGCACGCCGACGGCCCGGTCCGCCGGGAGGGCGGACCGGGCCGGAACGGCGGGGTCAGGGCGTCAGGCCACCAGGTGCCGGTCGAGCCGGCCGCCCTTGCGCGCGGCGGTGCCGGGCACGACGGAGCCGGGCTCCACCCGCGACTCGGCCGCCACGACCGCGCGGGGCTCCAGGCGCGCGTCGGCGCCGATCTCGGCGCGCACGCCCACGGAGGCGCCGGCGCCGACCGTCGCGCCGCGCGCCAGGTGCACGTGCGACCCGACGGTCGCGGCCACCTCCACGCGGGCGCCGGGCTCCACCCAGCAGTGCTGCCCGATCCGGGCGCGCGCCTCCACGCGGGCGCCCGGGTCCACCCAGGCGGAGTCCGCGACGTACGCCGTGTCGTCGACGACGGCCCCCTTGGCGACGAGCCCGCCGCCGTTGCCGTGACGCTGGTAGCGCACGACCGTGCCGTCCTGCATCTCGAGGTCTTCGTATCGCTTCTTCATCCTGCCTTCCCCAACGCCCCGGACCACCCCGGTGTTCCCGCCGGCACGAACTCGCGCGTGACCTCCGCGGACGCCCGGCGACCCCGGACGGCGCCGACCGGACCTGCGTTTGCCCCCGCATGCGTGTTTGGTTCGCTCTGTGTTCCCCCGTTTTTGTTGACTTTGCTGTGTGTCCTCCGCCACAGTGGGGGCTGTCGGGCACCGAGGCCCGGCGCGGCGCCGCCACGGGCCGCACGCCGTAGGAACAGGACACCGCCGTCGTGTACCCGCCCGAGCGCCACACGCTGATCCTCGCGACCGCGCGCGCCGCGGGCCGGGTCGAGGTGCAGCAGCTCGCCGCCGAGATGGACGTGACGCCCGAGACGGTGCGCCGCGACCTGACGGCGCTCGAGCGGATGGGCCTGGTGCGCCGCGTGCACGGGGGCGCGGTCCCGGTCGAGCGGCTGGGGTACGAGCCCGCCCTCGCGCAGCGCGAGCACGAGCTCGGGGCCGAGAAGGACCGGATCGCCAAGGCCGCGCTCGACGAGCTCCCCGAGGGCGGGTCCGTGATCCTCGACGCCGGGTCCACCACCGCGCGGCTGGCGGAGATGCTGCCCGCGGACCGCGAGCTCACCGTCGTCACGCACGCCCTGCCGGTCGCCACCGCCCTGGCCGCGCTCCCCCTCGTCACCCTGCACCTGGTCGGCGGCACCGTGCGGCCCCGCACGCTCGCGGCCGTCGGGTCCTGGGCCGAGCGGGCGCTCGCCGACGTCCGGGTCGACGTGGCGTTCCTCGGCACCAACGGGCTGAGCGTCGAGGCCGGGCTGTCCACGCCCGACCTCGCCGAGGCCACCGTGAAGCGCGCGCTCGTGGCCGCCGCGGCCCGCACCGTCGTGCTCGCGGACCACACCAAGGTCGGCCGCACCGAGCTCGCCGTGGTGGCGCCGCTCGGCCGGGTCGACGCCGTCGTCACCGACAGCGGCGTCGCCCCGGAGCTCGCCGACGAGATCGAGTCCGCCGGCCCGCGCGTCGTGCGGGCCTGAGCCCTGAGGAGAGAGATGAAGGTCTTCCGCTTCTACGCCCCCGGCGACGTGCGCCTCGAGGAGGCGCCCGAGCCGTCGCCGCAGGACGGCGAGGTCAAGATCCGGGTCCGCGCCACCTCGATGTGCGGCACCGACGTCAAGATCTCGACGTCGGGCCACCTGCGCATCCGGCCGCCCCGCGTGATGGGCCACGAGATCGCCGGCGAGGTCGTGGAGGTCGGCGCGGGCGTCGAGGGCTGGGCGCCGGGCGACCGGGTCCAGGTCATCGCGGCGATCCCCTGCGGCGAGTGCGAGTTCTGCCGCGCGGGCGCCATGACCATCTGCCCGAACCAGGTGTCGATGGGCTACGACTTCGACGGCGGGTTCGCGCCGTACATGATCGTGCCGCGCGAGGTGCTGAAGGTCGACGGCCTGAACCGGATCCCGGAGAACGTCTCGTTCGCCGAGGCCTCCGTCGCCGAGCCGTTCGCCTGCGCGATCAACGCCCAGGAGATCATCGACGTGCACAAGGGCGACACGGTCGTCGTGGTCGGGTCGGGCCCCATCGGCTGCCTGCACGTCCGGCTCGCCCGGGCCCGCGGCGCCGAGCAGGTGATCCTGGTCGAGCTCAGCCGCGAGCGCCTCGACCTCGCCGCCGCGGTCGTGCACCCGGACGTCGCGATCTGCGCGGCCGAGGTCGACCCGGTCGAGGCCGTCAAGGAGGCCACGGACGGCCGCGGCCCGTCGGTCGTCATCACCGCGGCCGCCTCGGGGGTCGCGCAGGAGCAGGCGCTGCAGATGCTCGCCCCGCAGGGTCGGCTCAGCCTGTTCGGCGGCCTGCCGAAGGACCGGCCGACCATCACCTTCGACTCCAACCTCGTGCACTACCGCGAGCTGGCGGTCTTCGGGGCGAACGGGTCCAGCCCCGAGCACAACCGCCAGGCGCTGGCGCACATCGCCGACGGGAGCGTCCCCGTCGCCGACCTCATCACCCACCGGCTGCCGCTGGACCAGGTCGCCGAGGGCATCGACGTCGTCCGTACGGGCGCGGGCATCAAGGTCACCATCGAGCCGTGACGGCCCGCCGCGAGGCCGCCGTCACCCACCACGAAGGAGCAGGTCAATGAGGATCCTCTCCGCGCCGGGCCGCAGCGCCCGGCCGACCCCCCGCGACGGGGAGGTGTGAACCCCGTGTCCACCGCAGCAGCCACCGCCGCGCCGGCCCCGTCGCGGGGCAAGCAGGCCCAGGTCCGCGTCCAGCGGTTCGGGGCGTTCCTGAGCGCCATGATCATGCCGAACCTCCCGGCGTTCCTCGCCTGGGGCCTGATCACGTCGCTGTTCATCGCCGTCGGCTGGCTGCCGAACGGCATCCTCGGCGGGTTCGGCAACGCCGACGACCCGGGCAGCTGGCAGGGCGCCGCCACCCAGCTCGCCCTCGCCGACGACGGCACCACGTTCCAGCAGTACGTCGGCATGGTCGGCCCGATGGTGACCTACCTGCTGCCGATCCTGATCGCGAACGCCGGCGGCCGGATCGTCTACAAGGAGCGCGGCGGCGTCGTCGCGTCCATCGTGGCGGTCGGCATGATCACCGGCTCCACCGTGCCGATGTTCCTCGGCGCGATGATCGTGGGCCCGCTGTCGGCGTGGGTGCTCAAGAAGGTCGACTCGATCTGGGCCGGGAAGATCAGGCCCGGCTTCGAGATGCTCGTCGACATGTTCACCGCGGGCATCCTGGGCGCCGCGATGGCCGTCGGGGCGTTCTTCGGGTTCGCCCCGATCATCACCGGCGTGTCCGACGCGCTGGGCAACGTGGTGTCCTGGATGGCCGACAACCACCTGCTGCCGCTCATGGCCGTGGTGGTCGAGCCCGCGAAGGTGCTGTTCCTCAACAACGCGATCGGCAACGGCGTCCTCGTCCCGCTCGGCGCCCAGGAGGTCGTCGAGCAGGGCAAGTCGCTGCTGTTCCTCGTCGAGTCCAACCCCGGCCCCGGCCTGGGCATCCTCATGGCCTACACGTTCTTCGGCATCGGGGCGGCGCGGTCGTCGGCCCCGGGCGCGGCGGTCGTGCAGTTCATCGGCGGCATCCACGAGGTGTACTTCCCGTTCGTGCTGATGAAGCCGACGCTGATCGTCGCGGCCATCCTCGGCGGTGCGACCGGCATCGCGACGAACGTGGTGTTCGGCAGCGGCCTGCGCGGCCCGGCGGCACCCGGGTCGATCATCGCGGTCTACGCCGCGACGCCACGCGACTCGTTCGTCGGGGTGACGCTCTCGGTGGTGCTGGCCTTCGTGGTCACGTTCCTGGTGGCGGCGGTCATCCTGCGGGCCTCGCGGAAGAAGGACCTCGCGGCGGGCGGCGGCGACCTCGCCGCGGCGATCGCCCAGACCGAGGCCAACAAGGGCAAGTCGTCCACGGCGCTCGACGCCATGGCGGCCCGCCAGGGCGGCGCGGTGCCGGCCGGGGCGGACGCCGAGCCGGGGGCGCCCGCGGCCCCGGTGCGGTCCATCGTGTTCGCGTGCGACGCCGGCATGGGGTCGTCCGCGATGGGCGCGAGCATCCTGCGCGACAAGCTCAAGAAGGCCGGCCGCGCCGACATCACCGTGGTCAACAAGGCCGTCGCCAACCTGGAGGACGACGTCGACCTGGTCATCACCCAGCGCGAGCTGACCGACCGGGCGCGGCGGCACGCCCCCAGCGCCCGGCACGTCTCGGTCGACAACTTCCTGTCCAGCCCCGTGTACGACGACGTCGTGCGCGAGGCCCGGGCGGAGGCCGAGGCCGGGGCGACGGAGAGGAGCACGTCATGACGGAGCTGCTGAGCGCGGACCTGATCGTCCCCGCGGGGCGCGCCGGGTCCAAGGAGGAGGCCATCCGGGAGGCCGGGGCGCTGCTCGTCGGCTCCGGGGCGGTGGACCCCGGGTACGTGGACGCGATGCTCGAGCGCGAGCTGACCATCTCCACGTACATGGGCAGCTACCTCGCCATCCCGCACGGCACCAACGAGGCGAAGGGCGCGATCCACCGGTCCGCCGTCTGCCTGGTGCGGTACGAGGAGCCGGTCGACTGGGACGGCAACCCCGTGCGGGTCGTCGTGGGCATCGCGGGCGTCGGTGACGAGCACCTGTCGCTGCTGTCCCGGATCGCCCTGGTGTTCAGCGACGGCGAGCGCGTGCAGCGCGTCCTGGACGCCACCACCCGCGAGCAGCTGACGGCCGTCCTCGCGGAGGTCGAGCCGGCCTGACCCGCGCGTCGGTCGTCGAGTGCAGACGAAACGGGTCGAGTGCCTATCCGGCGGATAGGCACTCGACCCGTTCGATGTGCACTCGCGGGCGGAGGGCCGCCGCGCGGGCGGTGTCGGGGGCGTGTGGCACGATCGGGCGCGTGCCCGCCGTCCCGTCCCCCGCGCCGTCCGCGGGCGGGGCGGACCGGCCCGGCGCCGCCGCCTGGGCAGCCGGCCCCGGCGACTGGCGCGCCGTCCTCGACGGCCTGCTCGCCTGGGGCGACGCCGCGCCCGCCCCGCGCGCCCGCCGCGCCGCGCTGCAGGTGGAGCTGCGCGAGCTGACCCCCCGCACCCGCGAGCGCTGGAACGGCCCGGTGTCCCGCACCGCCGTCGCCCGCCGCCCGGGCGAGCCCGCGGACCCCGGCACCGCCGGCTACCGCCTGGGCGTCCGCCCCGTGACCCGCACCGACCGCGGCTGGACCCGCGGCAGCGTCACCTGGGCGAACATCCCGCACCTGCGCGCCCGGCTCGACCTCGACGCCGACCAGCACCGCTGGTTCTGCCAGGTCGGCGCCCTGCACCGCGCCGCCGAGCCGCCCGTCCCGGGCCAGGACGCCGCCTGGGTGTACCTGGACGAGTTCGTCAACCCGGTGCTCTGGGACCTGCTGGACCAGGCGCGGGACCTCGGCATCCCGCTCGTCGGGTCGGGCGCCGGCGCCGAGGTGCGCCGCGCGGGCGCGGCCCGGCTGGGCCTGGACGTCGCGCGCGGCGCCGCGGGCCTGCGGGTCGCGGCGCACCTGACGGTCGACGGCGAGCCGCACCCCGTCGCGCACGCGCACGCGATCGGCGACCACGGCGTCTACGTCGTCGACCCGGCCCACCCGCGCCGGGTGCTGCTGGCCCCGGCCGCCGAGCCGCTCGGGCCGCAGCAGCTCGCCCTGCTCGGCGACGCGGCCGGCGGGCGCACGGTAGCCGACGCCCTCCGCGCCGGCGTCGTCGTCCCCGAGGACCAGGCCGGGCCGTTCCTGCGCGAGCGGCTGCCCGCCCTGCGCGCGGGCCTCGACGTCGCGAGCGCGGACGGGTCGGTGGTCGTCCCGCCGCCGGCCCCGCCCACGCTCGTGCTGACGGTCCGGCACCTGCCCGGCCGGGTCGTCGACCTGACGTGGCGGTGGGACGGCCACGCCCGCTCGGGCCCGGCGCCCGACCCCCGCGACCTCGTGCCGGGCGACCTGGTGCCCGGCGGCTGGCCGGAGGCGGACCCCGCCGACCCCGCCGACCCGGCCGACCCCGACCACCCCGCCGACGACCGCCCCGCCGACGGCCGCCCGCCGCTCCCCCCGCCCACGACGCTCCGCGACGCCGACGCCGCCGACCTCGTCACCGCCGCGCTCCCCCGGATCGCCGCCCTCGCCGGCGTCCGAGTCGACACCGTCGGCACCGCCCCTGACTACCGCGTCCTGCACGGCGCGCCGGTGCTCACCGTCACCGCGCAGCCCTGCGACAAGACCGACTGGTTCGACCTCGGCGTCACCGTGACCATCGACGGCCGCACGGTGCCGTTCGGCCCGCTGTTCGCCGCGCTCGCGAAGGGCCGCCGGCGGATGCGCCTGGTCGACCACACCTACCTGTCGCTCGACCACCCGGCGCTCGAGCCGCTGGCCGCCCTGGTCGCGGAGGCGCGCGAGCTCGCCGAGTGGGAGACCGGCCTGCGGGTCAGCCGGCACCAGACCAGCCTGTGGGCCGACCTC
>NZ_DASQCJ010000114.1:0-11208 GCF_035634735.1 Cellulomonas sp.
GGCCAGCTCGGCCTGACCCGCAACCTGTCGACGGCGGAGGTCGTCGAGCAGGTGCGCGCCGCGGCCGCCGCGCTGGAGGCCGGCGAGGTCCCCGGCGGCCCGACCCGCCTGTCGAACGTCGTGTTCATGGGCATGGGGGAGCCGCTCGCGAACTACAAGACCGTCATGGAGACCGTGCGCCGCATGATCGCGCCGGTCCCGGACGGCCTGGGCATGTCCGCCCGCAACATCACCGTCTCGACGGTGGGCCTGGTGCCCGCGATGCGCAAGCTCGCGAAGGAGGGCATCCCGGTGACGCTGGCGCTGTCGCTGCACGCGCCGGACGACGAGCTGCGCAACGAGCTCGTGCCGATCAACACCCGGTGGAGCGTCGCGGAGACGATCGACGCCGCCTACGAGTACTTCCAGGCGACCGGCCGGCGGGTGTCCATCGAGTACGCGCTGATGCGCGACATCAACGACCAGGCGTGGCGCGCCGACCTGCTGGGCACCGAGCTCAACCGGCGCGGCCGCGGCTGGGTGCACTGCAACCCCATCCCGCTGAACCCGACGCCCGGTTCCAAGTGGACGGCGAGCGATCCCGCGGTGGAGCAGGAGTTCGTGGCACGCTTGCGCGCACACGGCATCCCGACCACCGTCCGGGACACCCGTGGGTCCGACATCGACGGTGCGTGCGGCCAGCTGGCGGCTGAGGAGGACTGATGAGCGGCGGCGCCATGTTCCGGCGGGTCACCGGGATGCGGACGGGGTACCACCCCGAGGAGGTCGACGACTTCTTCACCCACGCCCGGACGGTCTACGAGCAGGGCCCCGCGGGCGCGCTGTCCAGCCGCGACGTGCGGACGGTCGCGTTCGACCTCGTCCGGCACGGGTACTCGACCACCGCCGTCGACGCGGCGCTCGACCGCCTCGAGGCGGCGTTCGTCGCGCGGTCCCGCGCGGACTACATCGCCGACCGCGGCCGGCAGGCGTGGCTGGAGACGCTCGCCGAGCAGGCGCGCTCGCTGTACGGGCGGCTGACCCGCCCCGCCGGGGAGCGGTTCGCGCACCCGAAGGGGCGCCAGGCCGGGTACGACGCCGCGGAGGTCGACGCGCTGTGCGACCGGCTCGTGGCGTACTTCGACACCAACGCGCCGCTGACCGCGCAGGAGGTCCGGGCGGCCGTGTTCGCCCGCCGCAAGGGCGCCCGCGCCTACGCCGAGGGGCCGGTCGACGCGTTCCTCGAGCGCGCCGTGGACGTGCTGCTCGCCGCGGAGTGACCTCCGCTCGGGCAGGATGGGGCGGATGAACGCGCGCACCGTCGTCCTGCTCGGCTCCACCGGATCGATCGGCACCCAGGCCGCCGACGTCATCACGCGGAACCCGGACCGGTTCCGGGTCACCGGGATCAGCGCCGGGGGCTCGGACCCCGTCGCGCTGGCCCGGCAGGCCGTGGCCCTGGGCGTGCAGACCGTCGCGGTCGCCGACCCGGACGCCGCGGGGACCGTGTTCGCCGAGGTCGTGCGCGCGTCCGCCGAGGCGGGGCTGCGCCAGGTCGGCGTCGAGGTGCTCACCGGCCCGGACGCCGCGGCGCAGCTCGCCGCGCGCGGGGCCGACGTCGTGCTCAACGGCATCACCGGGTCCGTGGGGCTCGGGCCCACCCTCGCCGCGCTCGGCTCCGGCAGCGTGCTGGCCCTGGCCAACAAGGAGTCCCTGGTCGCGGGCGGCCCCCTCGTGCGCGCGGCCGTGCAGCGCCCCGGGCAGGTCGTCCCCGTCGACTCCGAGCACTCCGCGATCGCCCAGTGCCTGCGCGGCGGGCGGCGGTCGGAGGTGCGCCGGCTGGTGCTCACCGCGTCCGGCGGCCCGTTCCGGGGCCGCACCCGGGCCGAGCTGGCCGACGTGACGCCCGAGCAGGCGCTGGCGCACCCGACCTGGTCGATGGGCCCGGTCGTCACGATCAACTCGGCCACGCTGGTGAACAAGGGCCTTGAGCTCATCGAGGCGCACCTGCTGTTCGACGTGCCGGTCGCCGACATCGAGGTGGTCGTGCACCCGCAGTCCGTCGTGCACTCGATGGTCGAGTTCGCCGACGGCTCGACGATCGCGCAGGCGTCCCCGCCCGACATGCGGCTGCCGATCGCGCTGGGCCTGGCCTGGCCCGACCGGCTGCCCGACGCCGCCGCGCCCGTCGACTGGGCCCGGGCCGGGCGGTGGGAGTTCGAGCCGCTGGACGAGGACACGTTCGGCGCCGTCGCCCTGGCCCGCGCGGCGGTCGCCGCCTCGGCCACGCACCCGGCGGTGTACAACGCGGCCAACGAGGAGGCCGTCGCGGCGTTCCTGGCCGGGCGGCTTTCGTTCCTCGGGATCGTCGGGACGATCGAGGAGGTGCTGGCCGCGCACGACGGCGGGCCGGTGCGGGACGTCGCGGACGTGCAGGCGGCGGAGGACTGGGCGCGGGCCCGGGCGCGGGAGCGGGTCGCGGCCCGCTGAGTCCGGCGCGGCCCGGCTCCGACGCCCGCCGGATCGCCGAGATCGGTGGTTCGCGCCGAGATCGGTGCCGAGAAGCACCGATCTCGGGTGGAAGCGCTGATCTCGACGGTCGACGGGGCGCTCAGCCCTCGCCGGTGAGGCCCGTCAGGCGGCTCGGGCGCCCCGTGACGCGCTCCTCCCGGTCGGCCAGCGCCGCGGCGCCCTCCCGGACCGCGGCGGCGACCCGGGCGGCGGCCCGCCGGCCGACGCCCCCGTGCGACCCGCCCCCCGCCGCGTCCCGCACCACCCACGGCAGCCGCGTCAGCGCCCCGTCGCCCCCGGTCAGCAGCTCCGCCAGCGTCCGGCCCGCGAGGTTCCCCGCGGCGATCCCGTCGTCCCCGGTGCCGTCGGCCCAGGCGAGCCCCGCGTCGGCGTCGAACCCGAGCGCCGGCAGCGGCCCGCCCGCGAGGGCGACGCCCCACGCGTGCGTGATCGGGGCCGGCGTCCCGGGCGGCAGCAGGTCGGCCAGGGCCCGGTGCAGGCGCAGCACGGCGGTCGGGTCCTGGCCGGACGGGGCGGTGGGGCGCCGCGCGCTGCGCAGGCTGAGCGCGAACCGGTCGTCCGCGGTGCGCAGGGCCCGCACGGGGCGGTGGCTCCCGTCGGCGAGCACGACGCCCCGGCGGAGGCCGAGCGCCGCCCACACGTCCTCGGGCAGCGGTGCGGTCGCGACGGCCTGCCGCCCGCCCGCGGGCGCCCCGCCGCCGGTGGCCCGCACGACCAGCGGCGCGCGCACGGTGCCCTGGTCCGTGACGACGGCGCCGGGGGAGAGCCGCAGGGCGCGGGTGCCCTCGGCGACCCGCGCGCCGTGCGCGGTCAGCACGTCGACGAGCCCGCGGACGAGCGCCACGGGCTGCAGCCGTCCCACGTCGGGCGCCAGGGTGCCGCCGAGCGCGCCGGGCACCCGGGCCAGCCCGGCCACGTCGCCGGCCCCGAGGTCCTCGACCTCGTCGCCCCAGGCGCGCGCGGCCGCGGCGTCCGCGGCGAGCCGGGCGAGCTGCGCGGGCGTGCGGGCGACGGTGAGCAGGCCGCCGACGGCGAGGTCGCAGTCGACCTGCTCGGCCGCGGCGACGCCGCCCACCTCCACGACGGCGTCGCGCAGGGCGGCGCGCGCGGTGCGGGCGGCCTCGGGCCCGTGCGCGGCGGCGACCCGGGCCGCGGCGGAGGCGGGTCCGGCGCCGTACCAGCCGCCGCTCCGCCCGCTCGCCCCGGTTCCGGCGACGTCCCGCTCGACGACGAGGACGTCCAGCGCGGGGTCGGCCTCGAGCAGGTAGTACGCGGTCCACAGCCCCGTCAGCCCCGCGCCCACCACCACGACGTCGGCGGTGGTGTCGCCGTCCAGCGGGTCGCGCGCGGGGCGGGGGTCGGCCGCCTCCGCCTGCGCGAACCACAGGGACCGCGCCGCCGGGTCGCCGCCGGTGCTCCACCGCAGCGCCAGGGCCCAGCCGTCGGAGCCGGGCCCCACCTCGCGCGCGTCGTCCACGTCGCCTCCCCGGAGTCGTCGGCCGTCCCCCGATGGTCACGGCTGGCCCCGGGCGGCGCAAGGCCGGTCGCGGACGGGTGATCCTGCGGGTGACAAGCGCGCCCGCGCCCCGCCGACCTGCGGCGGTGCGGGGTACCGTGCCACGACCGAGTCCCTCCCCGGCGCCACCCGGGCCGCCCGGAACGAGCCGCGATGTCCGCACCCGCACCGCCGCCGCGGGACCTGCCGGTCGCCCGGCGGTCCGGCGACCCGACGCTGGGCCTGATCCGGCGCGTGCTGCTGGTGTGCCTGCTGTTCGGGGCGGTGTCGGTGGTCGTGGTCGCCGTCCTGCGCTGGGACGACGCGCTGCTGCGGGCCGCGACGCCGGTGCTGCTGGTCGTGGTGCTGCTGTTCGCCTGGCTGGTGCTCCGGCGCCCGGCGGCGACGGTGCCGGTGTCGCGGGTGGTGCTGCTGGGGCTGGACGCGCTGTGGCTCGCGACGATGGGCAGCCGGCTGGCCACGGCCGAGGGCGGGGGCTGGGACGCGCTGTTCCCGACGACGTTCATGGGCCTCGCGCTGTTCGTGGTGATCGGCTACCTGGTGTTCCCGACCCGGTTCGCGGCGCTGCACGCGGCCGCGGTGGTGGCCGCGACGCTGGCCGTCGGCTGGGCCGGCCTCGCGCTCGGCCCCGACGACGGCGACGTGCGCGGCCACGCCGTCGACCTGGCGCGGTACGCGGTGTACCTGGCGGTGCTGGCGGCGATGGTCTGGGTGCTCTCCCGCACGAAGGAGCACGCGGCCCGGGCGTTCCGGGTGGCGGAGCACGCGAGCGCGGAGGCGGCGTCGATGCGGGAGATGGCCTACCGCGACCCGCTGACCGGCGCGGCGAACCGCCGCCGGCTCGAGGACGAGCTGGCGTACCAGGCGCGGGTGGTCGGCTCGGGGCTGGACGTCGCGCTGGTCTACCTGGACCTGGACCGGTTCAAGGCGGTGAACGACGTGCACGGCCACACCGTGGGCGACCGCGTGCTGGTCGCGGTCGCGCGGGCGCTCGAGGAGCACGTGCGGTCCGGCGACCTGGTGGCCCGGCTCGGCGGCGAGGAGTTCCTGGTGGTCGCGCCCGGCACGGGGACCGACGACGCCCGGGCGCTGGCGGAGCGGCTCCGCGCGGCGGTGCCCGGCGCCGTGCGGGCGCAGGCGCCGGTCGACGTGACCGCGAGCCTGGGCGTCACCGCGCTGCGGGCGGGCGAGGAGCCGGCCGCCGCGATCGGGCGGGTGGACGCGCTGATGTACCGGGCGAAGCGCGCGGGCCGGGACCGGGTGGCGGCCGACGGCGACGCGGAGCCCGGCCCGGGACGCGACGCGGACCCCGGCGCCGGGACCGGCACGCGCCCCGGCACGGCGGACGTCCAGCCCGCCCCCAGGAATCCGGGGCAAGATGGGGGGTCGTCCCACCCCCGCCGAGCCGACCCGCTCGGCGGGCAGCCGCACTGAACGGAGCCCCCGCATGGCCTACGCGATCGGCGTCGTGGTGCTCGTGGTGGGCATCCTCGTGTCCATCGCGCTGCACGAGGTCGGGCACATGGTGCCGGCCAAGAAGTTCGGCGTGCGCGTGAGCCAGTACATGGTCGGCTTCGGCCCGACTCTGTGGTCCCGGACCAGGGGCGAGACCGAGTACGGGGTCAAGGCGATCCCGCTCGGCGGCTACGTCCGGCTGATCGGGATGTACCCGACGCCCGAGGCGGTCGGGAACCCGCCGGTGCGCGGGTTCTTCAGCCGGATCGCCGCGGACGCCCGCGAGGCGAGCGCGGAGGAGATCCGCGACGGCGAGGACCACCGCGCGTTCTACCGGCTGTCGACGCCGAAGAAGCTCGTCGTCATGCTCGGCGGGCCGGTGATGAACCTGCTGATCGCGGTCGTGCTGCTCGCGGTGGTGCTGGTCGGGATCGGCGTCCAGGGCGCGAGCACGACGCTGTCCTCGGTGAGCCAGTGCGTGCTGCCGGCGGACTCGACCGCGACCGAGTGCGCGGCCGACGACCCCGCGGCGCCGGGCGCCGAGGCGGGGCTGCGGCCCGGCGACACGGTGGTGTCCTACGACGGCGTCGCGATCACGTCCTGGGACCAGCTCAGCGGGCTGATCCGCGGCTCGGGCGACCAGGCGGTGCCGGTCGTGGTCGAGCGGGACGGCGAGCGCGTCGAGCTCACGGTGACGCCGGTGGTCGCCGAGCGCCCGGTGACGGACGACGCGGGGCAGGCCGTCCTCGACGACGACGGCGACCCCGTGACCCGGGAGGTCGGGTTCCTCGGCGTGAGCCCCGGGACGGAGCTCCAGCGGCAGCCGGCGTCCGAGGTGGCGGAGCTCACCGGCGACGCCGTGTGGCAGACGATGAAGGCCGTCGTGACGCTGCCCGCCAACCTGGTCGGCATCGCGGAGAGCGCCTTCGGGAACGGGGAGCGGAGCGCCGAGGGCGTGCTCGGCCCGGTCGGCGTGGCGCGGCTGGCCGGCGAGGTGGCGTCGTCGGACGCGACGGGCGTCGGGGTCGCCGAGCGGGTGTCCGGGATGCTCAGCCTGCTGGCGTCGCTGAACATCGCGCTGTTCGTCTTCAACCTGATCCCGCTGGTGCCCCTGGACGGCGGCCACGTCGCGGCCGCGCTGTGGGAGGGCCTCAAGCGGCAGGCCGCGCGCCTGCGGGGGCTGCCGCGGCCGCGGCCCGCCGACGCCGCCCGGCTGCAGCCGGTGGCGCTCGCGGTGTTCGTGGTCCTCGGCGGGATGGGCCTGCTGCTCGCGTACGCCGACATCGTCGCGCCGGTCACGTTCGGCTGAGCCGCGCCCGCCCTCCTCGGGCGCGGCGCGCGCTCGCGGTGCGATGATGGCCCGGTGAGCACCCCCATCAGCCTGGGCATGCCGGAGGCTCCTCCGCCGGTGCTGGCCCCGCGCCGCCCGACCCGGAAGATCCGCGTGGGCAAGGTCGAGGTCGGGGGCGACGCCCCGGTGAGCGTGCAGTCCATGACGACGACCCTGACGTCCGACGTCAACGCGACCCTGCAGCAGATCGCCGAGCTGACCGCCGCGGGCTGCGACATCGTCCGGGTGGCGGTGCCGACCCAGGACGACGCGGACGCGCTGCCGGCGATCGCCCGCAAGTCGCAGATCCCCGTGATCGCGGACATCCACTTCCAGCCGCGGTACGTGTTCGCGGCGATCGACGCCGGCTGCGCGGCGGTGCGGGTGAACCCGGGCAACATCCGGAAGTTCGACGACCAGGTCAAGGAGATCGCCCGCGCGGCCCAGGACGCCGGGGTGTCGCTGCGGATCGGCGTGAACGCCGGCTCGCTCGACCCGCGGCTGCTCGCGAAGTACGGGAAGGCCACGCCGGAGGCGCTCGTCGAGTCGGCCGTCTGGGAGGCGTCGCTGTTCGAGGAGCACGACTTCCACGACTTCAAGATCTCGGTGAAGCACAACGACCCGGTCGTGATGGTCCGCGCGTACGAGCTGCTCTCCGAGCGCGGCGACTGGCCGCTGCACCTCGGCGTGACCGAGGCCGGCCCGGCGTTCCAGGGCACGATCAAGTCGGCCACGGCGTTCGGCGCGCTGCTCAGCAAGGGCATCGGCGACACGATCCGGGTGTCCCTGTCGGCGCCGCCGGTCGAGGAGGTCAAGGTCGGGATCCAGATCCTGCAGTCGCTGAACCTCCGGCCGCGCAAGCTCGAGATCGTGTCCTGCCCGTCGTGCGGGCGCGCGCAGGTCGACGTGTACACGCTGGCCGAGCGGGTCACGGCGGGGCTCGAGGGCCTGGAGGTGCCGCTGCGGGTCGCCGTCATGGGCTGCGTCGTGAACGGCCCCGGCGAGGCGCGCGAGGCGGACCTCGGCGTGGCGTCCGGCAACGGCAAGGGGCAGATCTTCGTCCGCGGCCAGGTCGTGCGCACCGTGCCCGAGTCGGCGATCGTCGAGACCCTGATCGACGAGGCGATGCGGATCGCCGAGGGCATGGAGCCGGCCGGCGACGGCGCGGGCGGCCCCGTGGTGACGGTGGGCTGACGCCGGTGCGGGGGCTCTGGGAGGACCTGGCGGCGGGGCGGCCGCCGGCGGGCACCGGCGGCGCGCGGGTGCTGGCCGACGCGGACCTGCCGCGGGCGCTCGCGCTCTGCGCGCAGGACCCGGTGGCGGCGGTCCTCGCCACGACCCGCCTCGAGCAGGCGGCCGTCGTGGGGCTGCGCCGCTCCGGCGGGCAGCTGTGGGGCTACGAGGTCGACGGCGCGCTCGTCGCGCTCGCGTGGGCGGGCGCCAACCTGGTCCCGGTGGCCCCCGACCCGGCGGCGCGCGGCGCGGCGCTGGACGCGTTCGCCGCGATGGGCCGGGCGCAGGGGCGGCGGTGCTCGTCGCTGGTCGGCGACGCCGAGGTCGTGCTCCCGCTCTGGGAGCTGCTGGCGCCCGCGTGGGGCGTCGTGCGCGAGGTCCGCGCGGAGCAGCCGTCGCTGGTGATCGACGGGGACCCGGCGGTCGCCCCCGACCCGGCGGTGCGCCGCTCGGTGCCGGAGGAGTACGACCTCGTGCTGCCGGCCTGCGTACGGATGTTCACCGAGGAGGTCGGCTACTCGCCGATCGGCGGCACCGGCGGGGCGTACGAGGCCCGGGTGCGCTCGCTGGTCCGCGAGGGCCGGTCGTTCGTGCGGATCGACCCGGGCGACGACGGGGCGCCGCAGGTCGTGTTCAAGGCCGAGCTGGGCGCGGTCGCGGGCGGGGTGGCCCAGGTGCAGGGCGTCTGGGTCGAGCCCACCCGCCGCGGCGAGCGGCTGTCGGAGGCCGGGATGGCGGCGGTGGTGGCCGCGACCCGGCGGGACGTGGCGCCCACCGTGTCGCTGTACGCGAACCACTACAACGAGCGGGCGCTGGCGGCGTACCGCGCGGTGGGCTTCCGCCGGGTCGGGACCTACGCGACGGTGCTGTTCTAGGCGCCGGCCGTCGCCCCGGCGGTCGCGCCCGCGGTGGCCGCGTCCGTCAGCGGCTGGTCCGCCGCGAGCCGGTCCCAGAGGTCCTGCGCGGCCGACGTCCACACCACGCGGTCCTCGTCCTGGGGCGCCGCGGCGACCGGCACGGTGACCGGCTGCAGGGTCGCCGGGTCGACGTCCCGGAGGGTCAGCGCCAGGCCCGCCAGGTCCCGGACGTCCGCGAGGCCCTCGCTGATCGACAGCGACCGCGTGACGGACGTCAGCACCGGCATGAGCGTGGTCGGGTCGCTGAGCAGGCCCGCGCCCTGCACCTGCGCGGCGAGCGCGTCGACGAGCTGCTGCTGCCGGTCGATGCGCGCCAGGTCGGAGCCCATCTCGAGCCCGTTGCCGGTGCCGGTGCGCGCGCGGAGGAACTGCAGCGCGGTGGTGCCGTCGAAGGTCTGCGGGCCGGCGGGCACGTGCAGGCCGGCCTTGGGGGAGTCCATCGCCTCGGGCAGGTCCATCGGGACGCCGCCGAGGGCGTCGATGACGTCCCGGACGCCGTCCATCTTCACGACGATGCTCTCGTCGGTGCGCAGCCCGCTGTTCTGCTCGAAGGTGCGCCGGGTGCAGGCCGCCGCGGCGGCGAGGTTCTGGGTGTCGCCGCCGCCGATGTGGAACGCGTCGTTGAACATCGCGTCCGACCGCGGCTCGGTGCTGCTGCCGTCCTCGAGGGTGCAGGACGGGATGTCGACGAGGGAGTCGCGCGGGACGGAGACCACGTCGACCCGGCTGCGGTCGGCGGACAGGTGCACCAGCATCGTGGTGTCGGACCGCATGCCGTCGACGTCGCCGGCGATCTGGGCGTTCTCGCCGTCCCGGAGGTCGGTGCCCATCACGAGGATGTTGAGCGGCCGGCCGGCGTAGCCGTCGACGGGCTGCTCCTCGGCGGGCGCGGCGGGCCGGTCGTCGCCGAGGAACTGGTCCACGTCGGCGGCGTCGATGCTGCCCTGCACCTGGGCGTACAGCGCGACGGCGCCGGTCGTGCCGCCGAGCGCGAGCACGCCGGCGGTCGCGGCGGCGACGCGGGCGACGCGGCGGCCGACGCCGGCGCGGGTGCGGCGGACGTGCCGGGCGGGGCGCTGCACGGCGCGGCTGTGCCGGACGGGGCGGTCGTCCCTGCTGGTGGTCTCGGGCATGCCTCCCACGCTAGGGAAGGGCACGCGGGGGCCGCTCGGCGAGCGGGGAGAGCCCTCGGAGGGATCCTGTGCGCGACGTGTGAAGCCGGGCCGCCCGGCGTCAGCGCAGCAGCCGGGACATCCGCCGGTCGGCCAGCGGCTTGCCGCCGGTCTGGCAGGTCGGGCAGTACTGCAGCGACGAGTCGGCGAACGACACCTCGTGCACGGTGTCCCCGCACGGCACGCCGTCCCACCCGGGGCAGGGCTCCCCGGTGCGGCCGTGCACCCGCATGCCGCGGCGCTTGGCGTCCTTCAGCTCGGCGGCGGGACGTCCGGCGGCCGTGGCGACGGCCTCGCGCAGCACCCCGACGGTCGCGGCGTGCAGCCGGGCCACGGCGTCCGCGTCGAAGGACCGGGTCAGTGCGAACGGGCTGGTGCGGGCCACGAGCAGGATCTCGTCGGAGTAGGCGTTGCCGATGCCGGCGATCGTGCCCTGGTCGCGCAGCAGGCCCTTGACCTGCTGGTTGCGCGCGGCCATGAGCTGCCCGAGCCGCTCGGGCGTGAACTCCGCGGACAGCGGCTCGACGCCGAGCGTGGCGACCTGCGGCACCTCGGCCGGGTCGGCCACCACGTGCACGGCGAGCCGCTTGCGGGTACCCGCCTCGGTGAGGTCGAAGCCCGACCCGTCGTCCAGCCGCACCCGCAGGGCCAGCGGGGACTTGCCGGGCCGGACCGGGGTCGCCGGCAGCTGCTCGGACCAGCGCAGCCAGCCGGCGCGCGCCAGGTGGAACACGAGGTGCAGCGGGTCGCCGAGGCCGCCGCCCGCGGCCGGGGGCGCCACGCCGAGGTCGAGCCACTTGCCGTGCCGGCCGGCGGAGACGACGGTCCCGCCGGTCAGGTCGGCCGGTGCGGGGCGGAACGTCTTGAGGGCGCTGATCGCCCCGACCTCGACCCCCGCGACGGTGCGCCCCACGGCGCGCTCGCGCAGGAAGTCGGCCAGCGACTCGACCTCGGGCAGCTCGGGCATGGACCCATGGTGGCCCAGGCGTCCGACACCCGGCACTCCCACTAGGCTGCGGCCCATGCTGCTACGCCTGTCCACGCTCTTCGTCCGCACCCTGCGCGAGGACCCGG